>NZ_JBAWAZ010000354.1:0-2011 GCF_049589555.1 Trichococcus sp.
CATCCTTTCTCTGACGCACGCCCTCAGCATTTCGTTGGCCGGGAAAGCCCGCGTCAATTCCATCAGCCCAGGTTGGATCGACACGGGTTCTTTCCATAAAGATGAGGATTACCAGCCTGACTACGAACCCGCTGACCTTTTGCAGCATCCTGTCGGCCGTGTCGGTGTGCCTGATGACATCGTACAGACGATCCGTTTCCTTTGCAGCGATGCAGCCGGCTTCATCACCGGGCAGAATTTCACTGTCGACGGCGGGATGTCCAAACTGATGATTTATCACAACGACAATGGGTGGACCTACATTCCTGAATCCGAGTGAGCGACACCTTAGGGAGCAAGTCAAAATAATACAGACGCAGCCCATAAAAATAAGCAGGACGCCCTTCGCTTGAAAGGTGTCCTGCTTATTTTTGCTATCCGGCCTGAAATTAGTCTGACCAGCCTTATTTTTTCGGAAACTGCTTCACGAACCATTGCGCAGCCAACTCTGCTACCTGTTCCAACGTACCGGCTTCTTCGAACAGATGGGTGGCTCCCGGAATGATGGTCATTTCCTTCTCGCAGTTCAGCAAAGCGTAGGCCTGCTCATTCAGTTCGATCACGCCGTCATCGTAGCCGCCAACCAGCAACAGCGTCGGGGCCGTGACATCAGCCAAATAGGCTTTGGCCAAATCCGGCCGCCCGCCCCGCGAAACAACGGCCTTTATTTCATCGCCTAACGCAGCTGCCGATTGCAAAGCAGCAGCCGCTCCGGTGCTCGATCCGAAATACCCGATAGGCAGCTGTTTTGTTTCATCCTGTTGCTTCAGCCAGTTTTCCGCAAGCGTCAACCGTTGGGTCAACAAATCGATGTCAAAACGCTTGTCGGTCCACTCGCTTTCATCTTCCGTCAACAGATCCAGCAACAAAGTGGACAGTCCATGCGCCCTCAGTACACTAGCCACGTATTTGTTGCGCACACTATGTCGGCTGCTGCCGCTGCCATGGGCAAAAATGACAAGCCCTTTCGGATCTCTGTGCAGGGCCAAATCACCATTCAATGTGACGCCAGCACCGGTTATCTTAACTGCCTTTTCTGGATCACTCATCTGCCTTCTCCTCCTTCACGTTCATGCTTCGGAGCAGTGAGACGACCTCCGCGTCGTCGAGCTGATCAAAACGGACATAATAGGCACCCACAGCGCCGAGATAGTCATCCGTCCGCTCCAAGGCTACGACTGCATCCACCATTTGGTCCATCTTTTTCGCGGTATCCTCCGGCGTGACCGGGATGGCCACGATGATGCGTTTCGGATTCCGCTTTTTGAGGGCCGCTATTGAGGCGAACATCGTGAAGCCGGTCGCGATGCCGTCGTCCACGATGATGGCCGTTTTGCCTTCCAAGGACTGGATGTTCGCAGCGCCGACATACGTTTCCCTGCGCCTTTTGATTTCCTGACGGAGCCGTTTCAGCTCCCATTCCAGCCAATTTTGGTCCAACACCCCGTGCTCGCCCGGATTGAAGATTGGGTCCGCATCCTCTGTGATGGCCCCGATGGCATATTCAGGATTGAATGGGTGTCCGATTTTTTTCGTGATGAGCAAATCCAGCGGTGCCGCCAATTTTTTGGCGATCTCCACGCCCAAAGGCACTCCCCCTCGTGGCAAAGCAAATACGACGATATCTTCTCCGCGGTACTTCTCCAAAGCTTCTGCCAGCAGGATGCCGGCCTCTTTCCGATCGTTAAATAACATACCTTTCCCTCCTTGTCCGACAATACCTTCTCATTGACTGAAACAAGTGCATGCTGTTCGACTGAAATAACGTTTGTTCCGGTTGCTTACATGATTTGGTGTTTTGATTCCATCTGTTATTTCATCTCAACCAAATCATAGCACGCAAACGCCGCAAGGAGGAACAATAACACTTCTGGATCTAGGAATGATGCTGTCATCGAATCGGATTATCTACTTCGCCCGCTGAAAAGTGAAGGTCAGTTGATGCTTTTCTTCAATGCCTCAAGATTTTCCA
>NZ_JBAWAZ010000355.1:0-8866 GCF_049589555.1 Trichococcus sp.
TATCTGTTCCGCTTGCATACCCACGAAGAAATTGACGCCCACTTCACAACCTTAAGCGAGAATTTCAACATCGTAGCCTTTGCTTTAGAGAACGAAGAAAAAAAGTATATCGTCGTTTTCAATGGGAACCGAAGCGATACGATCTTCCGGATCGAGAAGGGGAAGTATGCCATCCTTGTTGAAGACAACCAAGTCTTTCTTGAAAGAAAAGCTGAAGCGATCATGATGGAAAAAATTCTGGTCAACGCCTATACAACAACCGTGTTATACGCAGAAAACCAGAAGAATAACGATTTTTAAATAGAGTTGCGTAATTTTTTTTGTGAAAACGATTGAATATCTCTTTATCATGCAAATATATCAATATTAATATATTAATTCAATGTTTATTAATAAACAAATGTTCGACGTTGGTTTTTGCCAGTTTGACAACATTTGGTTTCGCTTTCATCGACATTTCAATGTTCTGACATGCTGTGTGAGATTCTCAATATATATCTAATATCGATATATAAACTCAAAAAAAGTGAAAATATGAGTATGTTAATCTAATTTTAATCAATTTATTAAATTCCCAAACTTGATTTTAATATCAGTCAGAACTATAATTAACCTTACTATAGAAATTATAGAAACAGAGGGAATGGGGGAAAAGAAATATGGGCAACAAGAAACTATCATCTTTAGTGTTATTATCTTTAAGCTCCGCACTTGTATTAGCTGCATGCGGCGGAGAGGGAAGCACGGCCGATTCATCAGGGTCTGCAGGTGCAACAGACAGCGATCAGGTGTTAAATCTGGTTGAAAGCGCTGAAATCCCTACAATGGATTCTGTACAAGCTACAGATACAGTTGCGTTTACTGCTTTAAGCAACGTAAACGAAGGTCTGTATCGCCAAGGTTTGGATGGAACGGTTGAATTAGGGATCGCAGCAGAAGATCCTACAGTCAGCGAAGATGGCTTGGTCTACACTTTCACTATCCGTGATGAAGCGAACTGGTCAAATGGCGAGCCTGTAACGGCAGAAGATTTTGTTTATTCTTGGCGTAAACTGGTTGACCCTGCAGAGGCTGCTTCATATTCTTACATGATGGCAGGTGTTATCGCCAACGCAACCGAAATTATTGATGGTGCAGTTGCGCCTGAAGAATTGGGCGTCAAAGCGATCGACGAAAAAACGCTGGAAATCACTTTGACTTCTCCAGTGCCATACTTCAAAGATCTTCTGACATTGGCTATGTTCTTCCCTCAAAATCAAGCATTTGTTGAAGAACAAGGCGACCAATACGCATTAAGCAGCGATGCTTTATTGTACAACGGACCATTCGTGTTAGCTAACTGGGATGCAGCGAGCTTATCATGGACGTACGAACCAAATGCAGAGTACTGGGATAAAGATGCTGTGAAATTGCAAGCAATCAACGTAGAAGTCATCAAAGAGACTTCCACTGCCTTGAATCTGTATGATACAGATGCAATCGACCGCATGATCTTGACTGGTGAGTACGTAGCACAAAGAGCCGGCGATCCTGAAGTGCACACAATGCCGACTTCTTCTGTATTCTACTTGAAGTTCAACCAACAAAGAGAAGGCACACCATTACAAAATGCCAACATCCGTAAAGCTTTAGCTATGGCTTTCGACAAACAAGCGTATGCTGATGTTGTATTGCAGAACGGTTCCATCCCTGCAAACGGATTGGTTCCTGAAAAACTTGCTTTGGATCCTTCAACTGGCGAAGACTACCGTAAACAAAATGGCGATCTTCTGACATACAATGCTGAAGAAGCTAAAACATACTTCGAAAAAGGCTTGGCTGAGTTGGGTGTTGAATCCATCACTTTGGAATTGTTGAGCGATGACACAGAAAATGCGAAACGTTCTTCTGAATTCCTGCAAAGCCAATTACAGACAAACCTTCCTGGATTGACTGTTACCTTGCGTAATGTACCTTTCAAAGTCCGTCTTGAAGCTGATACTTCCGGCGAATACGATATCGAATTAGCTGGATGGGGAGCTGACTATGCTGACCCGATCAACTTCCTGGAATTGTTCCAAACAGAAAACGGCAACAACAAATCCGGTTACTCCAACGCTGAATACGATGCTTTGATCGATGAAGCACGCACAAACGTGACTGACCTTGATGCAAGATGGGCTAGCCTGCTTGCTGCTGAAAAGATCTTGATGGAAGATGCGGGTATCGCTCCTCTGTATCAACGTTCTTATGCAGTTCTACAAAAACCGTATGTCACAGATTTGGGTGAGCACTTAGTCGGTGCTGACTACTCATACAAATGGGCTTCAAATTCTGGCACTCAGAACGTGGATTAATTAAGGCAATAAAAAATCCATCTGGCATACATTCATGCCAGATGGATGTTTTATTTATAAAATATAATCCCAGAGACAGATGATGCTGATCCCCAACAACAACAGACCGATAGTCAGGACATTTTGATAACTTTTCCCGACGGAAGATGAAAGAGCATGCGGATTCAATGGTTCCTTGAAGCCATCCTCCTTTGGTTCTCTTCTTAGCGTTTTTCTGACGCTGAAGTGAAAGAAGTCGAAACTCCCGGAAGCCAGTACGAGTCCGGACAAACCGATGATCAATAAAAGACCAGCTATCATAAACAGGATGTTGGATGTTTCGGTCCAACTTAAGGATCCAAATTTAATCAGTTGATAAACCAGTGCACATATGAAAATGAATAATGAAACAAGCACGTTTTTTTTTGTGAGATTCACTTATTTTGGCTCCTTTTTGTTTTCTCAATTTTAAATGTACAAAAAAAAGAAAGAAAACTCAATTAAAATATGATTTGATTTTGTGTTCATTTTCTTTTTTGTATATTTAAATATGATATACTATCAGGTGCTATTTACAAAATAACTAAATAATGGAGGATGACAAACGATGAAAAGTTATGCAAAGTACATCGGCAAGCGTATTTTATATATGGCAATTACGTTGTTTTTGATTGCATCGATAACTTTTTTTCTGATGAAAGCTTTGCCGGGTACACCATACAGTAACCAAGACAAGTTATCTGAGGAACAAATTTTTATCATGAATGAAAAGTATGGACTAAATAAACCGATTATGGTCCAATACGCAGTCTACATTTTTGGACTATTGCGTGGGGATATGGGTGTTTCATTCCAGTTCAACAATACTCCGGTTACGGATTTGCTGAGCAGCAGAATAGGACCTTCCATGCAATTAGGGCTTCAAGCAGTTATCATAGGAACGATCCTCGGTATTGTGCTGGGCGTAATCGCAGCGATGAGACAGGGGACTTGGGTGGATACAGTTGCCACTTTGACAGCCATCGTCGGCCGCTCGATTCCTAACTTTGTTTTTGCGGTTATTCTTCAATTGGTATTCGGCGTATGGCTGAAGGTGTTGCCGATTGCCTTGTGGAATGATGGGTTCCGTTCTTCGATTCTGCCTACGATCGCGTTAAGTATTTCCCCGTTGGCCGATTCGGCTCGGTTCATGCGAACCGAAATGGTCGACGTATTGGGCAGCGACTATGTCGAACTCGCTAGAGCGAAAGGTCTGAGCCGTTGGGAAGTCGCGTTCAAACACGGCATCCGTAATGCACTGATTCCTCTAGTCACCATCATCGGCCCGATGACAGTCGGTTTGATGACAGGTTCGATGGTTGTTGAAAATATTTTTGCCATCCCTGGTATCGGCGAACAATTCGTAAAATCCATCCTGACGAATGATTATCCTACAATCATGGGCGTCACGATGATGTATTCGACTATGTTGGTCATCGTCATTTTGTTGGTTGACATCCTTTATGGAATCATCGACCCTCGTATCAGAGTCGCTACAGAAGGAGGGGAATAAGCATGAGTGAAAATGAATTACGCAATACAACAGCGATGCCGACAGTCACGAAAGACCTTTTCGAATCAGCATCCGAGTCAAGCATGCAGGATAAAGAAAAAATCTCAGCGCCTTCCCTGAGCTTCATGGCAGATTCTTGGCGCCGTCTGAAGAAAAATAAAGTGGCCATGGTCAGTTTGGTCATCTTGATCATCATCACTATGTCCAGTCTGTTGGCTCCTGTCATCGCACCGCATGACCCGAATGCGCAAACTGTCCAGTATGCAAATATGCCGCCGAAAATTCCCGGCATCGACATCAACGGTTTGAACGGAACAGTGAAGCAGAATGGCGTAGTTATCGATAAGTACGAAGCATCAAACGTTCCAGAGGATGTTTACTACTATCTCGGTACGGACAGCCTGGGACGCGATTTATTGTCGCGAATCCTTTATGGTACCCGCGTTTCCTTATTCATTGCTTTTATGGCAGCATTATTCAACCTGACACTCGGCGTTGTCTACGGTCTGACATCCGGCTGGTTGGGCGGAAAAGTCGACAATATCATGCAACGTATCCTGGAAATCCTTTCCGGTGTGCCAAACTTGGTAGTCGTTATCCTGATGTTGCTTGTTCTGAAACCCGGCATCAGTTCCATCATCATTGCTTTGGCGTTGACTGAATGGCTTTCGATGGCGCGTGTCGTCAGAGCGCAAACCCTGAAATTGAAAAATCAGGAATACATCCTGGCTGCCCGCACGTTGGGTCAATCACCGATGAAAATTGCCTTCGGACACATTCTGCCTAACTTGGCCGGTGTCATCATCATTCAAGTTATGTTTTCCATTCCATCGGCAATCTTCTTCGAAGCATTCCTGAGCTTTATCGGTATCGGTATACCTGCTCCGAATGCATCGCTTGGTACATTGATCAACGATGGTTATAAGACATTCCGTTTCTTGCCGCATCTGATGTGGTATCCAGCCGGAATCATGAGCGTCATCATGATTTGCTTCAACTTATTGGCTGATGGACTTCGTGACGCGTTCGATCCAAAAATGAGAGATTAGGAGGTAACCAGATGGAAAATATATTGGAAGTAAAAGACCTACAAATTACTTTTGATACCTATGCAGGTAAAGTAAAAGCTATCCGTGGCGTCAGTTTTGACCTGAAGCCAGGTGAAACATTAGCCATCGTTGGTGAATCCGGCTCTGGTAAATCAGTGACTAGCCGCAGCATCATGCGTCTATTGGCAAACAACGCCAACATTGAACACGGTGAAATCTTGTTCAAGGGCGAAGATTTAGTGCACAAAACCGAAAAACAAATGCAGAAGATCCGTGGTTCGGAAATCGCAATGATTTTCCAAGATCCGATGACTTCTTTGAACCCGACTCAAAAAATCGGCAAGCAAATCGCTGAACCGATCATCAAACACCAAAACATCAGCAAGGATGAAGCCTACAAAAAAGCTGAAGAATTATTGCAGCTTGTTGGTATACCGAACCCTGCCAAAAGAATGAAACAGTACCCGCACCAATTCTCGGGCGGTCAGCGCCAACGTATCGTCATCGCGATCGCATTGGGCTGCAACCCGGATATTCTGATTGCGGATGAACCGACAACCGCTCTTGACGTTACGATCCAAGCGCAAATCCTGGAGTTGATGAAGGATCTGCAACAGAAAATCAAGACATCGATCATTTTCATCACCCATGATTTGGGTGTAGTGGCGAACGTCGCAGACCGAGTAGCCGTCATGTATGCCGGCAAAATCGTCGAAGTAGGGACTGTCGATGAAATTTTCTACAACCCGCAACACCCTTATACATGGGGACTGTTAAGCTCGATGCCTACATTGGACACTGCAGGATCGCTTTATGCGATCCCAGGAACACCCCCGGATTTATTGGATCCTCCGACTGGTGATGCTTTTGCGCCCAGGAGCGAATATGCGATGAAGATCGACACCTTGTACGATCCGCCGTTCTTTAAGGTATCTGATACCCATTCGGCTGCTACTTGGTTATTGCATCCCGACGCACCGTCCGTGAATCCTCCAGAGGGCATCATGAACCGACGTGCGACTTTTTCAGACATGAAACTCGCTCCTTCCGATGAATTGAAAGTGATGGACACTGCAGATAAGGAACCGGCTGTTTTGCCTCATGGTAAAGGCCCGGACATCGATTCAAAACTCACTGAGAAAGGAGGACTGCTGTAATGTATGACACAACAGGACAGAAAAAAATTCTGGAAGTAAAAAACTTGAAACAGTATTTCAACGTCGGCACAAAGAATGAAGTCCGCGCCGTTGATGATGTTTCCTTTGACATATATGAAGGCGAAACACTTGGCTTGGTGGGCGAATCCGGTTGCGGAAAAACGACTACAGGTCGCGCTATCATCCGCTTGTACAACCCGACTTCCGGCGAAATCTTTTTTGATGGCACTGAAATCCATACGCTGCATGACAGAAAAGAGCAACTGGCTTTCCGTAAGGATATGCAGATGATTTTCCAGGATCCGTATGCATCCTTGAATCCACGTATGAAAGTACGCGACATCATTGCCGAAGGATTGAAGATCCATGGACTTGCGACTACCGAGAAAGAAGTCGATGAGCGAGTTGCCGAATTGTTGGATCTGGTCGGATTGAATAAAGACCATTCTTCCCGTTATCCGCACGAGTTCTCCGGCGGTCAAAGACAGCGTATCGGAATCGCCAGAGCCTTAGCAGTAAATCCAAAACTGATCATTGCTGATGAGCCTATTTCCGCATTGGACGTATCCATTCAGGCGCAAGTGGTCAACCTGCTGATGGAATTGCAGAAAAAACAAAAACTGACTTTCTTGTTCATCGCGCATGATCTGTCGATGGTCAAGTACATCAGCAACCGCATCGGCGTTATGTACTTCGGCAAATTGGTCGAATTAGCGCCCGCAGACGACGTTTACAACAAACCTTTACATCCTTATACGGAAAGCCTATTATCGGCCATACCGCTGCCGGATCCGGTTTATGAGCGCAACCGCACCCGCTTCACTTATGTTCCCCGTGAAGAGAATGGTGAGCCGGAAGCAATGAGAGAAATCGTTCCAGGGCACTTTGTTTATTGCCGCGAGTCCGATGTTCCCGTATTGAAAGCAAAATACGAAAATTACTGATAAAAAAAGTCCGGAACTTGTTCCGGGCTTTTTTGCCATAGAAAACTAATGAAATGAAGAAATGATGAAATTTATATGATAATAATTCCCATTATTTATGGAATATCCCGATTATTTGTAGTATAATATTAAAATACGAATAGAAAAAGGGGAGAGTTACATGAGGAGATTGAAAAGTTCTTTCATTTTAGCTACAACAGCTGTCATTTTGGCTGCTTGCGGAGGAGACGGCGCAACGGACGATAGCGCAGCAAATACAGCAAGTGAGGGCGCAGGCGGACAAGTTGTCAATTATACGGCACCTACAGAATTGGCGACATTGGATACAACGCTGATGACGGACATCAACAGTTCGAACTACATCAGCCACGCGATCGAAGGTTTATTGAAAATCAATGCAGACGGAAAGCCCGTTCCCGCAATCGCTGCTGAAGCCGGAACGGTTTCTGAGGACGGCTTGACCTATACCTATAAACTCCGCGATGATGCTGTCTGGTCAAACGGAGAGCCTGTGACAGCGAACGATTTCGTATTCGCTTGGCAAAGATTGGTGGATCCGGAAGCGGGCGCATCCTACGCTTACTTGGCTGAGACCATCAAGAATGCCAATGAGATCATGGCCGGAGAAATGGACCCTGAAGAATTGGGCGTAACGGCAGTAAGCGACACTGAAATCACAATTGAGTTGACGCAGCCGACACCTTACTTTGAATCATTATTGGCATTCAGCGCATTCTTCCCGCAAAACGAGGAATTTGTGACTGAAAAAGGCGATAAGTACGGAACAAGCAGCGAAAACGTTTTGGCTAACGGACCTTTCACTATCGAAAACTGGGACGGCACTGGCCTGACATGGGATCTTGTGAAGAACGAAGATTACTATGCAGCTGACGAAGTGCAGCTGGAAGAAGTCAACGTCCAAGTAATCAAAGAAACAAGCACTGTCGTGAATCTGTTCCAACAAGGATCAGTCGACAACGCGCAGGTTACCGGCGAATTGGTTAAACAATTGGCGACTGATCCTAACGTAGTCGTTCAGAAAAAAGCCCGCACGGCGTATATCGAATTCAACCACGACAACGTCTACCTGCAAAATGCGAAGCTGAGAGCAGCCATCGGACTTGTCATCAATCGTGATGAATTGGTTGATAGCGTAATCGGCGACGGTTCGACAGCAATCGGCGGTTTCCTGCCGGCTGATTTTGTCAGCAACCCGACGACCGGAGAAGACTTTGCCGCTGAAGCCGGCTCTTATCTGGAATATGATGTGGAACGAGCGCAAACACTTTGGGCGGAAGCTAAAGCTGAATTAGGCGTTGAAGAAATCACTTTCTCCTTGGTTGGGGACGACGATGAAAAAAACAAAAAAATCAGCCAATACATCCAAGGCCAAATCCAAAACAATTTGGAAGGCATCTCTGTAGAATTGCGCAATGTACCGAAGAAAAACCGTTTGGAATTGGCGAATCAAGATGAATTCGACTTGTTGCAGACAGGTTGGGGAGCGGATTTCGCCGACGCGATCAACTACATGGACTTGTTGTACAGCACATCTGCTTATAACGAAGGACAATATGCGAATGCGGAATTTGATGCTTTGATCGATTCTTCAAAAACTACTAACGCAAACAATCCTGAAGCACGCTGGGCTGACCTGATGGCTGCCCACAAGCTGATCATGGAAGATGCGGCTATCATCCCGCTTTACCAAGAAGCAGAAACACAACTCAGAAACCCTAACCTGAAGGGCATCATCTTCAATTCAGTGGGCAATGAATTTGACCTGAGCAGAGCGTATATCGAAGAATAAGAATGTTTAGAACCCAAAGAAGGGCCGACTCGGTTGAGT
>NZ_JBAWAZ010000356.1:0-31515 GCF_049589555.1 Trichococcus sp.
GGTCTGGATCGCCTTGGTTCTGCTCTTGCTGAGCGTCGAAAAGAAACAAAGGGATATCCGTGTGCTCTGTTTCCTGATGGCTGCTGTCGGACTGTTCTCCTTCGCCCACCAGCTGACGCCTTCCGGAAAAGTCGTCATGCTTGATGTGGGGCAGGGGGATGCCATTCTGATCATAACGCCCTTTCATCGTCGGGCAGTGCTGATTGACACGGGCGGCGTGATCACTTTTGAAAGGGAAGCTTGGCAAGTCCGGGAAACAGCGACCACTGCCGGCGAAAAGCTTGTGTCGATCATAAAAGCGGAAGGCGTGAAAAAATTGGACAGGGTCTTTCTGACGCATGCCGATCAGGATCATGTCGGTTCGTTGCGGGAACTAGCCGAAGGGTTGCCGATCGATGCGGTTTATTTCCCTAAAGGAGCAGAGGAGAATGCGGCTTTCGCCGCAGTGCTCCTTGAACTGCAAAGCCAGCATCAAGTGGGTCTCTTCCCTTTATTGGGCAAGGTCGATCTAGAGATTGATGCCGATTTTGTTTTTCACATCCTGGCACCTTTAGCGCCGGGTGAAGGCGGAAATGAGGATTCATTGGTCATCCAAACCAGCATAGGCGGTTTGGATTGGCTGTTCACAGGTGATCTCGGAGAAGAAGGTGAAGAGGTGCTGATGCGGGCTTATCCTGATCTGAAGACCGATATCCTGAAAATAGGTCATCACGGCAGCGCAACATCCAGTTCGGAAGGCTTCTTGGATCATGTCCAACCTGAATTGGCCTTGATATCGGCTGGGAAACAGAACCGGTACGGTCATCCGGATGCGCAAATACTGGAACGTCTGGAATTGCGGAATATCCCTATATTTCGTACGGATCGACAGGGCGCTATCCACTTCCTGTATGGGCCAGAAGAAACAGAATGGCGAACCATTTTGGAGAACAAAAAATAAAAATGATGAATGGTGGTCCAAACGTGAATTATACAACGGAGATGTCCAAAATAAAAAAAGGTCAGCTTCAGCCGGTCTATTTATTTTTGGGCAAAGAAGATTTTTTTATAGAAGAAGCGAAGCAACTATTGTTGCGTACGGTGGTTGACGAAGCTGACAAGGATTTGAATGTCGGCATATTCAATATGGATGGGACGTTGTTGGATCGGGCTCTTGAGGATGCGGAGTCGCTGCCTTTTTTTGGGGAAAGACGTTTGGTCATCATCGAAAACCCGCTTTTTTTGACGGCCGAAAAACCTAAAAATGGACTGGAGCATGATCTTGGCTGGTTGGAGGGTTATCTGGAGAACCCTTCGCCCTCAACAATTCTGGCTATTTTTGCGCCTTACGAAAAATTGGACAGCAGAAAAAAAATATCGAAACTCCTGGCTAAGAAGGCCGTCACTGTGGATGTTTCTCCTTTAGCGGAAAAAGAAGCCCGCAAATTTTTGGGGGATATGATAAAAAATGAAGGGTATCAGATGGACCGCGACGCACTCGAGCTATTTTACGAGCGGATCGAAAATCAGCTGTCCCGGGGAATGAGGGAGTTGCCTAAGCTGTTTCTCGCCGGATCTGAAGACAAGAAACTCACGAAACAGATGGTGATCGACTTGATCCCGCGAAATCTGGAACAAAATATTTTTGAATTGGTGACGCAGGTTCTGAACAAGAACACGTATCTGGCCATCCAGATTTACCGGGATCTGTTGCTCCAAAAAGAGGAACCGATCAAAATCAACGCAATCCTTTTAGGGCAATTCCGGCTCTTGCTGCAAGTGAAGCTGCTCTCAAAAAATGGATATCAACAAACCGACATCACCAAAGTATTGAAGATCCATCCTTATCGTGTCAAACTTGCTTTCCAACAAGTGAGGAACCTTTCCGAAAAGGTCTTGGCGGATGCTTTTCAGGGATTGGTCGAGACGGAATACAACATGAAGACAGGGCAGGGGCTGAAGGAAATACAATTTGAGCTGTTTCTGATCCGCTACGCAAACGCAATGCCCAACCAGTGATTCAATCATACGAAAAAGGCCGAAGACGCACCAGTTGGACTGGTCTGTCTTCGGCCTTACGTTTTGAAGTCTCTTAAATCAAAAAATTATTTTGCTAATTTTTTAGTTAAACGAGAAATGTCGCGAGACGCTTTGTTTTGATGAATTAAGTTTTTAGAAGCTGCTGAATCGATAGATTTAACTGCTGCCTTCAATAATTCTTCGCTATTTTCAGCGCCTTCTGCTACTGCAGCTTCAAATTTCTTGATAGCTGAACGCATAGCACTCTTTTGAGCGTTGTTTTGTAGGTTAGCTTTTTCGCTAGTGCGAACACGTTTGATTGCTGAATCGATATTTGGCATTGGGTTCACCCCTCTTTCCTTATTTCTATAACTATTAGGCTGTTTTGCCAACATGCCATATTATACATAATTTTCGAGGGTTGTGCAATAAAAAATGAAAGAGATTCCCTTTTTAATCACTCCGGCCCGGAATTTCGGGACACTTTTTTTGAAATTTTGGGGTCAAAATCGTGCAAAGCCAAGGCAAAAGCTCCAAAGTGTACGAAAGTATGTTTGGGTGGTAAAATAGTTGTAACAGTAAGTGAAGAGGTGAATCATCCAGATGAAAGATCAATTTGAATTAGTTTCCCCATACCAGCCAAGCGGTGATCAGCCGGAAGCCATCAAAGAGCTCGTCGACGGATTGAATCTGGGCAGACGGGCGCAAACCTTGTTGGGCGCGACCGGGACCGGCAAGACTTTCACGGTAGCGAACGTCATCCAGCAAGTAAACAAGCCGACGCTTGTCATTGCACACAACAAAACGTTGGCAGGGCAATTATATGGCGAATTGAAGGAATTTTTCCCCAACAACGCCGTCGAATATTTTGTGAGTTACTATGATTATTATCAACCCGAAGCGTATGTTCCCTCCAGCGACACTTATATAGAGAAAGAATCCAGCGTAAATGATGAAATCGACAAACTGCGTCATTCCGCAACCAGTTCCTTGCTGGAAAGGCGTGACGTTATTGTTGTGGCTTCCGTATCCTGCATCTATGGCCTGGTGAATCCCTTGGACTATAAAGAGCATACCTTATCGTTGCGACAAGGGATGGAGATGGAACGGAATGAACTGCTGCGCAGGTTGGTGGAAATGCAGTTTGAACGCAATGATATCGATTTTAGGCGCGGCTCGTTCCGTGTGCGCGGGGATGTGGTCGAAATTTTTCTGGCATCCCGCGACAACGAGGCCATCCGTGTCGAATTTTTTGGGGATGAGATCGATCGAATCAGGGAAGTCGATGTGCTGACCGGAGAAATCAAGAACGACGTCGAACATTTTCCTATTTTCCCGGCCACCCACTTCGTGGCAAATGAAGAAAAGACCTTGCATGCAGTCGATATGATCCGGGCAGAACTGAAGGATCGCCTCAAAGTGCTGCGAGAAGAAAACAAACTGCTGGAAGCCCAACGCTTGGAACAACGCACCAACTACGACATGGAAATGTTGATGGAAATGGGGTACTGCAACGGAATCGAAAACTATTCCAGGCATATGGATGGACGCGCTCCTGGAGAGCCTCCGTACACGCTGCTTGATTTTTTCCCGGATGATTATTTGACAGTCATCGACGAGTCGCACATCACGATGTCGCAAATACGCGGCATGTACAACGGGGACCGTTCGCGGAAAGAACAGCTGGTGGCATACGGCTTCCGTCTGCCGAGCACCTTGGATAATCGCCCGTTGATGTTGAAGGAATTCGAGGAACGGGTCAACCAGATCCTTTATATTTCAGCGACACCGGGACCATACGAATATGAACAAAGCCCTTATGTTTCCCAACAGATCATCCGTCCGACCGGCTTGTTGGATCCGATTGTGGAAGTGCGTCCGATCAAAGGCCAGATCGATGATCTGATCAGTGAAATCAATTTGCGCGTCGAACGCAACGAACGGGTATTCATCACTACGTTGACGAAGAAGATGTCGGAAGACTTGACCGATTATCTGAAGGAAGTCGGCATCAAAGTCAATTATCTGCACAGTGAAATCAAAACGATGGAGCGAGCGGAAATCATCCGCAAGCTCCGATTGGGAGAATTTGATGTATTGATCGGCATCAATTTATTGCGGGAAGGGTTGGATGTTCCCGAGGTTTCCCTTGTTGCCATCTTGGATGCCGACAAAGAAGGCTTCCTGAGGAGCGAGCGCTCGCTTGTCCAGACGATCGGCCGGGCTGCCCGCAATGAGAACGGGAAAGTCATCATGTATGCGGACCGCATAACGGATTCCATGGAGCGGGCCATAAATGAAACGAACAGGCGCCGTGCGACGCAGGAAGCCTACAACATTAAGCATGGCATCACACCGAAAACGATCATCAAAGAAGTCCGTGACCGCATCAGCATCTCGCACACACCTGAAGATGCAGAAGGGGATGTCAGCATCTTGAGCATCTATAAGGCGATGACGATGGAACAACGCCGCGAAGCGCTTGATCAACTGGATAGGGAAATGAGGGAAGCCGCCAAAGCCCTCAATTTTGAAAAAGCGGCAGAAATCCGTGACATGGTATTGGAGCTGAAAGCCGAATACAAAGGTTTATAAAAAAGTGATTTTCACTTGCAATCGGTAAGGAATTAAGTTAAACTGTTCCATGTATTATATATACGACCTTCAACTTGGTTAAACGAATCACCAACGTTTTACTCAGTTAAAGGTAACTTTATGAAAGAGGTGAAAAAAATGGCAATTTCAAAAGAACTTAAAAATGAAATCATCAAAGAATACGCTATTCACGAAGGAGATACTGGATCCCCTGAAGTGCAAATCGCAGTTCTTACATATGAAATCAACCACTTGAACGAGCACGCACGCGTTCATAAAAAAGACCACCATTCTTACCGTGGCTTAATGAAAAAAGTTGGACACCGTCGTAACTTGTTGGCTTACTTGCGTAACAAAGACGTTCCCCGCTACCGTGAACTGATCCAAAGATTAGGCTTACGTCGTTAATTTCGTGGCTAGGATATATGAAGCGAGATTCCACTGTGAATCTCGCTTATTTTTTGGGATTTTTTGGACAATGAGTGCAAAAATGCTGAGCAATCAGCTATAATGGAATGAGGCTCCCGCTCTACAGACCGCTACTATACAAATGTGAGCTTATAGTCATCAGTAGGTTGACATTTGTTTAGTAGTTGGTAGATGGGAAGCATCGCAAAAGGAGAATGATAACATGTCAGAAAAAAAAGTGTTCCAAATGGACTGGGCAGGTCGTTTACTGCAAGTCGAAATCGGCCAATTGGCTAAGCAAGCCAATGGTGCGGTATTGGTGAGATACGGAGATACCGTTGTGTTGACGGCTGCTGTAGGTTCAAGAGAACCAAAAGATACCGATTTCTTCCCATTGACTGTGAACTATGAAGAAAAAATGTATTCAGTCGGTAAAATACCTGGGGGATTCATCAAGCGTGAAGGCCGCCCAAGTGAAAACGCAACGTTGACGGCGCGTTTAATCGACCGTCCGATCCGCCCGATGTTCCCTGAAGGATTCCGTAACGAAGTGCAGATCACAAACGTTGTCATGTCCGTTGAACAGGATTGCGCGCCTGAAATGGCTGCTATGTTCGGTTCCTCGTTGGCGTTGGCGATTTCCGACATTCCGTTCTATGGACCGATCGCTGGAGTGAATGTTGGCCGCGTGGATGGCGAATATGTTTTGAATCCTACCGCTCCACAGAATGAAGCATCCGATATCGAATTGACCGTTGCCGGTTCGAGAATTGCCATCAACATGGTTGAGAGCAGTGCTGCAATGGTTAATGAAGAGGATATGCTTGGGGCATTGATGTTCGGCCACAAAGCAATCCAGGAATTATGCGATTTCCAAGATAAAATCGTAGCCGAAATCGGCAAGGAAAAAATGACAGTCAAACTTTTGTCTTTGAATCCTGAACTTGTAGCCGAAGTTACCGCTGCTTATGGCGAAAAAATGACGGCAGCGATCATGACAGAAGAGAAATTGGCTCGTGAAGCCGCTATTGAAGATGTGAAAGCTGAAGCAATCGTGTTCTTCAACGAAAAGTATCTGGATGACGCCAACTTTGCACAAATCTCCAAAGAAGTCCGCCAAATCGTGGAAGACATGGAAAAAGACGAAGTGCGCCGTTTGATCACAGTCGATAAAATCCGTCCTGATGGCCGTAAAATCGACGAAATCCGTCCGTTGGCTTCAGAAGTCGGTTTATTGCCGCGCGTACACGGTTCCGGCTTGTTCACGCGTGGACAGACGCAAGCATTGTCCACTTGTACATTGGCTCCGCTGGGCGAACATCAGATCATCGATGGCCTGGGTCTGGTAGACAGCAAACGATTCATCCACCATTACAACTTCCCGCAATTCTCGGTCGGCAGCACCGGCAGAGCAGGAAGCCCTGGACGCCGCGAAATCGGCCATGGTGCTTTGGGTGAACGCGCATTGAAACAAGTCATCCCGACTGAAGCCGAGTTCCCATACACAATCCGTTTGGTTTCGGAAGTATTGGAATCCAATGGGTCCTCTTCACAAGCAAGCATCTGCGCCAGCACACTGGCGATGATGGATGCCGGTGTACCGATCAAAGCACCAGTAGCGGGTATCGCGATGGGCTTAGTGATGGAAGGCGAAAACTACACAGTCTTGACTGACATCCAAGGACTTGAAGACCACCTGGGCGACATGGACTTCAAAGTTGCCGGAACAAGCGAAGGCATCACTGCGTTGCAAATGGACATCAAAATCCAAGGGATCACAGAACAAATCCTGACTGAAGCGTTGATGCAAGCGAAAAAAGCGCGGATGGAAATCCTTGCTGAGCTGACAAGCACGATTGCAGCGCCTCGCGAAGAGTTGTCCCAATATGCTCCGAAGATCGAAATGATGCAAATCAAACCTGATAAGATCAAAGTCGTCATCGGTAAAGGCGGAGATACGATCAACAGCATCATCGAAGAAACCGGCGTGAAGATCGACATCGATCAAGAAGGTAACGTGAGCATCGCTTCAGCTGATACTGCGATGATTGCCCGCGCTAAACAAATCATCGAAGAGTTGACGCATGAAGTGAAGGTCGGCGAAATCTACGAGGGTACTGTAAAACGCATCGAAAAATTCGGCGCATTCGTCGGAATCACAAAAGGCAAAGACGGCATGGTCCATATCTCCGAATTGGCTAACGAGCGTGTCAAAGAAGTCGAAGACGTCCTAGCCATCGGCGACAAAGTCAAAGTCAAGGTCATCGAAGTCGACAGACAAGGCAGAATCAATCTTTCCCGTAAAGCACTATTGACTAAGGAAGAAAAGTAAACTGCTTATAACAGCTTAATACTGTACGCAAAGAACAGGCATAACCTTCACAAAAAGGCGATGCCTGTTCTTTTTGCTGATGGTAGTTAAGGTCCGCACCCGTAAGAAAACTTGCCACAATTATTCTAATAATCCTGACAAATAGAGTAATATTGATTAATAATAGATTTTAATATTAAATCAATGAATTTTTTCCATAAAAGCGTTATTATAGTGTAAAGAGAAACAAATTTTTACGGCTACATTTTATGGATATATTTTCTGCTTATATCGTCCCTGTTAATGTAAGCGCTTTAAATAATTTTGTGGTTTCATCATTCGGTTGTATGCAATCAGCAGCAAAGTCAAATAATGGCTCCAATTTCGCCTCCAGGACTCTTTTATATTAAAATTGAGGATATCGCGAAGCATCCATGTAAGCTTTTGTTACAAATAATGGTATTATCAGAGAACAAAATAAAACAGTAAAGGATGAGTGCAATGGTGCCAGAATCTATTTTCTCGCAAGGTCAAATGCCGACGCTCAAGGAAGTGTTGGCCTCAAGGGAACAACGTGCCTTTTTTGAAGAGGAAATCAGCAAGACGAACGCAAATCAGACTTTGATTTCCCTTAAATGCAATATTCCTGGACCAGTCAAATATAATGCCGTCGTAAGGCAGATTTCTGAAATCGGCATCCAAGAAGTCAAAAATGCGATCCAAACAAATAAATGGAAAGTCACCTATGAAAAATTGATGGATTTGGATACAGGGCCGGAATACTTTGTCGTCGTCGATACCTATCCGACTGCTGTGAAGCAAGCCGCCATCATGATAGAAGACGGCAGTTTGCTCGGTCAGCTGTTCACGATCAGCGTGTTTTATCTGGAAGAAGGAAAGATGATCGAGGTGCAGCGAATGGAAATAGGCTATGAACCGAGAACGTGCATGATTTGTGGGGATGAAGCATTCGAATGCGAAAACGCGAATGTGCACAGCAGGGAAGAAATCCAGAAAAAAATCGAATCCATTCTGCAGGAGGATGGAAGAGTCCGTTTGGATTAAGAAACCTCGTTCATTTATTGCATCGAGAAAATCCGCGAAATCATCGGAAACAACAAAATAGTCAACATTCAGCATTCCAAACAGAGAGCCCGGGCGGGTTTTCTGCTTGGAATGTTTTTTCGGATAATCAAAAAATAGATTAAAAAATTCTAATAAAGTATGGTAAAATGCTTAAGTGAAGGATATCCAAATCCTAAAAAAATAGATAGTACAGAAAATGAATGAGTGAGGGATCAATGATGAAAGAGTATAATGTTGCCATTGTAGGTGCTACGGGTGCTGTTGGAGAAAAAATGCTGGGCTTGTTGGAGAATGCTTCTTTTCCGATAAAAAAATTGAAATTGTTGGCTTCTAAACGGTCTGTAGGCAAAGTGAAGACTTTCCGCGGACAGGAACTGCAGATTGAAGAAACGACTGATGACTCATTTGAAGGCATCGATATTGCCTTATTCAGCGCAGGAGGCGGCATAACGAAACAATTCTCCCCTGCAGCCATCAAAGCTGGAGCCATCGTCATCGACAATACGAGTGCTTTTCGTATGGATCCGGAAACGCCATTGGTTGTTCCTGAAGTGAATCCGGAAGACTTGCGCAAACACAAAGGGCTGATCGCTAATCCAAACTGCTCCACTATTCAGATGGTGGTGGCTTTGCAACCGATCCGCGAAAAATTTGGTTTGGATCGCGTCATCGTTTCCACGTACCAAGCGGTAAGCGGAGCTGGCCTGCATGCTTTGGAAGAATTGAAAGCTCAAACCCAAGCTGTCCTGAACGGTGAAGAGCCAGTTGCGAATATCTTGCCTTGTGGTGGCGATAAGAAGCATTTCCCGATCGCATTCAACGCTTTACCGCAAATCGATGTGTTCAGCGAAGGCGGCTACACGTATGAAGAGTGGAAAATGATCAATGAAACCAAAAAAATCATGGGCGACAACGACATCAAAGTCTCTGCAACCTGTGTGCGCATCCCTGTAATGTCCGGACACTCGGAATCTGTTTATTTTGAAGTCGACGACAAAAACGTTTCTGTCGCAGATATCTGGGAAGTGCTGAAAGATGCTCCAGGAGTTGTGCTTCAGGATGACACAGCTAATCAAGTTTATCCTACCGCCCGCGAATCAGTCGGAAAGAATGAAACATTTGTCGGACGTATCCGTAAGGATGTGGATGTCGACAATGGTTTCCATATGTGGGTTGTTTCGGATAACCTGTTGAAGGGCGCTGCTTGGAACTCTGTTCAGATCGCTGAAAAAATGATCGAAATGGGCCTACTGTAGAATTTTTGAGTGCGGATGAGCAAGTCCGCGTCAACTGAAGAATCGGATATGATAGGACCTGTCAAGGGATGGATCGGGAAGGGTGTTTGGTGAAAACATCGTTCCCGGTCTGTTCCTTTTGGCAGGTCTTTTTTGCACTTTCAGAAAACCGGAACAGAAACTGAAGCAAATGCTACAATTTTGCCGATAATCATGTATAATATAACAGAGAGGATATCGGTCACGTTTAGCCGGATGCGAAGAAAACGCATTCGCTTGTAGACCCTGAAGGCAGTTCGGCAAAGCAGCAGCGCTGATTTTCAGGGACGAAAATACGGAGAAAGGCATTCAAACGATCAAAATAGATAACAGCATAGAAAGCTGAAAAATAAGAGGTGGTACAATGAGTAAAGTAAGAATAATTTCTCTTGGAGGTGTGAGAGAAAGCGGTAAAAACATGTATTTAGTGGAAGTGGACGATTTAATTTTTGTATTGGATTGCGGTCTGCTCTATCCGGAAAACGAATTGTTGGGAATTGATGTTGTCATCCCAGATTTCACGTACCTGGAGGAAAACAAAAATAAGATAGCAGGTATTTTCCTGACGCATGGTCATGCGGATGCTGTAGGAGCATTGCCTTATTTATTGCAGAATATCGATGCACCTGTGTTCGGTACAGGGTTGACGATTGCGCTGGCTAAACTGGCGGTTGAGTCAACCGGATTGGCTACAGGCTTTGAGGATTACCATGTCATCGATGAGAACACTGAAATTGAATTTGAAAATACAAGCGTCCGGTTCTTCAGAACTACGCATACCATCCCTGATTCTGTAGGGATCTGTGTGAAGACGGAAGAAGGCAGTGTCGTCTATACAGGTGACTTCAAGTTTGATCAAAGCGCATCCCCGATGTATCGGACTGATTACGGCAAAATTACGGATATCGGCGAAGGCAAGGTATTGGCGCTATTGAGCGATTCCGGAGATGCCGAATCAACTACGGAAAATGTCAGCGACCGCAAGATTGAGGAAGAAATGCTTGATACCTTCATCAATGCTGAGGGACGCATCATCGTGTCCTGTGTCGCAAGCAACATTTTGCGCATTCAGCAAGTTTTTGATGTCGCTCTCCGAGCTAATCGCAAGATCTTTTTGACAGGACCGACTTTGGTTGAAACAGTCGATGTCGCCATGAAACTAGGGAAACTAGTCTTGCCGACTCCCGATCTGCTCGTGAACGTGAAAAACATCAATGATTACCGTGATGGTCAAGTCTTGGTTCTGGAAACCGGCAACAGCGGTGAACCGTTGGAAGCATTGCAACGGATGTCCAAAGGCAGACACAAGCAAGTGAACCTTAAAGAAGGCGATTTGGTGTACATCACGACTACGCCTTCCACAGCGATGGAAACAACAGTCGCGAAAACCAAGAATCTGATTTACCGCGCCGGTGCGTCCGTGCGGGAAATATCGGGAACATACAAAGCATCCGGACATGCTTCGCCGAACGATCTGAAATTGATGATCAACCTGCTTAGACCTACATATTTCGTGCCTGTCCAAGGCGAGTACCGGATGCAGGCTGCACATGCCCAGTTGGCGAATGAAGTCGGCATTCCGTTCAAAAACATATTCATCCCCGGAAAAGGCGACGTCATCGAATATGCGAAAGGCCGTATGAGTATGACAGGGCAGGTCCCAGCCGGGAATGTACTGATCGATGGAATCGGCGTCGGCGATATCGGCAATATTGTCCTGCGCGACCGCAAACTGTTGTCGGAAGATGGCATCTTCGTTGTCGTTGTGACGATCTCCAGAAGATTGAACAAAATTTTGTCAGGTCCGGAAATCGTTTCGCGCGGTTTCGTCTACATGAAAGCGAGCGAAGAGCTCGTCAAGGAAAGTTCGAATATCGTCCGCGAAGTAGTGGAAGACAATCTGCATACGAAAGACTTTGATTGGGCCAAGTTAAAACAAGAAATACGTGATTCGTTGAGCCGTTATCTTTTTGAAAAGACGAAGCGCAAACCGGTCATTTTACCGATCATCATGGAAGCATCCAATTATCAGAAGAAGAGCTGATGCCCGTTTGCCGTAAAGGCAATGAAACGGATCGTTGTTGAAAAGGAGAGATTCATCTTTATGGGTTCTAATAGTACGAAGGCTTGGATCGAGGCAGCTCTGTTTGCTGTCCTCGCGATCGCCTTGGCATATGTGGCCATGCCTTTGGGAGAATACACTATCGTTTTTGCTTTGTTGCCGTTGCTTTTCGTTTCCCTCCGCAGAGGAATATTGCTTGGACTGGTTTCAGGAACAGTGACCGGCCTCGCTCTGTTTATGCTCAAAGGAGAGGGGACGGATGTTGCCGCAGATATCCTGACCCAAGCGGCGCCATTCGTTTTCGTGGGCATCGCCGGCTTTTTCGCGAAGTTCACGCAACGCACATTGAACAATAAACGTTTCCCGAATGCAGCCTTGAATATAGTGACGGCATCCTTTTTCGGTACGCTTGTCTATTTTGTTTGGGCACTGATTTCGGACATATTCCTCAGCGAGGAAGCAGTTCCTGCTGGTGTTTCTGCCTTTGCGCATTTCCTTCCTGGACAGGCGTTATCGTTTGCGGCAACTTTTGCCGTCAGCGCAGTCGTTCTGGTGTTGATCGCAAAATTCGCTCCTAAAGCGTACATTCCAAAAGGCAGCCGTTTCTTGAGCAGAAAAGAAAAATCGAAACTATTAAATGATTAAAAATAGAAGGCGAAGGACGGATTTTAATTATCCGGACTTCGTCTTTCTGTTTTTGTGGGCTCGTGTGCTATCATGAGTGAGTAACATGTTTTGTCATTATGTTGATTTGGAGTGGTCATATGAGTATTTGGTCAATGATATTTACGGCAATCATCATTTTAAATACAATCGGTGCAATCATCACCGTCTTTAAAGAAAAAAGAGACGTCGCTGCCACTTGGGCATGGTTGTTGACGTTAAACCTGCTGCCGGTGGCGGGTTTCATCATCTATCTCTTTATAGGGAAAAAGATGTCAAAAGAAAACATCTATGATATGCGCACTCAAAAAAGCTTGGGGATGTCCCAGTTGGCGAAAGTCCAGATTGAGATGCTGGAAGATGAAGATCTGGCACAAGGTTTGGTCGATACCGATTACGCCAAAAAAACAGCTATCCTGTTCCTGGAAAGTGACGAATCCATTCTGACTAAGGGGAACAAACTTGAAATATTCAAATCCGGTGAGGGTGTGTTTGATGCGCTTGTCCGAGACATCTACAAAGCTGAAGATCATGTGCATATGCTTTATTACACTTTTCGCTCAGACGAATTGGGAAAACGCGTTCTTGCGGCATTGGAAGACAGGGCGGCAGCCGGTGTGGAGGTTCTTGTCGTTTACGATGCACTGGGCTGCAGAGGGAATGACGCAAAATTTTTCAACAACCTTGAAAAATTAGGCGGAAAGACGGAAGTTTTTTTTGGGTCAAAAATACCTTTCGTCAATTTGCGGATGAATTATCGTAATCACCGCAAAATAATGGTGGTGGACGCCAAAGTTGCATACCTTGGCGGCTTCAATATCGGCGACGAGTATCTGGGGAAAGGGGAGCTCGGCGAATGGCGGGACACGCATATGAAGATAGAAGGCAATGCGGTGCTGACGCTTCAAAGCCGTTTCTTCATGGATTGGAATGCGGTTGCCAAGCCAAGGAATCGGAAAGATTATGCAGAGGCCTACTTCCCGATTGCCGATAAAAAAGGCGATACAGCCATGCAGATTGTAGCGAGCGGGCCGGATGACGAGGATCAGACCATCAAAATGGGTTTCCTGAAGATGATCAGCCAAGCGAAAGAATCGATCTATATACAGACACCTTATTTTATACCTGACGAAAGTCTGCATGAAATGCTCAAAATAGCGGCCTTATCCGGTGTAAGCGTCAAAATCATGATCCCTTCTAAGCCGGATCATCCTTTCGTCTATCGGGCAACGGAATATTTTGCCAAAGACATCATAGAGTATGGTGCCGAAGTCTATATGTACCAGAACGGTTTCCTGCATTCAAAAGTGATGGTGGTCGACGATGAAATTGTATCGATAGGCACGGCAAATATGGATGTGCGCAGCTTCAAACTGAATTTTGAGATAAATGCCTTTATTTATGATCGGGAAGTGGCTGAAGAATTGATCGCAAACTTTGAAGAAGATCAGGAAAAATGTATCCGCGCAACCCATGATTACTTCGCAAAACAATCGAAGGGCCGGAAATTCAAGCAAGCTTTTTCCCGATTGCTGTCGCCGATACTTTAGTTGTTGACGCTGCAAGCGTAATTGAAATGAAAAAAAGGAGTACAAGGCATCCCGTCTTTAACGGCAAGCCTTGTACTCCTAATTTTTTGTTTAGGAATATACCACCAGATGAAGGTAATTACCCAAGTTGGATGGCCAGAATTTGACTGATGTTCAGCAGGTAAGTCACTTTTTTGTCGGCGGTTGTGAACATGACTTGTCTTTTCGGGGTTACGCGGGAATTGAAGATGCCCCAGACCAGAGTTCTTGTATATGATTTCGGCCCCTGTTTTTCTTCGATCACAACATACACAGGGGTGTGGTTTTCAAAGGCTTGATTAGCGAAACGGACAACTTGATGGATCGGCATTACTTTATCCAGGATGGCTTCATTGATGGATTGGACGGATGAGAGTGGGCGCAGGTATGATTTTTTGGAAGGAGTTTCATTATTATTGGATACCGGATAGATGTAGTTTTGCATGTTGGTTCCTCCGAACGTGTGTTTGTCTTGTATCCCTATTATAAGAACATCTGTTCTTTTTTGCAAGCTATTTATTTTGCGCTCAAAAAAATTTCAGGAAAGCAGGCGTGCAACTCAGCCTGCAGTTTTGTTGTTTCGGCTGCAAATGGCCCAAAAACTCCTGTTTATCAAGTAAAGTAGCGGCATGGAAAGAACGTGTTGTCCGCAAATTAATTTTGAAGGAGGCAAAAAGATACTGACATTAATTCGAGGAATCACCGTGAAAAATAAGCCACAAAAGAGACTCCCCGAGGAGGGCTTGCATTTGATGCGTGCTTCTTGGGGATTTTTGTTCACAAAATGTTCATTTTAATATTTTGAAAGAATTTAAGAAAGTTTCTTCCTATTAATGAAACTGCGGTGGTTGTTGAAAACGCTGAAAATGGCGTTCAATTAGATTTGAATGGCCTTTACATTAACTGTATAATGAAATTACTGATTGGAAAAAAGATTATTTTTCCGAAGGAGAATCAAATGAGGGACGGAGGTGGAATGAAAGATGCAAATATTTGATGAAGTAAAAAAGATTGAGCAGGAAGCAACTGATCTGGAATTGGATTATCAGAACAAACTGCGCAAACTGGAACAGAACACGCAAGATAAAATAAGCGAAATGAAAAGGAATATCGAAAAAGAATTAGCTACTTTTCAATCCGAAGAACTTGCGAAAAAATCAGAGCAACTGGCAATTCTCAAGAACGCTTCCGCAGAAAGTGAAAAATCGGAAATCGAGAAGTTGCAGACTCGGTTTGAAGCGAAAGAAGAAGAACTTGTGGATGCCGTAATTGGGGAGGTGATGAGGAAATATGGCAATCGCTAAAATGAAAAAAATTACTCTCATTTCTTTTCACGAAAAAAAAGAGCAACTATTGACGGCTATTCAGACATTGCAAAGCTTAGAAGTCATCGATTTGCCTGCTGCAAAAGAAAATTTGCAATCCTTATCGCCTAAAGAACGAGAGTCAATTGAACAAAACATCAAGAAGACCGAAAGTTATCTGGAAAATGTCACGGAAGCCTTATCTTTCTTGCAGTCATATCTGAAGAAAGAGTCTTTGATCAAACAGTATACAACCCCTAGACAATCCCTGTCTCTGGAAGAACTGGAAAAGGCTGTGGGCGAATTTTCTTCCGACACTGTTCTTGATAAAGTGTTGGGTCTGAAAGCCGAACAGAAGAAACTCGAAGATGCCAAGAAACATCTGTATGAACAAGAGGATTTCCTGCTTTTATGGAAAAAATTGTCATTCAATCCTAGGGAAACGGTAGCATTTGAACACATCGCAGTTAAAGTGGGCACGATTCCTCAGACGCTCTCCAACGATTACATCACAAACATGACTTCCAATCCACTGGTCTATACGGAAGAAATCTTCCAGAACAAAGAATCATATGGAGCAGTGATTTTCTATGATCCGTCACAAATTAAGGATGTAAACGCTTTGTTGGACAGCAATCACTTCCAGCCACTAGTTTATGAGTATGATTTGCCGCCTGCAGAGGCATTGGCGGATGTTCAAATCCGCATTCAAGATAACCGCGAAGCGCACACACAGTTGCTGGCGGATCTTTCCAACATGAAAGCAGAAGAGTGGCAGTTAATGCTACTGTCCGAGTTTTTTTATGCAAAATTGCAGCGGATCAAAAGCCAGCAATTGCTGGTCAACGAGAAACATCTCTTCGTCATCCAAGGCTGGCTTGAGGAAGACAAAGTCAAAGAAATCAAGCAGGCATTGACTGAGACTGTGTCGGAAAATGAATACGCATTGACGGTTGATGATGTTGATGATTCGGATGTTTCGGTCATTCCGACTGTTTTGAAGAACAATAAGTGGGTCACCCCTTTCGAAAACATCACTGCCATGTACAGTTTGCCGAAATATGATGAAATTGATCCAACACCACTATTGACACCTTTCTATCTTTTGTTCTTTGGAATGATGATTGCGGATGTCGGATACGGGTTGTTGCTCCTGATCGGAACATTACTGGCATTGAAGTTCCTGAACTTCAACAAAAGCATGCGCACCAATCTGCTGTTCTTTCACATTCTGTCCTATCCATCCATCTTGTGGGGACTGGTCTACGGCTCTTTCTTCGGACTTGAATTGCCGTTTGTGCTCTTGTCAACGAGCAACGACGCAAATACGATCCTGTTGATATCGGTAGTGTTCGGTGTTGTTCAGATTATGTTCGGTCTGGGAATCAAGACTTATTTATCCTTGCGCGACAAAGATCCGCTGGGTGCGATTTCCGGAAGCATCGGCTGGCTGGGGATTTTTGTGGGTCTCATCCTCATCCTGTTCGGGAAGATGCTATTCCCGAGCCAAGTGCTTGTGACTGTCGGAGCAGCCGTCGCTATCACAAGCGCGGTCGCAATCGTGCTTGCTACAGCTATGGCATCGGATAACAAAGCATTGGGTGCAGGCGCCGGATTGTATAATCTGTATGGAATCACAAGCTATATCGGTGACATAGTCAGTTATACCCGCCTGATGGCCTTAGGTGTATCCGGGGGAAGTATTGCGGTAGCCTTTAACATGATCATCGATTTTATGCCGATATGGGCAAGATTCACTATCGGCGCTGTGTTGTTTGTTTTATTGCACACCATCAACTTCGGTTTGTCCATGCTGAGTGCCTATGTGCACGGCGCTCGTCTAGCTTTTGTCGAATTTTTCGGCAAGTTTTACGAAGGCGGCGGAAGAGCGTTGGAGCCGTTGAAGACAGAAGAGAAATACATTTACTTAAAAAATAAAAAAGAAGCTTAACTATTGGAGGAATTATAAAATGGAAAATATGACATGGTTACAATATTTCATCGACAACAACGGTGGCATGATGTTCGCAGCTTTAGGCGTCGCTTTGGCGGTCGGTTTGGCGGGAACGGGTTCAGCAAAAGGCGTCGGGATGTGTGGTGAAGCCGCTGCTGCATTGATCAAGGAACAACCGGAAAAATTCGGTAAATCATTGATTCTGCAACTGTTGCCAGGTACGCAAGGTTTGTACGGTTTCGTTATCGGATTCTTGATTTATCTGCAAATGGCTCCTGAGATGACTGTTGCACAAGGTTTGTACTATCTGATGGCCGGTCTGCCTATCGCAATCACTGGTTTGACTTCAGGTATCGCACAAGGCCGTGTATCTACAGCAGGTCTGCAAATCTTGGCTAAGCGAGAAGAGCACAACACAAAAGGGATCATCTATGCTGCCATGGTTGAAACGTATGCGATCCTAGGATTCGTTACATCATTCTTGTTGGTATTGAACGCTTAATTCTCAAAAGCTCCAGAAGAATGAAAGAAAAAGTAAGGAGATGAGAAAGCGTGAAAGATCTACAATCCTTGTCTGAACAGATCCTGAACAAGACAAAAGCAAAAGGACAAAGCAAACTGGAGGATGCTGAAAAAATTTCTGTCGCAAAGATAGAAGAGAGCAGACTGACTCTGGTTGAACAACAAAAGGCGCGCAAAGCTGCCGTTTTGAAAAAAGTTGCCAACGATTTTGATCGTGAGCAACAAACATTGAAAAATAAAGAGCGCAATGCTGTTTTGAAAGAGAAACAGGTCATCCTGAAATCGGTCTTCCAGCAGGCTTTAGAAAAAATGACCCTGTGGGATGAAACCCATTTTGCGCAATTCCTGAACGGTGTGCTTGCTCAGGCTGGCGATTCAAAAGCCTACAGCATTGTTCCGGGCGCAAAATCGATAGCCCACTTTAAGGGGAAAGAGCTGCAGCAGCTGTTGGTCAAGTATCCCGCTGTCAAGATTTCTGAGGAGTCCATTCCGAATAAAGCCGGATTCATCCTTCAGGAAGGTGGAGTCGACTACAACTATTGCTTCGATGATCTGATCGAAGATGTAAAGAACGACTTCGCAGCGGAGCTGGCGACTTTAGCATTCCAAGACGAAAAGTAAAGGAGGGGCACTATGCAAGAGATTGATTACAAAGGCGTCAATACGATACTTCGCACCTATGAATTAAAATTATTGGCGGAAGCGGATTACGATCGGATGCTGAAAGCCTCTTCTCTAAAAGATGCCTTGGATGTTCTGAAAGGTACCGGTTATGAGTTTGACGAGAAAGAAACACTGATGAACAAAAATTTCGAAGGTTTTCTCATGAAACACCTGGCGGAAGTCTATCAGGACTTGTTCAGCATCACGCCGGTTGCTGAGATTGTGGAATTATTCGCCTTGCGCTATACCTATCACAACCTGAAAGTGTTGTTGAAACAACGTTTTTCGGGTGAAGATCTGGAGCAGCTGTTGATCCCCATCGGCAAATATTCCATAGCCAGTCTGAAGAAATTGGTCGAAACCGGCGACGGCAACGACGAACATCCGATTCTGATAGAAGGAGTTCAAGAAGCGATCCGCGATTTCGATGAAGGTCATCGCATCGAAGCGGCCACTATCTTTATGGACACTTATTATTTCAGGCATCTGCGTTCCATCAGCAATAAGGTTCAACAACCGAGCATCACGAAAATGGTGGATGGCATGATCGACCTCTATAACCTTTCGACCATGATCCGAAGCTTGAAACAAAATAAGCCCCGCGGTTTTCTCTATACGGTCTTATCCAGTTCAGGTTCGATTTCGAAACGTGACTTGATTGAAGAATCGATCAACGGACCAAGCGCGGTCATGCGCAAGTATTATTTCAGCAAAGAATACGGCACGCGCTTATCCAATATGATTTCTGAAACAACAAATGAAGTCGATACACAGAAACTGGACAAACTCGTGGATGAACTGACCTATGAATTGGTTGCGGAAGGCTTGTACCAACCGTTCGGTCCGATCCCCTTGTTGGGTTATCTGTTTGCCAAAGAGAAGGAAGTCACCAATATCCGCTTGATTTTGGTGGGCAAAGACAATCAGATAGATGAAAAAATATTGAGAGAGAGGATGCGACCTGTATATGGCTCATAATATTGCAGTTGTGGGAGATAAAGATTCCATCCTTCCTTTTAAGATTTTGGGCTTCGCAGTATTTGCATGCCATAATGCCCAGACTGCCCGTGAGACGGTAGATCGCCTGGCGATGGAGAATTATGGGATCATTTATCTGACGGAGGAAATGGCAAAAGAAATACCTGATACAGTGCGCAGGTACGACAGCAGTGTCCAACCAGCCATCATCCTGATCCCGAACCACAAAGGTACATTGAATATCGGGAAAAGCCGCATTCAGGAGAATGTGGAAAAAGCAGTTGGACAGAATATCTTATAATTTGGAGGGGACTTTTTTGAAAAATGGAAATATAATAAAAGTTTCCGGACCTTTAGTTATGGCGGAAGGAATGGAAGAAGCGAACATCCAAGATATTTGCCGCGTCGGCGAATTAGGATTGATTGGCGAAATCATCGAGATGCGCAATGATGTCGCATCCATTCAAGTTTATGAGGAGACTTCCGGTATTGGTCCTGGAGAACCGGTAATCACAACAGGGGAAGCATTGTCGGTCGAATTGGGACCTGGCATCCTGTCGCAGATGTTTGACGGAATCCAGCGTCCTTTGCATACGTTCCGTGAAATTACTCAGAGTAACTATTTGGTGCGTGGGACGGATATCCCACCGCTTAAGAGAGAAAACGTCTGGGAATTCAAAGCCACTAAGAAAGTCGGCGATCACGTCATAGCTGGTGATATTGTCGGTACCGTGCAGGAAACGAAAGTCATCGAGCACCGGATCATGGTTCCTTACGGCATCTCCGGTAAGCTGACTGCCATCCAGGATGGCAGCTACACTTTGGATGACACGGCATATGTCGTCGAAACCGAAGTTGGCCCGAAAGAATTGACTATGCTGCAAAGATGGCCAGTCCGTCGCGGACGTCCATTCAAGCAAAAAATGAACCCGCACACGCCGATGGTTACCGGCCAACGGGTCATCGATACCTTCTTCCCGATCACAAAAGGTGGAGCAGCTGCTGTTCCAGGACCTTTCGGAGCAGGGAAAACCGTCGTACAGCACCAAATCGCAAAATACAGTGATGTGGACATCGTAATTTACGTCGGTTGCGGCGAACGCGGGAATGAAATGACTGACGTATTGAATGAATTTCCGGAATTGATCGATCCGAATACGGGCGAATCATTGATGGAGCGTACGATCCTGATCGCCAACACCTCCAACATGCCGGTTGCGGCGCGTGAAGCATCCATCTATACAGGCATCACGATCGCGGAATATTTCCGTGACATGGGTTACAGTGTAGCGATCATGGCTGACTCGACATCCCGTTGGGCAGAAGCTTTGCGCGAAATGTCGGGCCGTCTGGAAGAGATGCCTGGTGACGAAGGCTATCCAGCCTACCTAGGAAGCCGTGTAGCCGAGTATTATGAACGGGCAGGACGAGTGTTGGCTTTGGGGTCGGAAGATCGTGAAGGAAGCATTACGGCCATTGGAGCGGTATCGCCTCCTGGTGGTGACACATCTGAACCGGTAACCCAAAATACATTGCGCGTCGTTAAAGTTTTCTGGGCGCTGGATGCCACGTTGGCACAAAAAAGACATTTCCCATCCATGAACTGGCTGACTTCCTATTCGCTTTACAATACCGAAGTAGGGGAATATCTGAACAATGCTTTACAAACAAAATGGTCAGAGATGGTTCAACATGCGATGAACCTCTTGCAGGAAGAATCGGAATTGGAAGAAATCGTCCGTTTGGTCGGTATCGAATCCCTGTCCGAAAAAGACCGCATGACCATGGCGGTCGCGGAATCGCTTCGTGAGGACTATCTGCAGCAAAATGCTTTCGATGATGTCGATACTTACACTTCCCGCAACAAACAATTGGCGATGCTGGACATGATTCTGGACTTCGAAACAGAAGCCCGTGAAGCGATGCGTTTAGGCGCGTACTTCAATGAAATCATTGAGGGCACAGTTGAATTGCGCGACCGGATCGCAAGAAGTAAATACATCAGGGAAGAAGATATTGCCGAAATGAAAAACATCAAGTCGGACATGAAGAAAAGATTGCATGAAATCGTTGCGGAAGGAGGGATGACGCACCATGCTTAAGGAATATAAAACAGTAACCGAAGTTGTTGGCCCATTGATGGTTGTAGAACAGATCGAGGGAGTCAAATTCGACGAATTGGTTGAAATCCAAATGCAAAACGGCGAAATCCGCCATGGTCAAGTTTTGGAAGTCAGCAAAGATAAAGCGATGGTGCAGATTTTTGAAGGCCCAAGCGGGATAAACATCAAAGAAACCAAAGTCCGCTTCCGCGGAAAACCTCTTTCCATAGCGGTTTCTGAGGATATGGTAGGCCGTGTGTTCGATGGGATGGGCAATCCGATTGATGGCGGCCCGGAAATCATCCCGGAAATGAACTTGGATGTGAACGGACAGGCAATCAACCCTGTAGCGCGTGACTATCCGGATGAGTTCATCCAAACTGGTATTTCCGCCATCGACCATCTGAACACACTCGTAAGAGGACAAAAACTTCCTGTCTTCTCCGGCTCAGGTTTGCCGCATAAAGAATTGGCTGCACAAATCGCCCGTCAAGCGACGGTTTTGAACAGCGATGAAAAATTTGCGGTTGTATTTGCAGCCATGGGGATCACTTTTGAAGAAAAAGAATATTTCATGGAAGATTTCCGCAAAACCGGAGCAATCGATCGCTCGGTCATGTTCATCAATTTGGCGAACGATCCGGCCATCGAACGGATTGCCACACCAAAAATGGCTTTGACGGTCGCGGAATATTTGGCCTACGAAAAGGACATGCATGTACTGGTCATCATGACTGACATGACCAACTATTGTGAGGCTTTGCGGGAAATTTCGGCAGCCCGTCGTGAAGTGCCTGGTCGCCGTGGTTATCCAGGGTATTTGTACACGAACCTTTCCACCTTGTATGAGCGTGCAGGCCGCATCATCGGCAAAAAGGGCTCGGTTACCCAAATCCCGATCCTATCCATGCCGGAGGATGACATTACGCATCCGATCCCGGATTTGACCGGCTACATCACGGAAGGCCAGATCATCCTTTCGCGTGAGTTGAACAACTCCGGCTTCAAGCCGCCGATCAACGTGTTGCCTTCGCTTTCCCGTCTGAAGGACAAAGGTACCGGTGAAGGCAAGACAAGAAAAGACCATGCTCCGACCATGAACCAGTTGTTTGCGGCTTACGCAAAAGGAAAACAGGCAAAAGAATTGGCCGTCATCCTCGGGGAGTCCGCCTTGTCCAAGACAGACAAACTGTATGTGCAGTTCACGAAACGTTTCGAAGAAGAATACATCAATCAAGGATTCTATACGAACCGCACGATTGAAGAGACTTTGGCTTTGGGTTGGGAACTGTTGTCCATCCTGCCGGTTACGGAACTTAAGAGAATCAAGAGCGATATGATCGATGAGTTTATGCCGAAGGGAGAGTGATCGTCCATGGCTAGATTGAATGTAAAGCCTACCCGGATGGAACTATCCAATTTGAAATCGCGTCTGGTGCTTTCCACCCGCGGCCATAAACTGCTGAAGGATAAACAGGATGAGCTGATGCGTCAATTCATCAATCTGATCCGGGAAAATAATGTCCTGAGAGATGAAGTCGAAAAAGAACTGACAGCCTCCATGCGTTCTTTCGTGGTAGCCAAGTCGCTTCTGAATGAGGCTTTCATCGAAGAGTTGTTCGCTGTACCCGCTACGGCAGTGGTATTGGACATCCAAGAAAAAAATATCATGAGTGTTGTCGTACCCCAAATGAATTTTTCGATAGCAGCTGAGGACGAAAAATCCACGGATTTACAGTACGGCTACGTAAACTCAAACGGGGAACTGGATGATGCAATCAAAAAGATCGAAGATATCCTTCCGAAATTGCTTAAATTATCGGAAATCGAAAAAACCTGCCAACTTCTTGCCGATGAGATCGAAAAGACAAGAAGGCGCGTAAATGCATTGGAATACAAAATGATTCCGCAGTTGCAGGAGACGATCCGTTACATCCAAATGAAACTCGAGGAGAACGAGCGTTCCAGCATCGTCAGAATGATGAAAGTCAAAGACATGGGTGCTTCATGATGCCGCAAGAACAAGACAGGGTTATCCTTGTCTTGTTCTTTTTTGTCTTTCCGGCGCTGAAAACGGTAACTAATAAAATGTTGGCGGAAGACCCCAGTAAAGGTTTTAACCTTGATGAAATTGTGTTAAACTATGAAATAATAAACAGAACGCCGCATTAGGCTGTACGATGCTGTAAAAATATAATTGGATGGTGGGCATTAAATGACAGAAAAAGGATTGTTGATTGTCTTATCCGGACCTTCGGGAGTAGGCAAAGGGACTGTGAGACAAGCAATTTTTTCTCGTGGTGAACGGGAGTTCATATATTCAATTTCCGCTACGACCCGCAAAGCGCGCGAAGGGGAAGTGGATGGCAAAGATTATTTCTTCAAGGAAAGAGAAGAATTCGAGAGAATGATCGCCGATAATGAACTGTTGGAATATACCGACTATGTTGGTAATTACTATGGTACGCCAATCGACTATGTAAGAAGAACGTTGGACACGGGAAAAGATATTTTTCTGGAGATCGAAGTTCAAGGTGCCATGCAAGTGAAGGAACGGATGCCTGAAGGGATATTCATCTTCTTGACCCCTCCTGATATGACGGAACTGGAATCACGGATCGTAAATCGCGGTACGGACGAGTCCCCAATCATCAAGCAAAGAATGGAAAAGGCTATTGAAGAGCTCAGTTTGATGCGTTATTATGATTATGCGGTAGAAAACGACACAGTAGAGAATGCGGTACAGAAAGTGCTTGGCATCATCCAAAGCGAGCACTTGAAAGTTTCACGGATTCTGGATACCATCTGTGCGGATGAAAGGGAGTAAAATATTATGATGTTATATCCTTCGATCGATAAATTGTTGGAGCAAGTGGATTCAAAATATTCAATGGTCATTCTTTCAAGCAAAAGAGCACACCAATTGCACGATCGCTCCGAGCCTTTATTGGACACTTACCAGTCATTCAAGAATGTCGGACGTGCGCTGGAAGAAGTAGTTGCCGGCGAATTGGAAATCGATCCAAAATCCATCATCCCTGAAAGATAACAGAATAGGAATGAAAAAAGACTACTGTTTTTGAACTTCAAAATCAGTAGTTTTATTTTTTTGATGCCGAAAGCAAATTATAAAATATTTTTAAACCAAAAGTGCATCACCGTAGGTGTTTCACAGGTTCGCAAAATGTTCTGTGATTCCCAAAGTGATGTCCAGCTTCACGGGTTAGCCCTTCGGAAATTAGATAAATCGCACCTATTGCGCTCTACGATGCTCAGTCGGCACGATTTCCTAAATTTCTTTCAGGGCTGAACGAACCCGTTCAGCTTTTCTGATGCCGAAAATCTCAGGGAAGACTTTAGCGGCATAATTTAGTAAGATAGTTGTTAGAAAAAGAAGGGGGAGGGCTTAATTTGCAAATTGCAAAAGTGATTGTCGATATACCTGCAATGCAGACCAATCGTCCCTTTGATTATGCGATCCCTCCTGCTATGGAGCATAAATTAGGTAAGGGCATGCGCGTTGAGGTGCCTTTCAACAAACGCATCATCCAAGGGTTCATAACGGAAATTTCTGATCACACCGATTTTGAAGGGGAACTGAAAGAAATCATCCAACCATTGGATATCGAGCCGGCATTGACTGAAGAACTGCTTCTGTTGGGAGAGGAAATGGCGGAAACCGTTTATGCCTATCGGATCCATTGTTATCAGACGATGTTGCCGCCTTTGATGAAGGCAAAGTACGAAAAAGAAATTGAGATCATCGATGAATTGGATGAGGAGTCTTTCTACGGACTTTTTCAAGGGAAAAGCAAAATGAGTTGGGAAGATGCCGTCGACCGCGGCATTTTGCCGCAACTGATCGAATTGAAGCGAGCCGGGAAGATTGAAGTCAATTACATCCTGAAAAACCAGGCGAAGGCAAAAACGGTGCAGGTCTATTATTCCGATCTGGAAATGGACTGTCTGGAAGACGCATACCGCAGCCTGAAAAAATCAGCCAAGCAACAACAAGTCTTGTTGGCGGCGATCATGTCCATGAACGGAACCCCGCTGACGTCCAAAGAATACAAGGATCAATTCGATATCGGTTCAAGCACGATCAGGACCGGCGTGGAGAAGGGGTGGCTCAAATCAGCGGACCGGGAAATCCTCCGGGATCCCTTTAAGGATAGGCTGTTCAAAAAAACCGAAGCGCTGCCCCTTTCGGATGAACAAACGGCAGCATTTCAGACGATGGGTGCCAGCATCAAGGAAGAACGGCATGCGGTTTTTCTGCTGCAAGGCGTAACAGGAAGCGGAAAGACCGAAGTCTACCTGCAAATGATCGCTGAAGTCATCAATCAAGGCAAGACTGCCTTGATGCTCGTCCCCGAAATCGCTTTGACTCCGCAGATGGTCAATCACTTCAAGAGCCGCTTCGGAAATCGCGTGGCAGTGATGCACAGTGCGTTGTCATCGGGTGAGAAATACGACGAGTGGCGCAAAATCCACCGCGGCGACGCCGATGTCGTAGTTGGGGCCCGTTCTTCCATTTTTGCTCCGGTTGAGAATCTCGGTATCATCATTATGGATGAAGAACACGAGAGCACGTATAAACAGGACGAAAACCCGAAGTATCATGCCCGGAATGTAGCGATCTGGCGCGGGCAGTATAACCATTGTCCGGTAATCCTGGGAAGCGCGACGCCTTCGCTGGAGTCGCGGGCCAGGGCACAAAAAAAGGTTTACACATTGGTCGAATTGAAGGGACGCTTCAATCAACGCGCGCTGCCCCAAGTCGAAATTGTCGATATGCGTGAGGAGTTCAAAGCGAACAACCGCAGCAGCTTTTCTGTGATGCTGCAGGAAAAGATCACGGATCGTCTGCAGAAGAAACAGCAGATTGTGCTGATGCTGAACAAAAGAGGCTATTCCTCTTTCATCATGTGCCGGGATTGCGGTTTCGTCCTCGAGTGTCCGAACTGTGACATCAGTCTGACTTTGCATATGGACAGCAAAACGATGAAGTGCCATTACTGCGGCCATGAGGAAGCGATCCCCAACACCTGTCCGAAATGCAAGGGCCACAATTTCCGTTATTACGGTACGGGAACCCAAAAAATAGAGGAAGAACTGCAGGCGCTCTTCCCGGAGGCGCGCATTTTGCGCATGGATGTGGATACCACCCGCAAGAAGGGCGGCCATGAGGCTATCCTGTCGGCATTCGGAAGAGGAGAGGCCGACATCTTGCTGGGCACGCAGATGATCGCAAAAGGATTGGACTTTCCGAACATCACGTTGGTCGGCGTCATCAATGCGGATACTTCATTGGGGCTGCCGGATTTCCGGTCTTCGGAAAGGACGTTCCAGCTGCTGACCCAAGTCAGCGGCCGTGCAGGTCGCGCTGAGCTGTCTGGTGAGGTGGTCGTGCAATCCTATAATCCGGATCATTATGCCATCCTTTTTGCCCAACAGCACAATTACGAAGGCTTTTACCGTACCGAGATGTCGCTCCGGCATAAAGCGGGTTATCCGCCTTATTTTTATACCGCGCTGATCACCGTGAGCAACCCTGATGAAAAGAAAGCGCAGAAGAAAATTTATGAAATCCATGAGATCCTTCAAAAAAAGCTTGAACCTGACACGATCATGCTCGGGCCATCAAAGGGATCCATCGCGAGAGTGAACAACCGCTATTATTTTCAGATATTAGTGAAATACAAACAGGAAACCAAACTACATCCGGCATTGAAACAGATTTTGGATGAGTCACAAAAAGAAAATGCACGCGGGCTCTATATTTCAATCGATTCAGAGCCGGTCAATTTCTTCTAGGAGGTATACAAATGAAAAAAATCATTTTTATGGGCACCCCGGAATTTTCAGTGCCCATTTTAGAGGCTTTATTACAGCATGAGTATGACGTGATCGCAGTTGTCACACAACCGGACCGCCCGGTAGGCAGAAAGAAAATATTGACGCCTTCTCCGGTGAAGGAAGCCGCACTGAAACATGGTCTGCCGGTCTATCAGCCGGAAAAAATTTCCGGTTCGCCGGAAATGGATGAGCTGATTGCCTTGAAGCCGGACCTGATTGTGACAGCGGCCTATGGGCAATTTCTGCCGGTCAAGCTACTGAACGCTCCCCGTTTCCGCTCCATCAATGTGCATGCTTCTTTGTTGCCGAAATATCGCGGAGGCGCTCCGGTCCATTACGCCATCATCAATGGGGAAAAAGAAACCGGAGTCTCCATCATGTTCATGGAGAAAAGAATGGATGCCGGGGCTGTTTTGGCGCAGGAAGCCATACCCATCACCGAGGCAGATGATGTTGGGACGATGTTTTTGAAGTTGAGCGAACTGGGCAAAAATCTTTTGATCGAAACATTGCCTGATTTTTTCCAAGGCAAACTCGTGCCGCAAGAACAGGATGAATCCGCAGCCACCTTTTCGCCGAACATCAAGCGCGAAGAGGAACGCATCGATTGGTCCAAAACGGCCGCACAAGTGGCCTGCCAAGTCCGAGGCATGCGTCCGTGGCCAGTGGCGCATACGCTTTTGGGCGGGCAACGGATCAAAGTATGGGCGGGACAGGCTGTCGAGCAGACTGCCACCGATGAACCCGGAACGGTGATTGCAACAGACAAAGAAGCCCTTTATGTAGCCTGCGGTGAAGGCACCGTCTTCAAAATGATGGAACTCCAACCTGCCGGGAAAAAACGCATGTCAGCTGCGGATTACTTGCGGGGCAGCGCCTGCGAAATCCATGAAGGTACAAGGTTTGAAACAGATGGACAATAAACTTAAAAATAAAATCAAGCACACGGTCCGTTATCTGGCTGTCGATATATTGGAGAGCGTAGAGAATGAAGGCGCGTATTCCAATCTGTTGCTGAACAAAGTCATCCAATCCGAAAAGTTGTCCCCTAAGGATGCCGGCCTGTTAACGGAGATTGTCTATGGCGTCATCCAGCGGAAAATGACTTTGGATTATGGCCTCTCGGGATACATCAAAGATCCCAAAAAACAACTTTCTTGGGTGACTAACTTATTGCGTGTCTCCGCCTATCAGATGGTCTATTTGACGAAGGTTCCGGATCATGCCGTCCTTTTTGATGCGGTTGAGATAGCGAAAGCTAAGGGCCATGCGGGCGTCGCCAGTTATGTGAACGGTGTGCTGCGGAATGTGCAACGCAATGGGCTGCGCGACTGGAAAACCATCAGCAACGTCAAGAAACGCATCAGCGTGGGGGCCAGCATGCCGAAGTGGCTCGTCGCCTATTTCATCGAAAAGATCGGTATTGATGAAACCGAAAAAATGGCGTTTTCCTTATTGGAAGATCCTTTCGTTTCGGTCAGACTGCAGTCACAGGCAATGTCCCGGGAAGCGGCGCTCGAACAGTTGCAAGCAGAGGATTACGATGTGGTCCCAAGTCCAGTTTCGCCTTCTGGCATCCGGATCCGCGGCGGGAAAATCGTTGACTCCCCGCTATTCAAAGAGGGCATCCTTACGATTCAGGATGAATCGAGTCAATTGGTCGCACCGGTCGGAGAGCTAGAAAAGGACTTTCTCGTATTGGACAGCTGTGCCGCACCGGGTGGGAAGACGACGCACATGGCCAGTTATCTGTCGGCTTCGGAAAACGGCAAAGTCATCGCCTTGGATATGTATGAGCACAAGATAGGCTTGATCAATCAAAATGCCGAGCGACTGCACGTATCCGATCGTATCGAAACCCGCGTGCTGGATGCGAAAGAAGCAGACAAAGCATTTGCACCGGAATCCTTTGATGTCATCTTCGTCGATGCACCCTGTTCGGGGTTGGGGTTGATGCGCAGAAAGCCGGATATCAAATATGTGAAAAATGCGCAGGATTTTCTGGACCTGCATAAAGAACAACTTCGGATCCTCGACTCCGTCAGTCCTTTGTTAAAAAAAGGTGGACGTTTGGTGTACAGTACATGTACACTTACTGAAGAAGAGAATCAAATGACTGTCCAGACATTCATTGAAAATCATGCCGAATTTGCGATCGTTCCGGTACACTCCGATTATTTGGATAAAAAATCGTTCACACCTGAAGGGTTTGTGCAGATTTATCCGCATGATTACGGAACTGATGGTTTCTTCATCAGTTGTATGGTAAAGAGGTAAATGATAAGAAAGAATTGAGGGGAAAGAATGCAGATAGCCTTCAAAAGTGATAGAGGCAAAAATAGAGCAATCAATCAAGATTATGTGAGTTATTTCGTGAATGAAGCCCAGCAGCCGCTCATGATCGTATGTGATGGCATGGGTGGCCATAAGGCTGGCGACGTCGCCAGCGAGATGGGGGTATCCCATCTGGGTGCAGCCTGGAAAGGATCCCGTTTCACGAGCAGCGAAGAATTGTCCCGTTGGCTGATCGCCAACATCCAGCGCGTCAATGATCTGGTTTTTCAAAAATCGTTGGATTACAGCGACTTGGATGGAATGGGTACGACTTTGGTGGCAGCTGCCGTCGTGGGTAAGGAAGTCATTATTGCCAATATCGGCGACAGTCGGGCTTATGTCTACAGAAATTATAAACTCCGTCAAATCACGGAGGATCATTCCTTGGTGAATGAATTCATCAAATCAGGGGAAATAACCCCGGAGGAAGCGCAACATCATCCAAGAAAGAACATTTTGACGCGCTCCTTGGGCGTTTCCCGGAAACTGGATATCGATATCTTGGCTATGCCGCTTGTGCAGGGCGATCTGTTGTTGCTTTGCTCCGATGGTTTGACCAACATGATGGATGATGAAGAGATCGCCCAGATGCTGAAGGAATGGCTTCCTCTGGAAGAAAAAGTCCTTTCCTTGGTCGATAAAGCGAATGTAGCTGGCGGCCTGGATAATATCACAGTCCTTTTGGCTGATTTTACGGATAGAGAGGGGGAACCTCTGTGGAGGCAGGAAAGAAATTAGGCGGCCGCTATAAAATCGTCCGGCATATCGGAAGCGGCGGGATGGCGAACGTTTACCTGGGCCATGATCTAATTTTGGATCGCCCAGTCGCCATCAAAGTATTGCGCTTTGACTTCCGCGACAACAAGGATGCCCTGCGCCGTTTCCAGCGTGAAGCCCTCTCAGCCACGCAATTGATCCATCCCAACATCGTAGGTGTATATGATGTGGATGAAGAAGATGGCTTGCAATATATCGTAATGGAATTCATCGATGGCACGGATCTGAAAAAATACATCGACATTCAAGGCAGGGTTTCGCCGGAGAAGTCGATCCATATCATGCACCAAGTTTTGTCGGCTGTGGCATTGGCCCACAAAAACCGGATCATCCATAGGGACATCAAGCCACAGAATATTCTGATCGATAATCAGGATCGCATCAAAATTACCGATTTCGGCATTGCGGTTGCGCTGTCGGAAACTTCGATCACCCAGACGAATACGCTGTTGGGCTCCGTTCATTACTTGTCTCCGGAGCAAGCCAGAGGCAGCATGGCCACTTCAAAATCAGACATCTACGCTTTAGGGGTTGTCCTGTATGAATTGCTCAGCGGTAAGGTTCCTTTCGATGGGGAGTCGGCTGTCAGCGTCGCCCTGAAGCATTTTCAGGAACCGATGCCTTTCATCCGGGAAAGCCATCCGGAGATTCCTCAAAGTTTGGAAAATGTCATTCTGAAGGCCACTGCGAAAGAACCTTTAGACCGTTACGCTACCTGTGAAGAGATGATGGCGGATCTCGATACTTGCTTGAATGAGGAACGCTTGCACGAAGCACCTTTTATGCCAGTATCGCTGTTGCAGGAAACAAAAGTACTCACCCCCTTATCCGCTGAAGTTGTGGCCAAAGGGGATAGCGGTGACACGCTTGTTTCGCCGCCACCAAGCGTGAACGCTGAACCGATCCACGAATACGAATCAGGGCGAGAGGCCGCTGGAGGCAAGAAAAAACGAAAGAAGTGGGCATTCGTTCTCTTCGGGGTGTTGCTGCTGGGTCTGATTACGAGTTTTTTCCTCTTTTTTTACAATAACCAGGAAGCAGATGCGCTGACTGTGCC
>NZ_JBAWAZ010000357.1:0-3875 GCF_049589555.1 Trichococcus sp.
GCAGTCAAAATAAAATTAGAAGACTACCAAATCATTTCCTGATTACACAAAAAACATAAAATGCGGGGCCGCCAGATTTGGCGGCCCCGCATTTTTTTATATCCCCTCAAAAAACCGATCTGCTCAGTGTTGTGCATTCAATCGGGTATGCGTTCGATCTTCATCAGATTGGTCGTGCCGCTTTCTTTTATCGGCGTCCCGGCAGTGATGACAATGGCGTCTCCAGGTTGCGCAAAGCCCTTTTCTTTCGCCAATGCGGTTACCTTGCTCAGCATATCATCCACATTTTCTGGCTCTTGGATGACGAAAGCCTGAACACCCCAGACAAGCGTCAACCCTCTCTGAACCCTTTCACTGTAGGTTGCCGCCAAAATATTCGCTTTCGGCCGGTATTTGGAAATCATGCGGGCCGTGTGCCCGGAACTGGTTGCCGCTACAATCGTTTTGATGCCCAAGTTCATGACCGTACGTGCAGCAGCCTGGCTGATTGCTTCGGTAACGGATGCCTTATCGAACAAGTCCATTGTGGATAGATTCCCACCATTTGCCTCCAAAGCTTCTTCCGTCCGTTCCGCAATCCGCGCCATCATCGCTACAGTCTCCACGGGATACTGGCCGACAGCCGATTCGCCGGAAAGCATGACTGCGTCTGTTCCATCAAATATAGCATTCGCGACGTCACTCGCTTCTGCCCTTGTCGGCCGTGGGTTCCATTGCATGGAATCCAACATCTGAGTGGCGGTGATGACTTGTTTTCCGGCCAGATTGCATTTCCGGATCAGATCTTTCTGGACGATCGGCACATCGCCACCATTGATTTCCACACCCAAATCGCCGCGCGCAACCATCAAGCCGCTGCACACCTTGAGTATCTCTTCGGCATTCTGGACGCCTTCCTGATTTTCGATTTTGGCGATGATTTGCGTATCCGTCGCATCCATTTCTTCAAGAATTTCGATAATTTCCAGGATATCACTGGCTCTGCGGACAAAGCTGGCGGCGATGAAATCCACTCCCTGCTGGACACCGAAACGGATATCCGAAGCATCCTTTTCCGTCAGCCCAGGCATACTGAATTTCGCTTCCGGCACATTGATGCCCTTTGAATTTTTCAGGATGCCGTCCACTTGGACTATGGCTATGATCTCTTTGGCTTCATAATTGATGTCCGTAACCTCCAGAACCAACAGTCCGTCATCGATCAAAATATGCATGCCGATCGTCACATCATTGATCAGCTCAGGATAGGTGACAGAGAATTTTTCTTTTGTTCCCAGCACGGGTTCCATGCTGATGATTACCGACTCCCCGGAAACCAACGTAACTGCGTCATCGGTCATTTTGTTTGTCCGGATTTTTTGGCCTTGGATATCCATCATGATCCCTATATTTTTGTTCGCCAACCGTGCAGCTTCCCTGACATTATTCAGACTGACCATATGCGTTTCATGTTCGCCGTGCGAAAAATTCAGCCGCGCCACATTCATGCCGCTGTTCATCATCCTTACCAGCACATCGACGGAATCGCTGGCTGGTCCAATCGTGCAGACTATCTTCGTCTTTTTCACCATGTTAGCCCCTCATTTCTGAATTGACCATCTTCATCATAACCTGACATTTACCTATCTTCATTATAGAACAAATGCGTTGGTTTAGAAATTATGACGCTGTCAAAAGACAAAAACGCGATGCTTTTCGGCATCACGTTTTTGCGGTATTCAAATATTCGGTTCTGTTTGGATAGCCTCGCTTGATTTTATTGGTTTTGATTTCAGCGTCAACAAGAACACGGTTGAAAGGATCAAGGCGATGCCGAGCAGATCCGTCCAGTGCAGACTGGTCCCTAACCAAAAAACGGAAAGGAACGTTGCAGAAAGCGGTTCGGCCGATGACAACAGGCTTCCGACAGTTGCGCCGATGCGATGCACGCCTTCCAGATAGAGACTGAAGGAAATGACCGTACCCAAGAGGATGATGACCAGCAAGGCAGCGAATGCAGCGATGTCCCAAGTGCCGATGATCCGCCAAGGCTGATAGACTATCGAAAGCAGAACGCCACCTATCAGCATCCCCCAACCCAACGAGAGCAGCGTCCCATAAGTTTTGATCAGACGGGCAGGCTGGAGATTGTAGATGACGACAGAAACAGCCGACAATAAACCGTACATTAATGCTTCCTGCGAAATGGCCAGACTATCCAATCGGCCATGTGTGGCCAACAGGAAAATGCCAGCAACAGCAAAGACAATGGCTGCCATTTCAGCTGGCCGCGGTAATTTTTTGTTCTTGACGGAGAGGTAAATCATGATCAGGACCGGGGCCAAAAATTGCAGAACTGTAGCCGTTCCAGCATTTGAATGGCCGATTGTCGCGAAATACGTATATTGGCAAAAGGACAGGCCCAAAGCCGCGAACAGGAACAAGTCCTTGCGGTCCCGCTTGTCTTTCCAGACCCGAAAGATGGCGTCTTTTTCTTTTTTGTAGCATAGCACCAACAAAATCAGGCCGGCCATCAGCATCCTGACGGCAACCAGCCAGCCGGAGGTCAACCCGCGCTGCTGCAGCAGAAACTGCCCGCTGGTCCCCGAAATCCCCCACAGCAGAGCACCTACAACGGTGAACATCACGCCGGATTTATATTGAGACATTTCATCCCTCCATTCCTTTAGTTTTTTCAAATAACATCATTATATGCGATGGCCGGACAAATAGAAAGCTGATATTTTTGCTTTGTCCGAAGAGCGATTTTGTGGGATACTGATAAGCGTGAAGAAAAACGGAGGTCGAAAAACTTGATACGCATTAAAGAAGCTATTTTACACATTTTGGACATCAACACGAATGAACCGATTTTTTCCTATGCCGGACTGGATACGTCAGAGCGCATGATGATCGAATATATCGAAGCGATGGTCGCAAAGGTCGAAGATTCCGACAGCATGAAGGACGGGATTTTGGAAGAGGATAATCAGATGACTGCCCTGTTCAAGAATTGCCAAAGCGATTTTGTCGAAGGCACGAAAGCCTTGTCGGAAAAATTCTTCAATGTGACCAAATTGAATCCAGAAATCCCGCCTGCGGATCTGCTGATTGCACATTTTGAATTGGATGAAGTAGCGTGCCTCGGGGTGTTCAAACTGAACTACTCAGACAGCTATACGCACTTTGTTTCGTATGAAGGGGACGTTTTGACCAACCAAATCATCTTGAACCGTGCCATACTACCTTCGCAAAGACAAGCCATCCAAGAAGGCCTTGTCGTGAATCTGGAGCAGATGGTATACCATGTCATCGAGAAAAAACACATGATCGCTGAGCTGGGTGAAAAGGTGAATTACTTCACGGAAATGTTCCTCGAGGATACGCCAAAACCGAGCCTGAAGGAGAACATCTCGATCATCAAAAAGGCCGTCCAAAAGACAAGCAAAGCCTTCAACGACGAGGAATTCCAGGTGCTGGCCGAAACGAAGGAAGCCATCGTCACGAGCATGCAGGAAGATAACCTCATCGATAACGAAAAAATCGCTGAGGCCTTATTCGGCGATAACTTCGCCAAGAAACAGAAGTATTTCGAACAGGTCGAGGAATTGGGCTATGTGGATCGCGCCCCTGCGGAAGCGGCAATCGCCGGACCGAAATATTCCAAACAAAAATTCAGGCTCGATAACGGCATCGAAATCAGCATTCCGCTGGAGCTTTACAAAGACCCTGATGTGGTGGAATTCATCAATAATCCCGATGGCACAACATCCGTCATCATCAAAAACATCGAAAAGATCAAAAACCTATTCTAATTTAAAGAACCGATGGCCTCGCATTGAGTGCCACCGGTTCTTTGTTTATTTCGCTTTTCTGGAGATGTTCAGGATGGACAT
>NZ_JBAWAZ010000358.1:0-1789 GCF_049589555.1 Trichococcus sp.
AAAAGAGGCCGCAGCAAGATGATCCTTCGATCATATGCTGCGGCCTCTTTTTGGGCAGGAAGCGGACGTTTCCGAAAAGTTGCGGCTTACCTGCTAATCTTTGAGGGCTTTGTAGAAATAGAACATACCGATGAGCGCTATCGCTTCATCCTGGATCATCGGATAGAGGTCGAATCCGTTCAACAGACTGAAGAACAGCACCGGGACGACGGAGGCTACAAGCGCCATTTTTAGGATTTCCCGAAAGGGGAGTTTTTTCCGCATGAATCCTGTCAATACATTCGCGAACAGCGCGATTATCAAGAGCGTCAGAAGGACACTGAACGATGAAATGAAAAGACTGAACAAGAGCATGATCACACCGGAAAAAAGCTGATCGCTGGAAAAATTGCGCAATAACTTTTTGAACGACTGGTCCGTAATGTCATCAGCCTGTTCGTAAGGCAACCGGAATGGGACGTCTTGAGCGTAGAGGGTGAAGGCATCCTTTGAAAATACGAGGCTCAAAATCAAAACAGGGGAGGACATTTCTTTTTCGATTTCTCTCTGCGTGTAAATTTCCTGACTATCGAAAGCCAACAGGACTGTGTCGGTTTTATAAATGAAACCTTTTTCCGTGGGATCCTCCAACCGCAATTCGCTGTCCGAAATGGTGAATGCAGGGATTTTATCCGCTATCACGCCCGCATCTGCCGAAAATTTTTGAAGCGTAGCATATCCATCCAGAAACAGGGGGATGCTGACGGTCAGTGAGAGCAAGATGAAGAGCAAAAAGGCAGAGCCTTTTTTTAAAGTTTTGGCACCCAGCAATTGTTTTGGATCCATAAAACTGTCTTTGACTAAACTGACGATTGAGATTGTGATCACCGCTTTCTGCATCATACTTATCCAGTCTATCGAAAATGGATTCATTTAGCAATCAAAAATTGATACGGCTTCGAGGCATTATTTTTGATAAAGTAAGCAATTGATGATACAGTGAAATCAGTCAGAAATCACTAAACTATTTTAGGAGGAATTTAACATGGCTTTTACATTACCAGCATTACCTTACGCGTACGACGCTTTGACACCATATATCGATGAGGAAACGATGCACTTGCATCATGAGAAACATCATAATACCTACATTACGAATGTGAACGCAGCATTGGAGAAACACCCTGAGTTGGCTGGAAAAACGATTGAGGAATTATTGGCTGACTTGAACAGCATTCCGGAGGATATCCGTACGGCTGTCCGCAACAACGGCGGCGGACATGCAAACCACAGCTTATTCTGGACAGTTTTGGCGCCTAACGCGGGCGGAGAACCTACAGGGGCTGTCAAAGACGGAATCGAAGAGGCTTTCGGCAGCTTTGATGCCATGAAAGAAAAATTCACAGCGGCTGCAGTTGGCCGTTTCGGATCCGGATGGGCTTGGCTGGTAGTTTCCGATGGTAAATTGGAAATCACCTCCACACCAAACCAAGATTCACCTATCAGCGAAGGCAAAACGCCAATTTTGGGCCTTGATGTATGGGAACATGCTTATTACCTGAACTACAAGAACGTGCGTCCGGAGTACATCAAAGCATTCTGGAACCTTGTGAACTGGGATGAAGTCAACAGCCGTTTAGCGGCCGCGAAATAGACAAAAAAGTTATTGCAATCCACTTAAAGGATTCAGGGCACCCGCTCTGAGTCCTTTTTTTACTATCGAAATATTGCTGTTTCGGAATTTTTTCGGTTTGCGGCACTTCCAAGTGCGATTGTTTTACTTTCCAGATTTTTTCGATTAATATATATC
>NZ_JBAWAZ010000359.1:0-3353 GCF_049589555.1 Trichococcus sp.
GTCTTCATGATGTCCATTTTCTCTACTGCAGCGTTGTAGTTCAATCTGGCAATCTTCAGGTTTTGTTCTTCATCGCGCATGACGGTTAGGTTCTCCTCCGAATTATCTTTGATCCATTCACCTTTCACATCCGCCAAGGTGATTTCCTGCTGCTCCACCGCTTTCTTTGCTTCCTGCAGCTCGAACTTCAGCAATCCGAATTTCCTTTCCAGGTCCTGCATCTTGACCGGATCCTGTTCCTTCAATAGCTCTATTCTGGCTTTCAGTTCTTCCATATTCCCTGCCGCCTCCAATTCCTCACCAACAGCCGTGTCTCCACTTTAGCCAGCCAAAAACTTGCAGATTTCCAGCCCAAACTGTTTTGCTTGATCCGCACCGTTCGCAGTGATGATATTGCCGTCGACTGTCACGCCGGACTCAGAATAAACTGCCCCTTTGGCTTCGATAGCTGCGATCTCGGATTCGAAAACAGTCGCATTTTTCTTCTTCAGCAAACCCGCGTTCGCTAAGATGACTGGCGCAATGCAGATTGCCGCAACCATTTTGCCTTGTCCATTCATCGCCTGTGCCAACATCCAGGCATGCGGATCGTCGAAGAAAACGCGGCTTCCCGTTCCTCCAACGAACACCACTCCATCAAAACTAGTCGTATCGACATCCTCAACCAAGAGATCCGACTGCGCGATCCCGCCATGCACACCCATGCAGGTCCCGGTCTTGTGGCTGGCGATCCACATTTCATGTCCGCATTTTGCAATTTCTTCCTGGGTCATGAATAATTCTTCGTCGCGGAAATCTTCAGGTGCAATCACAAATATTATTTTTGCCATACCGCTGTTCCCCCATTCGTTGTTTATCCCGATCGGATAATGATAGCTTCTCTTTAAGAGCCTTGTTCGAAAAGTCCAAGGAAAGATCGACTTTGGCTAACTAAATTATACTACAAGCCAAAGAAGAAAGCGATTACAGGAACAGGGTTGCCGCTTCGTGGCAAGGCAGAAACCGAAAAAAACCCGGTTGCCTGCCTTGTCAATAGACAGTGGAAGGCAACCGGGTTTGATTCTCTGTAAAATGTTATTCTTCGTCGTCCAGATCAGCGTTGTGGAATACTTCGGAGACGTCATCATCTTCATCAAGTTTTTCCAGCATCGTTCTGAATTGCGTTTCTTTGTCCGCTGGGATAGCCGACAAAGTTTGCGGAACCATCGTGACTTCCGCTTCGGCCAACACGTAGCCTTCTGCCTTCAAGGCTTCGGAAACCGCATCAAAATCGGTAGGATCCGTGTAGATCTCGAATACTTCATCGCTCGTCTGCAACTCTTCCCCACCGGCTTCCAACACACTCATCAACATCGTGTCTTCATCCACTTCCAAGTCTTCACGCTCGATCGCGATATAGCCTTTGCGGTCGAACATGTAGCTCACCGAACCGGATTCGCCCAAAGATCCTCCGTTTTTGTTGAAAGCGACTCTGATGTTTGTGGCGGTACGGTTGCGGTTGTCGGTCAAAGCATGGACCAAAACAGCCACACCGTTCGGGCCGTAGCCTTCATAAGTGATTTCTTCATAGTTTTCGCCTTCTCCAGCAGATGTTGCTTTTTTGATGGCGCGTGTGATGTTGTCATTCGGCATATTCGCTGCTTTTGCTTTATCTATGATCAAGCGCAGGCTCGGGTTAGATGAGGGATCCGGACCGCTGTTTTTTGCAGCCATATAAATTTCTTTCGATAGTCTCTGAAAAATTTTACCTCGTTTTTGATCTGCAGCGCCTTTTGCGCCTTTGATTTTACTCCATTTTGAATGTCCTGACATTCAGATCCCTCTTCTCATCTATTAATTTACTCAATCATTTTATCAAAAGTAACCGCTTATGGCAATTCACTTTCTGCCTTTTCTGGCTGTCAGAAAAAACCAACCGGCGATAATCGCCAAAATTGCCCCTATGCCAGCCAAAATCACGTCTTCCTTCATGGCAAATGCCGGAGACACAAACGACTGGTGAAATTCATCCGCAGCCGCGTAACTGACGGAAAGCAGCAGGGCCACAACTACAGGCGTAAAAGCATCCCGGATCTTCCCGGAAAGTCCGCCATACCAGAGGTAAGCCAGAAGAAAATAGGAAAGGAACAACCAGATTTTGCTGCCGAAGAATCCCAAAAAACCAAAGTAGCCCAATGCCTCCATGCTTATCACCTGCTCCCCGTAGCGGAAGGTGAACGTTGCGAATAACCCGGAGAGCGGTTGTGCCTGCAGCAAGTTCGCGATGATGTTCGGCAACGCATAAAAATCTTGTTGGAAAGTGGCGCGGTAATAGAGGTACCCCATGATCAGAACTGCTCCCACTATGTATGAATTGCTCTTTTGTTCTCTTTGCATGCAGTTTTTTTCCTTTCTTGATGTAAATTCTTTTTTATATTTTGTTGGAAATTGTTATAATGAAATTATGGCATTACGTTAGTCAATTCAGCCTGAGAGGATGAACAACATGAAATATAGCCTTACCTGGGATTTGGACTCATTTTTTGAAGGAGGGAGTTCTTCGCCCGCACTACAAGAAAAAATACTGTCGATCCAAGACGGACTGAAGGATTTTGAATCCGCAGCAACCGCTTGGGACCCCGAACAAGACAAACCGGATTATCCTGTTTTTCAGGATTTGCTTCATCAGGAGGAACTGTACGCAAAAGCTTTGATGCAATGCAACAGTTTCATAACAGGTGTCCAATCAGCCGATGTCTCGGACTTGGATGCAAGCGCAATCCATGCGCGAATAATTCAATTGTACAGCAAATTAACGATTATTCAAACGACTCTGAAGAAAAAAGTAACCGCAGTCAAAGAAACTGACTGGAACCAATTGGTGGAAAAGCCTGGCTTTTCACCGCTTGAATTCGCGCTTTCGGAATGGCGCCAACAAGGCAGCCGCCTCCTCTCCGACAAGGAAGAAGCCTTATTGGCAACCTTGCGTGTCGATGGTTTCAACGGTTGGAGCGCGCACTATGACACGCTCGTATCCTTCATCAAGATTCCGTTTCATGATGTTGACGGAACTTTAAGCGAACTATCCGCCGGCCAAGCCATGAATCGGATGTATGCCGATCCCGATCCGAACGTGCGCAGAAAAATATTCGTTGAATGGGAAAAAGCTTGGGGCGTTCTTGCTCCAGCATTTGCTGATACATTGAATCACCTGCAAGGATTCCGTTTGGCGGATTTTGAGGCGCACCAGGATGAGGATTTTTTGGTTGAGCCATTGCGTTATAACCGCATCAAGCGCGAAACGTTGGATTCGATGTGGCAGGCCATCAGCGCGAACAAACAGCCTTTCCTTTCGTTTTTGGACCGCAAAGCCG
>NZ_JBAWAZ010000360.1:0-8403 GCF_049589555.1 Trichococcus sp.
CAATGGCGCTACCTGTCCAAGAAGGAAAAGGCGCAGTTATTCCAAGAGTTGAACTACGAGCCCAAAGAATGGTAAAAACAGAGGATTAGAGTAGCCTCTGCCACAACTTTCATATTCCGCAAAAAGAAAGGCCAAGGTCCGTTTAGGGGATCTTGGCCTTCTTATTTGTCCGAGGGTTCATGGACATATTTAATATTTGAAATCGATTGTATTTCCAGAGTCATTTCTTGCCACCTATTGGGCAGAATAACTTCATCACCAGAAATGCATGAATCAAATTCTTAATTGTGTTTTATTCAGCTAACAGTTGCTACTCCCCAATATAGTCGTCATTCGATTTACTGCTCGATTCACTCTCGGAGTTGCTGTCATCATCTTTGGATGAAACTTGGGAAGTGATCCCCTTTTCCGGAGCTGATTCTGTTTCAGCAACACCACCTTTTTTCTTGGATGGTTTTTTCCCTTTGAAGGTGAAGAACAATAGAAGCCCAATAGCCAGTGCTGCCACAACATCATAACTTATGAAGGCAGTCTTGAAATTTGACCATAGCGTCTTGCTCTCGGAGCTTTTCTTTTGGGAATTTTCTATGAGCTTGTCGATTTCAGAATGTTCAGGGAAAAGCCTCTTGACCGCCTCAAATTTTGACAAGGCATCTTTATAATATCCGCCCCAATACAAATTGAGTCCCTCTTTGTAAAGTTTATCTACTGCACCTTCCTCATTGGAACCGCCAGATTGAGAAACGAATTCCTTTATGGTGTTTGAAGGGACAATGAAGTTGAATCCTTGAATTTCCTGACCGTTGACGGTGTCACCCCCGAATGTGGATATCCCGACAACTTCACCATCCGCTTTGACGATGGGCCCGCCACTGCTGCCATGGGTGATGGCTGCATCCATTTGGAGAATAGGTGCACCTTGCGTCGAGCGTTTGTCCACAGCCGAAATATTGCCGGAAGTCACAGAAACAACTAAAGCAGCGTCAGGAGAAAGCGCATTCGATTCCGCAGCGGCCGGGAAGCCGAACGCCCATACGCTATCTTGAAGCTGAACTTCATCCGAATTCGCAAGGCTCAAAGTCGGAAGATTATCCGCTTCAATCTTGACTATGGCGACATCTTTCCCTTCCCCTGTAGGTGCGCCATAACTCTTGATTTCGCCATTGAACATGATTTTACTGTCTATCTGTTGGACATCAGCAACCTCGCTGCCCGGAAGGACCACTATAAGACTCCTATCAACGTATGTCCATGCCATGTAGCTCCACAGGAAATCATAGGCGTTGTCGTAGGTTTCTTCAATGCCAATGGAGGTCAGATAAGAACTGAATTGGTCGGCATAGTAGGCTAAAGACATATCCGCCAAGTCCTGATCATCCAATTTGGAATATTCAACAACATGAGCGTTTGTGACGATATATCCATTTTCGTTTATGATAAAGCCGGATCCTTGAGCGCCAAATTGATCGACAGTACCGATCCCCTGGAAGAAATTGTAAAGCAGATCATCGTAATAAGAATCACCGGTTCCGTAATATGTCCATTCAACACTTACGCCATTGTATATATATACAATGGCTGGGTCGGTATAATCCGCCACTTTTTTTGCGGTGCTGACTTGAGATGTGTCCGGCTTTATGTTAATCAGGAAAATGCTTGCGACGATGGACGCGATAAGAATAACGATAGCAGGAACAGTAATAAGTAGCCTCTTTTTCATTTTCGATATCCTCTTTCCTCATCTTCCAAAGCTTGTAAAGTGCGTAGGATGCGCTTGCACCTCGAGTGGTTCTCAAGAACGAACCGCTTGAATTTGCCCGTTTCATGTTTTAACTCGTTCTGGCGGAAACCTTGGGAAATGGCATTGAGTAGGGTATTAACCTTCTTGACCATTATTTCCCGTCATTGTTAGGAGTTTGTGCAAAGATTCCGACTAAAGCACCTACTGATGCTGATCCAATAGCAACTAGCGCTTCAGGAATCTTGCTCGCCCCAGTTGGGTCTATAATGAGCACTATTACCCCCGCAAATGCAGCAGTCAAAGCCAAAATGCCTAGTATAACGATAGAATATTTATAAACAAAAGGTATCCCGGTATATCCCACTATATCTTCCACTTTCTTTTGTATTTCGGCATCTTGTGCATCCGGATTCTCTCTTACGACTTTTATTGTTTCTTCAATCAACTTTCTATCCATCAATTTGATCGCCCCCTATCAAATTTCTAAATCAATATATAATAGGCGATTCGTTAAATCGTATGGAGAACTCTGATTCCTCACTATTGAATAGCGCGCTTGAGTTTTCCTTCCAAAAAAAAGAATCATTACCTTGAATATTTAACCGTTAGTGTATCATTGTACCCTGATTAATTTTAAACGCCGCAAGGATACAGTTGCTCAATCAAACTAAACTGTCCTTCACCTCGCTTTGATGAATTTCTGTTAACATTCGTTGTTTGGATCGTTTTTTCACCCCCGCCACGAAATTTTCGAATGCTATTCCCCGTATATCATTCCCGGTTTTGCGCAGCTCTCCTGTAATCTGAGCTACTTTCACAAAATGGATTTCTGCTGTTTAGTTTGTTTTCAGACTCTCGATTTGTTCAATATATCACACTTTAATTGTACACCTCTGCTTCTCGAATGTACAAAAATGAACCCCATAGAAATCCAGTTTTTTTATTATGTTATTTGAAAAACTAAATTCCAGTTGAGCCCATCAACTGAATGACTGGTAAACACAGGTGGCTAACTTATACTCGAAATTTTGGCAGATAATTATTCTTGAGAAGCATTTTCTGTTATTATATCCTTATGACATTTTAATGGAGGAAAATTAATCATGTTGGAATTTAAACAAAATATACGGGGAAATGTGGCCCTTGGTGTAAACCCGCTTGGATGCAAGCAGGAAGTATTGAATCAAATCGACTTTGTAAAAAATAAAGGAACTTTTGCAGGTCCGAAAAAGGTATTGATCATTGGTGCGTCATCAAGCTACGGTTTAGCCACCCGGATCAGCCTGGCCTTCGGTGCAGGAGCAGATACAATCGGCGTTTCTTTTGAAAAAGGACCGAAAAATGAACGGAATCTTGGTACAGCCGGCTGGTACAACAATATAGCTTTTCGTGAAGCCGCTGAAAAAGAAGGCCTGATCGCCAAAAATTTTGTGCAGGACGCCTTCAGCCACGCAAGTAAGCAAGAAGTCATCGAGTATATCAAGAACGAATTTGGCGGCAAAGTAGACTTGATCGTTTATAGCTTGGCAAGCGGCAGAAGGACAGATCCCGATACCGGAGAGACATACACTTCCGCAATCAAAGCTCTTGGGGAGCCAGTGGTTGGCCCTAATATTAATATGCAAAATCAGGATTTCTACATCGAAACGCTGGAACCCGCGAATGATCAAGAAATCGCTGGCACACTCAAAGTTATGGGTGGAGAAGACTGGCAATTATGGATGGAAGCACTGAAAGAAGCAGATGTGTTGGCCGACGGGGTTCTGACGACCAATTATTCTTATTTAGGAACAGAGCTGAACCATCCGTATTACGGTGGCGGTACCCTTGGTCTTGCTAAAGCAGACTGTGATGAAAAGGCGAAGACTATCAATGAGTTATTGGCTGACATCAACGGAAAAGCTCAAATTGTGGTGGCAACTGCAGTGACCACTAAAGCAAGCTCGGTTATTCCGTTCTTCCCTGTTTATTGTATCGCGCTTTACAAAGTAATGACCGAAAAAGGCACCCATGAAACACCGATCATGCATATCGACCGCATTTATCGCGATATGGTTTATGGCGCCAAGGCTGAGTATGATGAAGTTGGCCGACTGAGACCTGATAATTGGGAACTTGACAGCGATACTCAAGCAACAACGAAGGCACTGATCCAACAATTGAATAAAGAGAATTTCAATACCGAAATAGCAGCTTATGACATCCTTTATAAAGAGTTTTCAATTTTAAGTGGGTTCATGGTTGATGGCTATGTTGAGCAAGTCGTTACGATTGAAGATTTGAAAGCATTAGAATATTAAATCGTTCCGGTGACACCAATCACCTTTTATCCGCACCGATGAATGAAAAGTCCTGGCTCTGAGAGTCAGGACTTTTCTGCTTCTACGGTTGACAACACAAGCGTTTCTCTTCCATCCGGTTGCCGTTTCCATCTAAATATTGGTCGATAATCAAAATAGTGTTATAATGATAGACAATGATACACCAAATTTGAATAAGCCTTTATTGACCAGACACAGCTATTGCCTCTGCAAAAGAAAGAAGGAAAATGGATATGTTCAGAATAAAAAATTTCGAAGATAACAATGATGTGAAAATTGTCGAAGAGATGGGCGCATTTAAGGTAGTGGAATACTTGAAAGATTTGAGTGTCGATCATCTGACGGCTCAAGCTGCCTACTACGCTTCTGAAATGAACGTCAGAAGAAGACAACTGATGTGCGATGTCAGTCTTTCCGACATCACCGTTCAGTCAGGAGCTATGCAGTGGATGGTTGGTGATGTCAGTGCTACAACAGGGCTTAAAGGCGTGGGCGATTTTTTTGGAAAAGCTCTTCGAGGAAAAGTCACTAATGAATCTGCAATTAAGCCTGAGTACACCGGAACCGGCAAACTGGTACTGGAACCAACCTATAAGCATATTTTGCTGATTGATGTCGATGACTGGAATGGCTCAATCGTGATTGAAGATGGGTTGTTTTTGGCTTGTGATTCGGAATTGAACCATAAAGCCGTTATGAAGTCTAACCTTTCTTCTATTGCAATGGGCGGAGAAGGTCTTTTCAACCTGGGTCTTTCTGGTGGAGGAATTGTCGCACTTGAATCTTATGTACCGAGAGAAGAACTGATAGAAATAGAGTTGGAAAATGATGAACTAAAGATTGATGGAAATATGGCGATTGCTTGGTCTGGTAGCCTAGAATTTACAGTAGAACGATCGGGCAAGACACTCATGGGTTCGGCCGCATCCGGCGAAGGCTTGGTTAACGTTTATCGCGGAACAGGCAAAGTTTTGATGGCGCCCGTTCTTCGATAAAAGAAAACGACATGTCGATCTGTTGTTTCATTAATTGTTGTCAACACCGATTCGCTTACGAATCCAGCAAAACTTGAGTTCATTCAAAAAAGGATCGGAACAAAGTGTATTAAAAACACTTTATTCCGATCCTTTTTCTTATCTGCCTGGATTGATTCCAAGAGAAATGCGGCCGTAGCGGGTGATGCGATCCAGCACCCAGGCGGGACTCCACACAATCATAATTTTCAACTCATTTACGAAACCCAACGGCTCCAGCTGTTCACGGACGCCCTTCAAAATATGCTCCGAACAAGAACAGCCGGCGCCGGTGAATGTTAATCGGACAGTGCAAACCCCGTCATCATCCAGGTCGATGCCATAAATCAATCCGAGATTGACGATATCGAGACCGATTTCCGTATCCATGACGTTCATCAGTTTTTCTTCGAGTTCTTCCTTATGCTGGCCCGCTTGACCAGTATACATGATGACTTGTTCCAATATGCGGCACTCCCCTTTATTTGTCTTCAAATGGATTTCGGTTGAAAAAGTCGGTAACGGCGCCTTTCGATGCGGATGACACGATGTGTGCATATTTGCCCAGGACACCCCGTGTTTGCAAAGGCGGCAATACCAATTTTTCACGTCGCTGAGCCAACTCTTCATCAGATACTTTCATCGTCAATTCACGCGTATCCTGGTCAATGATGACCGTGTCATTCGTTTCCAGCAAGGCAATCGGGCCGCCGTCTTGTGCCTCAGGTGCGACATGCCCGACCACGAATCCGTGTGAACCGCCTGAAAAACGGCCATCTGTAATCAGGCACACTTTGATGCCTTTTCCGGAAATGATGCTCGATAAGGACAACATTTCTGGCATACCTGGTCCACCTTTCGGCCCGACAAAACGGACAACCACCACATCGCCGTCAACAATCTCTCCGTTCAGGGTCGCTTCGATCGCCGCTTCTTCGGTGTTGAAAACCTTCGCGGGCCCTTCATGGCGTCGTTCCTTCAACCCGGAAACTTTTACGACGGCGCCATCAGGAGCTAGATTACCTTTCAAGACAATCAACGGACCATCTTTGCGTTTCGGATTCTCAAGCGTCATAACCACGTCCTGGCCTTCTGCTAAAGGTGCTACATTTTCGAGGTTTTCCGCCAGTGTCTTTCCGGTTACGGTCAAACAGTCGCCGTGCAACAAGCCGTTATCAAGCAAGTATTTTTGAACAGCGGGGACCCCTCCGACATTGTATAGATCTTGGAAGACATATTTTCCCGAAGGTTTCAGATTTGCCAAATGCGGTACCCGTTTTTGGATATCATTGAAGTCCTCAATCGCAAAGTCCACCTCAGCGGCATGGGCAATCGCCAATATATGCAAGATCGCGTTAGTCGATCCGCCCAATGCCATCGTGATCACCACGGCATTTTCCAGAGCTTTACGCGTGATGATGTCGCGCGGTCGGATATTTTTTTCAATCAAGCCGATGATTGCTTCACCTGCCTCGAAGACATCCTTCAATTTATCACCCGTTGCAGCAGGGTTTGACGATGAGCCCGGCAAACTCAGTCCCATCGTTTCGATCGCCGATGCCATTGTGTTGGCCGTATACATCCCGCCGCAAGCCCCTGGTCCAGGACAGGCGTTGCATTCGATCGCCCGTACTTCTTCTTCCGTCATTTCGCCGTTGTTCCACTTTCCGATGGCTTCAAAAACGGATACGAGATCGATGTCATTACCATCCTCATCTTGCCCAGGAGCAATCGTGCCCCCATAAACAAAAATGGATGGAATATTCGCATTCGCCATCGCAATGACAGAGCCCGGCATGTTCTTGTCGCAGCCACCGATGCTGATGAATGCATCCAGATTTTGCCCGCCAACCGCAATTTCGATCGAATCCGCAATCAGGTCACGCGAAGGCAACGAATAGCTCATCCCCGGTGTGCCCATAGCGATACCGTCCGAAACGGTCACTGTCGTAAACTGGATCGGCCAACCGCGCTGCTTATTGATGCCGGCTTTTGCGATTGCAGCCAAGTCGTTCAAGTGTATATTGCAAGGTGTGTTCTCAGCCCAAGTGCTGATCACTCCTACCATAGGCTTTTTAAAGTCTTCGTCATGCATGCCTGTCGCGCGCAACATCGCACGGTTCGGCGATTTCACAACCCCATCATATACGAAGCTGTTGATGCGTAAATCCTTTTTCTTTTTTGCGTTATCCATTCCCAAATCCCTCCCGTATTTTTTATGAGTAAATGGTACTTACTATTAATCGAATTTTAACATTTCTGTCCATAAAAAACTAACGGGGTCCCTCGGTGATCTAAACCGCAAAGAAAATGTACCACAATGAATTAACCTATATTTCCGGGGGCGAAAGTTGAGTCCTCAATTAATAATTTCCCCTTTATTATTAGCCAACTTTTCACGCCACAGACGAAGGTCCTCAGGTGTCTGTCGCAACCAATCTGTTACTTCGCCAACAATTTTTAAAGGTTCTTGTGATCGATAGGAACGTGTCAGATTTCCAGGGAATTTCTTGTCTGTAACATTCGGGTCGTTTTCAAATTCCCCTGTCGGTTCTACGGTATAAATGCGTTCACTTCCAGCTCCTTTTGCTAATGCGGCAGCAAGTCCCACCCCACTAAGCAAGGCTGTGAAATAAATGTGGTTCATTTTAAGTTCGGGTCTATAATTCGATTCCTCCTTTGCTGTCAGTAGATCGCCAACCTGCAAATCTGCTTTGGTCCCATGAAAAAAGGGGCCTGGGTCAGAAGGTGCAAGCTTATACGAATTTGATAGTTCGTAATTCTTTTTCGCCTTTTCAGAATCGGATAACGCCTCATAGCATTTCGCGATGTTCAAATATAACGATGGAAAAGCGCTCTTAACCGCCTCATCATTCAGTTTTAACGCAAACCGCAAAGATGTTTCGAACCATTTTAATTTGTCTGAACTATTTTTTTGATCTCGGGCTACATAATAAGCTGCAATGAATTTTTCGAAATCGTCTGTTGCTTCACTCCAGGCTTTAAGAAATAGTATGCTTGCCTCTTCAGGTTTGCCGCTATCTTCCATGCCCATCCCCCGAAGAAGCAGTTGAATGATCTTGTTGTTCGGATCGAATTGATTATCCATATTATTTCACCTCTTAATTATTGAACGGCTAACGGACCTATAATGATGCCCTGCTCCTCAAAAATCCACTGCTTTTTGCAGCACATAAATGCAGCTTACAAAAGCTACGAAAGTGAGAATGCTGACTCTAACTCACTTTTTCTTCTCTCTTTTCATTGCCTCCTGCTTCCTTGGCTTTGGCATTTTTTCTATCGCATACCTTAAGGCTGTTCTAGGCAT
>NZ_JBAWAZ010000361.1:0-2086 GCF_049589555.1 Trichococcus sp.
ATCACAATACAAGGAGGTGCTGGTATGGGAGACATTTCCGCCCCGATAATCTATGAACTGGATTACAGCAGCGAGGGCATTAAGGATTTTGATTCGAAAGTCCAAGAAAATGTCGGTATGGATGCGAAGTACCTTTTGCACTATCCGACAGTGTATATCGTCAATGACAAAAATAAAGAGAAACAGTTCTCGGTTTACATCGGGGAAACTTCTGACATCAAGAAGAGGACCATACAGCATCTGACGGTCGATCCGAAATCAAGGAGTGATTGGAAGAACCTGTCTATTTCAGAATCATCAAAAATGTACGTAATCGGCCATAATCATTTCAATAAATCTTTGACTTTAGATATCGAAAACAAGCTGATGCTGTACATGTCCAGCATTGAAAATGTTGATGCGGTCTATAACCGCCGGACTAACCAGCAGAATGACTATTTTACATCCCATGAGTTGGACAATATTTTCTCAAAGGTCTGGAGAGGGCTGCAAAAGAAAAATAAGGAGCTTTTTCCGGTTGAACAGATCATCAGGGATTCCGCTATTTTTAAGGCATCTCCGTTCCATAAGCTGACGGAGGAGCAGATCCGCACGAAGGACTTCATCACTTTGCGCATTATGCAAGCTCTGACCAAAGGGGAAACGAGACAGCTGATCCTGGTGACCGGCGAAGCGGGATCCGGAAAGACTGTCCTGATGAGCAGTCTGTTTTATGAATTGAACCAATTGTCCAAGGATGATCCGGAAAATCTGATTTTCAAGGACACGAAGAATTTCCTCTTGGTGAACCACGAGCAGCAGCTGAAGGTCTATCAGCAGATTGCGACCAAATTGGGCATCTACAGCAAAAAGCAGCCAGACCTCGTTTCCAAACCGACCCCGTTCATCAATAATCACGGACCGGAGGATAAAGTGGATGTCGTGATCGTCGATGAGGCGCATCTGCTTTGGACGCAGGGGAAACAGTCCTATCGGGGAAAGAACCAACTGCAGGATTTGTTGGAACGCGCCAAGGTAGTTGTGGCGGTGTTCGACCAAAACCAGGTGCTTTCGACACAACAGTATTGGGAATACGAGGAATTGATGAGCCTCCAGCATGAAGCTCAGCTTAACGGCAATCTGATGTATCTTTCGAACCAGATGCGCATCAATTCCGATATAGCGACGGTAAATTGGATCCGTTCACTGATCGATGAGCAAGAGGTAGGGAAAATCCCTTCCGATTCAAAAAAATATGATATCCAGATCTTCGATAGCCCGGAAGAACTGCATGGAGCAATCAAAGCAAAGGCGCAGAGTCAGGACTCGGGCATTTCGAGGATGACGGCAACATTCGATTGGGATTACGTCGACAAGCGCAAACCTGAAGGGGAGGACTATTGGTATGTCCGGGTAGGTGACTGGAAATTGCCGTGGAATCTCCAGCTGCCTGTTGCTTCGAAAAAACAATCAATCAAAAACAAGCACCTTTCGTGGGCTGAACAGGAGCAGACGGTCGACGAGGTAGGATCGACATTCACGGTCCAAGGTTTCGACCTAAATTATGCGGGCGTCATCATCGGACCATCCGTGAAATACCGGGACGGCAAAATCATCTTTGACCGTCAGGAGAGCAAGAACAAAAAAGCCACGCAAAAGAGAAGTCTGAAGGATGGCAGCAAGGAATATTTCTCCGATACGTTGCTTAAGAACGAACTGAACGTATTGTTGACTAGAGGCGTGAACGGTTTGTACCTCTATGCAGTGGATGAAGAGCTGCAACAAGCACTAAAGGATGCCAGAAAGGGATGAGTGACATGAACACAATGGACAAAATCAATCAATTCCGTGATGACCGCGACTGGCGCCAATTCCACAACGAGAAGGACCTTGCCATCTCGATTTCGTTGGAGGCCGCAGAACTGCTGGAGATTTTCCAATGGAAATCGCCTGAGGAAGTCAGGGAGACCAGCGTCGAACGGATCAAGGAGGAGCTCGCCGACGTGCTGATCTATTCCCACATGCTGGCAAGCAACCTCGATCTGGACATCGATGAGATCATCGAGGAAAAGCTGGAGAAGAACAACATCAAGTACCCGGTGGACAA
>NZ_JBAWAZ010000362.1:0-2794 GCF_049589555.1 Trichococcus sp.
TTTTGGTTTGTTTTTTTCATATCGTTCGCTCCTGACTCTGTTCGCCGCCTGATTGTAGCGGTCGTCTCTTCTGAAGTATAACAGAAAACCGGGCATCCATCTCGCATAATCAGGACAAAAACGCAGCAAGTGGCATATAATTGGGACAGAAGAATCAAAGTAGGAAGCGGGGAGCATGCATGGACCATATCAGCATCATCGGCGCCAAGGAAGGGAATCTGAAGAACATCACGGTGGACTTGCCCCGGAACAAATGGATCGTCCTCACAGGGGTATCCGGTTCCGGGAAAACGACGCTGGCGATGGATGTGCTCTATCAGGAATGCCAGCGCCAATATCTGGAGGCGATCGGCTACCAAGGGATCCGCAAACCGAACATCGATGCGATCCGAAATGTGTCCCCCGCCATCCAAATCCAGCAGCAAACCTACAATAAAAATCCGCGTTCGACTGTGGGAACGGTCACGGACATCTATACCGATCTGCGGATGCTGTTCGAAAAGCTGAGCACAAGGGACTGCCCGGCTTGCGGAAGGGAATTCAGTTCGGCTGATTGCCGCGAGGAAACCGAAAAGACCGCCGATGACTTCAAGGTGTTCCAGTATTGCCCGCATTGCGATCAGCGGATGGAGAAGCTGACCCGCACCCATTTTTCCTACAATACCCAAGAAGGCGCCTGCGCAACTTGCCAGGGTTTGGGAGAGGTGATGACAGTTGCTGAAGAGCAGGTGCTCCGTGAAGAACTGGCGCTTGAAGAGGGTGCGGTCGTCTTTTGGGAAAAACGCTACAGGGATTACCAGCTGGAGTCGCTGGTTGCCGCCAGTGAGCATTACGGGATCCCGCTAAAAATAAACACGCCGGTGAAGGACTTTACGCCAGCGCAACGCGTGCTGTTGCTGCATGGGGCCGAAAGTGAAGAGATGCATCAGTTGTTCCCGGATGTGCAGGCGCCCCGGACGATTGCCGAAGGCCGCTATGAAGGGGTCCTGCCGAACCTTTGGCGCAGAATGGCGGACAAAAAAGGGGCTTCCAAATTCCAGGAAGCCTACTTTGAATCGGTTATCTGCCCGGAATGCCACGGCGAACGACTGAACGAGCTGAGCAGGAGCGTGACTGTGAAAGGAACGCGCTTGCCTGGATTGTCCGCTTCATCGTTGAAAGAGCTTATGGATTGGATTCGCGAACTTGATGCAAATCTGACGCATTCGGAACAACTGTTGGCGGGCGTCTATGTGACGGATTTGAAGACCAAACTGAAACGGATCCTGAAATTGGGATTGGGCTATCTGTCGCTCGACAGGCAGACGATGACGCTGTCGGGAGGTGAAGCGCAACGTCTGCGGTTGGCAGCTGTCCTTGATTCGGATCTGACGGGAGTCATCTACATACTGGATGAACCGACAATCAGCCTGCATCCAAAAGATACCGAAGGGCTTCTGACTATCCTGCGGTCTCTGAGGGACAAAGGGAATACGGTGCTCGTCATCGAACATGATACAGCCGTCATGGAGGCCGCGGACTACCTGATCGATATCGGTCCAGGAGCAGGGAAATATGGGGGCGAAGTCATCGGCTCGGGAACGCTGCAGCAAATCAAGGAGCAAGCGACATCCGTCACCGGTGCCTACCTGAACAGCAAGCCTGAAGCGCGCAAATTTTTCCGCAAAGGATCCGGTGATTTCATCGAGGTGAGCCAAGCGGACAAGCATAACCTCCGGAATCTGACAGTCCGTTTCCCCGTAGGCTGTCTCATCTGTGTCACCGGCGTATCGGGGTCCGGGAAATCGACGCTCGTCTTCGATGTGCTGGCGAAAGGGGACACGGAACAATCGCAGGAACCGAATCAGGTGAGCGGAAGCGGATCGTTCGACCGGATCGTGATCGTGGAACAGGCCCCGCTCACCCGGATGAAACGTTCGAATGTCGCGACCTATTCGGACGCCTACACGGAAATCCGGAAAATCTTCGGCCAACAGCAGACTGCCATCGAAAAGGGAATAACCGCCAATCACTTTTCCTTCAATGTGAAAGGGGGACGCTGCGATCATTGCGAAGGGTTGGGAGTCGTCACAAACAACCTGTTGTTTTTTGAAGATCAGGAAGTTCCTTGCCCGGTCTGTTCGGGCAGACGCTTCAAGGACGAGGTCTTGTCCGTGGCTTATCGCGGCCATTCGATCACAGGCGTGCTGGGGTTGTCGGTTGAGGAAGGCGCGGAAATGTTTTCGGATTCGCCCAAAATCAGTGCCATCCTGAATCTCCTGCAGGATGTCGGTCTCGGCTACCTCGAGCTCGGCCAGACAACAACGACTTTGTCCGGAGGTGAAGCCCAACGGCTCAAGTTGGCAGTGGAACTCTTCGCAAATCGTGGGAAAAAGAATCTCTATCTGATCGATGAACCGACTACCGGTCTGCATCCGCTTGATGTGGAAAAGTTCCTGAAATTATTGGATCGGATGGTCGATTCCGGCAACACGGTGATCGTTGTGGAACACAATCAGCAGATCATCGGAGCGGCTGATTGGATCATCGATCTTGGTCCTGGGGGCGGGGATGCCGGCGGGGAAATCATTGCGGAAGGAACCCCATCCGACATCCGGAAAGACAAAAATTCGGTGACGGGAAAATTCATTTAAGGCCAAACAAGTGAAAATGATTGACAGACGCCGGGAAAATCGCTATCTTATTAGAAAGCGATGAGGATAGAAGGGGAGGCAGAACCATGCAGAAGATGATGTGTTGTATGTGCGGATATAAGAAACATGCAAGTATATTCTTATCATCTTTTTATCTCCAC
>NZ_JBAWAZ010000363.1:0-1672 GCF_049589555.1 Trichococcus sp.
GTGCTAAATAGTGGAACTGTAAACTTCAAGGCTGCTATTGTCATAATCTTGCACTGACCTATAAAAATTAAAGGGACTGTAGTCTTTGGAATCATTAGAGAGAACACAAACAAAAGATTATATTGCGGATATCCTGCGCACTGAAATCTTCAAAAGGAACATCAAGGATGGTGAGAAGCTGAAACAATCCGAAGTCGCTGCCGCAATGGGCGTTTCCAGAATGCCCGTAAGGGAAGCCTTGCAGATGCTGGAAATGGAAGGCGTGTTGGAAAGGCTCGGAAACAGGCATATGAAAGTCAATGGCGTCTCCTTTGAATCGGCCAAAGCCCAATTCAGGATGATAAAGGCGCTGGAAAAAGAAATTTGCCTGATCCTTTCCGAGAAGCAAGTTGATGCACAGCCATTCCGGAAAATTGCGGACGCATACAAAGGGAAAATGGTCGCCAAAGATAGTGAAGGTTGTCGCAAGCTGGAACTGGATTTCCATCAACTGCTGTCGGAAGCGACCGGCATTCCGACAATCAAGCGGGCGCATGAACAACTGTTGAGCGGCTTCTTCACTTTCGTGATCGGAAATTATGACTTTGATTTTGAAGCAAACTACAAGCATATTGAAAAAATCAGCCAGCACCTGGCAGAAAATGATCTATCGAAATTGATGGATGGATTTGAAGACTATTTTCAATATTATGTTGAGATCCTGAAGAAAGAACTGGAGGGTATGAACAATGAGCATCCTTAAACCGATCAAACTATTGCCTGCCAGAGAAAGGGTGGCTTCCTCCCTGAGAAAAGCGATCATCCTGAAGGAATTCGAGCCGGGCCATGAATTGATGCTGGATGCTGTTGCGAAGATGCTGGGCGTTTCCGTTACGCCGGTCCGCGAGGCTTTTCAGATTTTGTCCCGTGAAGGCTTCATCCAGCTGCGCCCTAATAAGGGAGCCATCGTAATGGGCATCACCCCGACTTTCCTTGAGGATCACTATGAAATCCGAGCTTCCCTTGAAAGCGAAGCCTGCGCCATCATCTGCAGAAAGAAAAAAGACATCAGCGAAATCATCAAAGTGCATGAAGATGCGAAAGAAAGTATCCTGTCGGGCGATGTCAGCTCTTATTCCGACCTGAACCAGGCCTTTCACTTTGCCATCTGGAACGCCAGCGAAAACGCGCGCTTGATCGAAATGGCCTCCAATCTTTGGAACGGCTTGTCGATGGGGGACCTCCAGACCGAGGAACAGTATGCCCAAATTTCCATTCAGGAACATGAAGATATCGTGAATGCGCTTATCGCAGGGGATGAAGAATTGTCCCGAAAATTCATGCTGAAGCATATCTACCGAAGCATGGAGAATGTCCTGACGCGGTTCAAATAGAAGAATCCACACAATAAAACAAAAAATGATCCATCGGGTGCGCACTCCTGAATAACAGGGAGTGCGCACTTATTTTTTTTGCCCAAAATAATCGAGCAGAATCCTATAATGGCGCACAATACGATGTAAGCGTTTCGAAAATAAACTAAAAAATTCACATTGCTGTTGACATCGAAAAAAGGATATGGTAAATTTCTATTTGTAAAAGGGATACATTATCAGATATCAAATATAAGTGATATCTGAAGTGTGCGACTTTAATCCAGCAGTACCGCAGCACAGTGGAACGAAGGAAAACT
>NZ_JBAWAZ010000364.1:0-4027 GCF_049589555.1 Trichococcus sp.
GATCTGGCGCAGCACCTGATCCAACTGAGGGAAGAAGTCCATTTGTTCCATACACAAAAAGTGAATCAGGAGGAGATTGCATGACACTATCGATTATGTTGGCCTGTGCGGGAGGTTTCTCGACCAGTATGCTGGTCGAACGGATGAAGGATGCAGCAAAAGAAAAAGGGATGGAGGTAAATATCGATGCCACGGCGGAAGGGAAAGTGGATAAGCTGATCCAGAATATCGACATTCTTTTGCTGGGCCCGCAAGTCGGTTACATGGAAGAGAGTTTCAAAAAGAAGTACAGTGGCCATCCGGTCGCGATCGCAACGATTCCTTCGATGGATTACGGCATGATGAACGGCAAAAAAGTATTGGCGGATGCTTTAAATTTATTAAACAAATAGGGGGCTGAAAATAATGGCTGATTTTTCGAATGTGCAAATGAGTTTACAACGTGGTGCGGGTGCGATCCAAAACAACAAATACATCAGTGCCATCACGAATGGTCTGATGTCAGCGATGCCGATCACGATCGTGGGTGCCTTGGGGAGTCTTGTGAACAGTTTCCCGGTTCAAGGGTATCAGGATTTTTTGGTCAACACCGGATTGAAAGCGATTACGGTCATTCCTTCCGAAATCACGACAAACCTTTTGGCCATCTATGTTGTTTATTTGATCGCCGCGAAGTTTGCCGAGTCCTATGACATCGACGGGACGCCGGCAGGGATTCTTGCCTTGATGAGCTTTTTGATTGTGACACCTTTCAATTATTCCGAAGCGAACACATTGGCCTCGCTGCCCGCTACCTGGATGGGCGCACCGGGACTGTTTACTGCATTTCTTGTCGCGTTATTGTCCGCGAAAGTTTATACCATTTTTAAAATTAAAGGTTGGGTCATCAAGATGCCTGACGGCGTACCGCCTACTGTTTCCAAATCATTCTCCGGTCTGGTGCCGGGCTTGGTGTTGGCTGTCCTTGCAATGGTCATCCGCTACGTGATGACGTTGACTGCTTTTGGTGATATCCACTCGTTCATCTTTTCAGTAGTGGCTGCACCGTTGACCAAACTGGGCGGAAGCTTTACGGCTCTGTTGGTTGCGATGTTTGCGGCACAGATTTTGTGGTTGGTCGGTGTACACGGCGCAATGGTCGTCTACAGTGTATTCATGCCGATCTGGACACCGCTGGGGACTGAAAACTTGGCAGCCTATAACGCCGGTCTGGAAATCCCGAACATCGTTTCCGGAAGCATGTTCGGGATGGTTGTGTTCATGGGTTCAGGCGCTACCTTAGGCTTGGCTATGGCGATGCTGCGGGCAAAATCGGAGCAATACCGTGTGCTTGGCAAATTGAGCTTGATACCGAACATCTGCGGCATCAACGAACCGATCATCTTCGGGATGCCGATCATCATGAACTTCACTTTGGCTATCCCATTCATCCTGGTGCCTTTGATCATCGCAGTTACTTCCTATCTTGGCATGCTGACAGGCATCCTGCCTTACCTGCCGGGTATCGCGGTACCGTTGGGTGTTCCGGTCATCATCAACGGATTGATGGCGGGCGGCTGGAGATGGGCTGTCTATCAAGCACTTATGATCGGCGTGAGCTATTTCGTCTATCTGCCGTTCTTCAAAGTTATGGACAAAGCTGCTTATAAACAAGAGGTGGAAGCGCAGCAGCAAGCGGAAGCATCAGAATTGGACAGCGCATTAGTTTAGCCGTTGTTCATTGTCGAAAACGGATTGGGGGCAGTCGATACTGTCACCGAAACGGGCGAAATCCATGATGATTACCGCATCGCCTACTTGCGCGAGCACATCATCGAAATGGAAAAAGCCATCGAAGAGGGTGTCGATCTGATGGGCTATACACCTTGGGGCTGCATCGATCTGATCAGCGCCAGCACGAGCGAGATGTCCAAACACTACGGCTTCATCTACGTCGATCAGGATGATGAAGGAAAAGGCAGCCTGAAACGCAGCAAAAAAGATTCATTCCACTGGTACAAAAAGGTCATCGCTTCAAACGGAGCCGATCTGGACTGAATGCCCGGAGCAATCCTTGAACGACTGATCTGTTTGCCGCAACTGGGATAAAGTGAACAGCCTCCGGAAGTCCGTAACAAGCGGATTTCCCGAGGCTGTTTTATGTTGTCATGTTGCTTTAAGAGCGTGTGTATCAGTGGGTGGACAACGGTTTATCGGACAATGCCCAGCCCTCCACGACGCGTACCCCGATCGGTTCAGGATTCTCTTTGAATTTGACGAATTCCATCGTGTTCTGTTTGATCCGTTCACCGGTCCGTTTGTCGATGATATATACGACATAGCGGATGGCACCCCATTCGTTCTCCACGATCATATTATGGAATTCGCCGAGTTCGATGTCATAGGCCTGGAAAAGTTGGCCCATCATGTCCTTGTATTGCTGCAGGGTCAAGCGATCGCTGTAGACATTGTAGTGCGCATCCGGTTCATAAAGCGTCTCGCACCAGTCCAACCAAGCATCGTACCCATTGTTCCAATTCTTGAACCCTTGCTCAAATCTCTCTCTGATCGCATTCTCAAAATTCTGACTCATTATTTTTCCTCCTTCGATTTGGTCTACTTTTTGTGTTCTGTAAACCTTGGTATGACTATATCAACAGGGGATAAACTGAACGTAAACTTTGCGATGCGGGCCAAAAAGAATTAAAATATCGGGATGGTTGTTGTATGATGGTAAAAAATAGGGGAGGGATCGTGATGGTTGAACTGGATCGGTTGGTCAAACTGCTCGTGGAGAAGATGCTGCGGTCGTCCAAAAAACCGGAGCCAAGCGATAACGGAACCGATGAGGGAAAAGCAGCAGGGCATAAACCCCAAGAGCGTGTTTCGGAGGAGGAAGCCAAAGACGAAGTGGATAAAAAAATGCCTGAAGGGTGATTCCCTTCAGACATATTGTAGCAGTTCGTCGTAATACAGCTTCGTGATCAATTCCCGGTCGGCCGTAGTGGGTTTGTCGATGTAGATGACGTATTCGGCATCCCAGTTATAGGCGGAGGTGCCTTCCAAAAACGGGTTTTCTACGGGCGTTTCGGTTTCCAGTTCGGCGATGAGGACGGCGATGTAGTCTTCGCTTTCGGTTTCGTCATGGAAGTCGAAGTCATCGCTTGTCTCGATGTAGAGTTTGTAGGCTTTATTCGGGTGTTCGGCTTTGAATTTTTTGATGATCGCAATTTCTTTGTCCAGGTTTCTCATGGTGCTTGCTCCCTTCGGAAATGGCTTTGGATCAGGTGTTTTCTATAGGTCTATCATAACATTCTCGACCTGCATCTGCACTCAATAACGCGGCGATGGGTGACGTTCGCGGGCTGATGGATTATGATGGGAATAATCAATTTTGAGGAGGTATCAGCATGGGTATCGCAATTTTGCAGCACGTGGATTTTGAAGGGCCAGCGGAAATCGAGAATTGGTGCCGGCAGACCGGGACTGACTACAGGATATACCGCCTATTTCTGGGGGATGCTTTGCCGAAAGCGGAGGAAACGGATTTCCTTGTGATATTGGGCGGTCCCATGAGCGTCTTGGATGAACTCCCTTGGTTGGAAGAGGAGCGGCAGCTTATCCGTGCACTCATCAGCCAAGGCAAGCCAGTCTTCGGCGTTTGTCTTGGCGGACAGCAGATCGCCAAAGCTTTGGGAGCTGACATTCTTCAGGGGGCCTACCGGGAAGCAGGCTGGTTGCCGATCCGAACGATAAGCTCGACAGCTGTTGGAGCTCTGCCTGAGGAACTGGTCGTGTTCCATTGGCACGGGGAGCAATTCGGCTTGCCGGAAGGGGCGGAGCGCCTGTTCGCAAGCGATGTTTGTCCGAACCAGGGATTTGTATATAAGGGTAATGTGATTGGCCTGCAGTTCCATTTCGAGTCCACTCAGGAGAGCATCGAGAGCATCCTCCAGAACGATGCGGCCTTCTTGGACGGAAGCACTTATACGCAGACGGCAGCAGAAATCCGGAGCTATCCGATTCCCGCGAGCAACCGGGAGCTGCT
>NZ_JBAWAZ010000365.1:0-21093 GCF_049589555.1 Trichococcus sp.
GAATGGACTAGGCGCTGTTGACGAAATCAATGACGAGGGTGAAATTCACGATGACTATCGAATTGAATTTTTAAATGATCATATTCGTGAAATGATGCGAGCTATCACAGAAGACCATGTTGAAGTAATAGGCTATACCACTTGGGGATGTATTGATATTGTTTCTGTGGGAACAGGCGAAATGCGAAAACGCTATGGTTTTATTTATGTGGATAAAGATGATGACGGAAACGGAACGTTGAATCGTAAAAAGAAAAAATCATTTGAATGGTATACAAATGTTATTGCATCAAATGGCGAAAGCATTAAGTAAATGGAGGTAAGATGATGAAAACAATTATGTTAGCTTGTGCAGCAGGCATGAGTACAAGTTTATTGGTAACAAAAATGGAAGAAGCGGCGAAAGAAAATAATTTAGAAGTAAAGATCTTTGCTAAGCCAGTCTCAGAACTGGACCAAGTGCTAAAGAGTGAAAGCATAGATGTTTTACTTTTAGGTCCTCAAGTTAGCTTTATGAAAAAAGAACTAAGTAAAAAACTGGAACCATCAGGAATTCCAGTTGCGACAATTGATATGAGTTCATATGGCATGATGGACGGCGAAAAAGTTTTAAATCAAGCTTTAAATAGTTAACCTAGGGGTGAATTTTAATGGATCAATACTACACAGCTGCTTTTCAAATTATTAGCAATGTAGGAATGGCGAAAAGTTTAGTTATTGAAGCGATTCAAGACGCAAAAGAAGGAAATTTTGAAGTAGCTAATGCAAAAATCGAAGAATCTAATGCCTTTTTTGTTCAAGGCCATAAAGGACATTCAGAATTTATAAAAAGAGAATCACAAGGTGAACAGCTTACGTACACGTTGATATTTATGCATGCAGAAGATCAGCTAATGAGTACAGAAACAATTACAATTTTGGCAAAGGAAATTATTGAATTGTACAGAACAAGATGAAAAGGAGTGAATAAGTAGGATGAATAAAGTCACAGATTTTTTACAAGAAAAAGTAATGCCCAAAGCAAATAAGATTGCTAACGAACGCCATCTAGCCGCTCTGAGAGATGCCATGGTTTTAACAATCCCTTTTATTATAATCGGGTCAATTTTTTTGATTTTAGCAAGTTTTCCAATTCCTGCATATACAGAGTTTTTAAAACAGCATGAGGGAATCAAAAATGCTTTGATGTATCCATTTAATGCAACCTTTAACCTAGTCGCCCTAGTTGCAACATTTGGACTAGGTTATCGTTTGGCAGATAGTTACAAGGTTGATCCATTAGCTTCTGGGGCGATTGCATTAGCTTCATATTTTGTTATAACACCGCGTTTTACGACTACCATTGATGAAGTTGCTGTTTCAGGTATTAATACAAGCTATTTTTCAAGTCAGGGACTATTTGCCGGTTTATTAATAGCGATTATATCAACAGAAGTTTACCGAATTACTGTCCAAAAAAATCTAACTATAAAGATGCCTCCAGGTGTTCCTCCCACAGTAGCTAAATCTTTTACAGCAGTTATTCCGGGGTTTGTAGTTATTATGGTTGTCTGGGCATTACGTTTGTTGGTAGAGAATTTCACTTCTTTTGATAGCGTTCACAGTTTAGTTCAAACAATCATAGCCCAACCATTGACACATTTAGGAACAAGTCTAGGAGGGACCATAGTCGTTTTCTTAGTCATTAATTTGTTGTGGTGTATCGGTATGCATGGTTCAATTATTGCTAATTCGGTCATGTTACCAATTTGGCTTCAGCTTACTTCAGAAAATGCTGCTTCATTAGCAGCAGGAGAACCGATTAAAAATATTGTTTCAGCAGAATTTCGATATATGATTTTTGTAGGGGGTTCTGGTGCTACATTAGGATTAGTAATTGTGATGCTGATGTTTGCTAAAAGTAAACAGTTGAAACAATTAGCAAAACTAAGTATAGGACCTGGCATCTTTGGAATTAACGAGCCTGTTCTCTTTGGTTTCCCAATTGTTTTTAATCCAATCATGTGGATTCCGTTCTTGATTATGCCAATTATTACAGTTTTAATTACGTATCTATCAATGTCTTGGGGAATTGTTGGAAAACCAATCGGTGTTTTACCACCAGGGACGACGCCACCATTAATCAGTGGGTATTTGATGACTGGAAATATTTCGGGTTCAATATTACAGTTGGTGATTATCGTTCTTTCCATTATTGTATACTATCCATTTTTCAAAATTGCTGATAATCAAAAAGTAAAAGAAGAGACTGTAGCCATTGAAAATCAAGAAATATAGTAAGCGTAGATTAGAGTCACTATTTTGGACAAATTTTAGTAGAGACTTTGAGCAATTTTTGCTTATTCCTGATTCTCAAATTCTTGTGTAGTTAAGATAGTATGTTAGAAGAATAACAAAAGTAGCCACTGGTAAATATCAGTGGCTTTATTTCGCGGTTCTTTAAACTAAGTCAGGAAAGAACCTAACTATGTCACTAGTGGTAATTTTGGCTGGCGGATATCACTGTAATTTTAAATTCACCCTATAGAACAGACAATTTTTATGGCGGTTCTATAGGGTCATTTGTATAGCCCTTGCAGGCACTCAATTTTATTTAAAGACTTACTGGTTACGTCTATTTCTTCCGTAATCTTCTTGATAGGCTCTCTCTTTTTTAGGGTATTCACTTTTACATGGTACCCCATACGATCTTTTGGATTTTTCGCATCAGCAGCATACTTTACCCGGAAATCATCTATAATGGCACCTTTTGCTGGGTTATTTCAATTGCTTGTCGCTGCTTACGTTTATTTTCTTCCTACTCGCTCTGGGCGGTTTAGGATCACATTGGCACAACTAATGGCCATCTAATCTTTTAGCTTAGATAGACTCTAAACCTTAGCGCTTAAATGTATTTTTCTTTTATTTCGCGTCAAGGTGCTTTTGCTGATTCCGGTCATTTTCTCTACATCTTTGTAGGAATGGTCCTTCAATAGGTTCATGGCCAGATTAATTTGTTGCTGAGTGAATTTTTTCGGACGCCCTTCTCGGAAATCGGGTTTCTGTTTAGCCAGCTCTTTCCCTTCCTGCGTACGCTCCACAATTAGATCGCGCTCAAAATCCGCAAAAGCGCTGAAAATAGTGAAGATCAATCTTCCAGTGGACGTATTTTCAATAATTCCTAAATTCAGCACGTTGATTCGAACGCCCTTCTCAAATAAGAGCTTGATCGTATTCAATGCGTCTTGTGTGCTCCGAGCGAAGCGGTCCAACTTCGTCACAACCAGCGTATCCCCTGTCTGGATTTCCTGAAGGAGTTTTTGAAATTCGGGACGATCACTTTTCGTTCCGGTAATTTTCTCGAAGTAGACCCGATCGCAGCGTTCCTCCTCGAGTTGACGCAGCTGTCCTTCCAAATCTTGTTGGCGGGTACTCACCCGTGCATAGCCATATTTCATCTTTTTTCACCCTCACTTTTGAACATAAGTTATGACACCTTTGTATCCCTTGATTTTACTAGAGCAAGGAATCATAGTCAATACTCTTGAGTTTTGACCATAGCTGCCTAACTTATGCACCCAGACAAAATAAAAAACTGATTATGAGTCGCGTAATCAGTTTTTTTATTTATATTGAATTTAATATCTTCTATTTATACGGTTATTTTTAATTTCATCTACGGGATTATTGGATCCTTTAAATAATATCGCGATGCCCTCTTCATCTTTTACCTTCAGGTCATTATTATTGCACCACTCAAATATTTTTTCGGCTACAGAAATACTTTTCGAATATAGATGGTATATTTGTCCGTTTTTAAAATCAATTTTTACTTCTAATGTCACACTATCAGACGGTAAAATTCCCATTACTAAATCAAGTTTCTTTTGGGTATTCACTTCTATCAGCTCGATTTCCTCAACTAGATGGGTTAATTTTAAACGTAAGCTGTTCTTCCAGTTTAGTGATTGCGGTTGAAATTCAAAAAAGTTGACTTCTTTGTTCGTAAATTCACATAAATACGGAGAACCTACCGAGTTCATTGTCGCTGGATAAAAATGTCCATCCATTTTGAATGTGACTTCAACACGTTGCTTTTGCAGTGTTTTGTCAAATTCTTCCCAAAACTCCCTATTTTCCCCTCTTCTTAAATCGGCACTTTTTTCAAGACTTTCTTTATTGAGCATAAACAAACACCCTCCTAATAGTGACATAATGAATGAAGCCAACAAAGTATAACGTTTTCAAGAACCTCTTAGTATATCGCTAACATCCCCTTATTAAAAATAATATGTTGGGAGTGAATTATCGTTAAAAAAGTAAAATTTTCGCCATTTAAGTCCAAAAATGAATAGGTGTTCTTCCAAATAAATTAGGAAAGACCTATGAAAATCCGCCGTCAAAACTCCGAAAATCTCAAGTCTTGCTTGGCGCATTCACTGCAAACCATCGGTGCATTCTCATAGCGTAGAGCCAACGAAGGCATTATTTGAGTATGAAAGTGGCTAGGTGGAATACTCCACTTCATCCAGCACTTCTCTCCCGTCTCGATCACCTTATTGCAGTTGTTGCAGTGGAATTTCTTATCCGGTTCACTGTACATAACTTTCCCTCCTTCAATTCTAAGTTTCTATAATTCAATTCGCTGTTAAAAATCCTTCATCCCCGTGTGAATTATAACGAGGAATGCAGGCTAATAGTATAAATAGTCGGATACGCGCGAAAAAATCAACCAGTATTTCTAAGCGCCCTTACAAAAACCTTGTCCATACGAGGTTTGCAGGGCAATAAACAGTAAAACTGTCTTCCGGGATGTGCAGTTCCTGGCTGATGACTTCCCTGAATTGCTCTACTGACATTCCAAGCCACAATCGATAACTGTTTTTTCCGTATGTATTCCAGATCGCCAGTTCCGCTAACTGAGGGTAATCCTCAATTTCAGGCCGCGGAATTTTTTTAAAAGTTACGATATAATCGAAGCTTGTTTTCTCTATTGGAAATACTTTGACTTTGAAATTTCCCAAAGGAACCTCAAGCTCCTTATGAATTAAATGAATGATATCTTCAGCATTCATTGCTACATTTCCTTTGAATGAATGAGCTCCAAATTTTTCCCAATGTGTCAGCTTTCGAAAGACTTCAAACCACCGTATGTCTGTATAATGTTCCGGGTCAAACGTGATAATGGCATTGAAACTGGACGTTGGAGATAAATACTTCTTTGATTGTTGCCAAGAATAGCCCAATATCCCCAGAACGACCACCAATATCACAATCTTATCCAATTTGTTTCCTCCTCTACCACCATACAACCGTCGTTTACTATAAAGCGTTCTTAGTATTTTCATTACCTATATTTTCTCTATTTTCGGACCTTTTTCCGTTTAAGATGTTCCCTATCGTAATTTTTATGGACTTCGATCCACTTTTTGATCCGATTTGCAACTTCGTGTGGGGCATCAATGTTAAGATTGTGTCCAGCATTCGGAATTATCTGATCTGTCGCATCTGAAGCAGCACGAATCAATCGTTTGGCAGCAACTTCTTTCATAGCATTTGAAGCTTCCGGTAGTGAGCTTCTTAGCAATAGGATTGGACACTCAACTTCTGAATAAATTTCCTTGGATGGGTATATATGCAATGATCTTATTGCTGCTTCGTATGTGGCTAGCGTTGTTTTTGAGATAATTCACTTGTCTTCATCCTCCTTCATTTTGACTACGGCAGCTTTCTGGACGTAATCAGACCATCTTTGATAGTAAGATTTTTCGTTCTCCAGATAGCTTTCCCAGCTTGAAAACTGATAGCTTTTATAAAATTCCTGTACCTGCTTCAAATCGGTTGCCAAATCAGCAGAAATATCTTCATTTTGAATATAGCCGCCATCCAGCAATACCACTCCTTTAACAAGATTAGGAAAGGTTGCTGCGAATCTCAATGCAATCTCAGCTCCCAATGAATGGCCTACGAGGAAAAATGAAAGGTCTTTAGAAACTTGCTCTGTGATTTCTTTAAACAAGCCCACCGCATCGTCCATATATTCAGATTGTTCATGGAAATACTCCAATGACCTACCATGACCTGGCAAATCCATGGACAACAAGCGGAAATCACTTTTCAATTCGTTGAAGATTTCATCCCATGTGTGATGAGTGTCCCCTAAACCATGAAAGAACCAAATCAGATCACCTTTCTTGTGTTCTTCTTCATAGACAGGAAGCGCTGGAAAATTTTGTACAATTCTATTCATTGGTTGCCCTCCCTTTTGTCACCCTACAGCAATTGTCTACACTTGCGTTAAGAACGCTTTCAAAATTACCGCAAGTGCAGCTAGATAGTTTTACGATTCTGGTACACAGTAGCCTCTATCCGATTCTCTTGCGCCAACTTATCGTAATGCTTTTCAAGGTATTCCTTAGCAGCTTGGACTCCCTTTTGATAACTTAACTGGATTTCCCACTATTTTTATTTTTCCCGCTTTTCCACATCAAAAGAACAATCAGTGCGATATATCCGATTGAAATACAATAAAATAGTGGCTCATTCAGTCTATCTCTTATACCAATCAGTACTAGCATGCTACCAGCCAACAAGGGAATGTATCTATAAAAGTCTCTTTTCATTTTTTTCTCCTATTCATAATAATCCTAAGAAGTGGTTGTTTAATGGGTAATTAGAGCCGTAAAATGATTGCTTCTCTCTGGTTATAATTGTAGGATCACTCGGATATTCGGCAGCTCCTATCAGTGAAGTACAAGCTAATACGTATACATTAAGTTTGTGCTTTTTCACAATCAGGGAAAGCCTCATTTGCGTACTCGTATAAATATGTTTTTTTTAAAACATTTTTTATGTTACTATTGTAACAAATAATTTATTTTTTCTATAGTTAGAGCTTCAGAAAAGAGGTACTGGCATGAATTTTCTCAGAAAAATGTGGCGATTTTTAGATCGTTGGGATACAATAACCGGTTATTTAATAGGCGGTGTCTGGCTTTTATATAATGGAAATTTCTACAACAATGGTATTGCAGACATTAGATATGTTTATTTCTTTAATATAAGCGGCGTTCTAATGCTTGTTGTTGTGGCCCTAAAAATTTTAGAAAAGGTCTTGAAAAAAAAGAAAGAAAATACGTAATAATGCGGGACTACCAAGCTACGCTATTCGAAATCCCCATACCAGCCAATCAAACTAATTCGACAGAACGTACATGTCAGCAACATAAAAACCGTTTTTAAGATAATTGCACACTAACTATAGAGCTAGGGAGCAGAAGTGACATGGACCAGAACATACCACCCTACGTTTATTTTCCTGAGTATAACGAAGTCTCCCAAAGTTACTTGTGGCCTGTTACCGTGAAGTACAAAGGACAGCCGGAGATTCATTTTTCTGTTTCAAAGTCGGACACGATCAATACTTTTCACTCAATCGAAAACGGTTCAGAAGAACCTATTCTGATCGGATCACGTTCTTTTGGAAGAAAAAATTTAGACTTTATGGCGTTTGAAAGCTGCACTTATACTTTTTCTAATTGATGGATTTTATATTAGCGTTTGTGAATTTAATAACAAGAATGAAAAGAAAGAAGAGAGAAAATGAATCCTAGTCAGCGTTTCTCAATATTCAGTGTTCAAAGCTCATTTGCAATATTGCTTCTTCCTCTTATCAGCGGAATTTTTTCTTATTCGTACTTGCCTGACCGAATCACCATCCACATTAACGAACTAGGACAAGCGGATGACTATCTCTCGAAGCTGGCATTCTTAATCGGGCTTCCTGTTGCAGGCTTGTTTTTTCAACTATACAGAGTGGTACGCTGGAAGAAAAATGCCCCTACAATGAATGTTTTCGGCGGGAAAAAAACCAGCTCTAGTATCCTTTTATTCCCAATCTTCTTTGACATCGCCTATTTTTCTGCAGTTTTTTACAATTTGAATATTTGATTGGATGCTGAGCAGCGTTTAAAAAGGGCAAAGCGAACTCCATCGGCACTGAAGTACCGATGGAGTTCGCTTTAGTTGTGATTGCATTTGATAGAAAGTAGTTCCGTTAGAAGTGCATTCTTACTGTTCCCTTTTTCTAATTTGGGATAATTCCTTGTTGAGGGTATACAGCATTTTTTCACTAAATTGATCGGACGCAATTTGAGACATGGCATCGATTGTAAAACCTTGCATCATATCGAACATCGGATGTTCTTCCACGTTACCTAAGTATGTCGTTACGATCGCTTTTGTTTCTTCATTTTTAAAAAGTTCTCCCACTGTGCAACGGGTAGAGTAGACATCATCCGTTATGACAAGTTCTTCCATTTCCACATCGCCTAATTCCGGCATATCGAACCAGTTGGCGACGAATCCCCCTTCTTCTTCAGGGGTAAAATAGCTTTCATTTGGGTTATCTACTTTATTGAACATAGCTACATCTTGTAGGCTAGTGTTCCCATCATTGGCGAGTATCTTGACTTCATTTATGCCCTCTTTCAGGGAAATGTTTTCAAAGACAAAGACTTTATCCTCACTTGTAAGGGTAGTCGTTTCCCCTCCGTTTACAGACAGGTTCACTTCATTACAGTTAGAATAGATCTTGATATTGATCGTATCATCCGTCCGATCGACAAAGCGTTTGCCTGTAATATGCACAAATTTTTCATCACTCCAATGTGCCTTATACAGATAAAAAGCATCCTTCTTAATCTTTCTATCATAGGTGACGAGCCCTTTGTTATTTCTTCCCTTTACACCGCCCTCATCTCTGATGTTCGCACCGAAGTCAAACATGTTCCATGCATACGTTGCCCAAAGGAAGGGACGTTTTTCAAAAATCTTCCAAACAGTTTCATGATAAAGCGCATGGTATTCTTCAGAATAGTCTTTTATTTTTGGATCACTGCTGTGGTATTGTAAAATTCCTTCTGCACCATATTCTGAAATCGCCAGTTTTACAGTCGGATTTTTCTTATGAAAACCATCTAACCAGCCCGCAAAGTCTCCTGCTTCACCGTTATACCAACCAAAATATTTATTGTATCCAATCGTATCTGTCACATAATTATAGTCATCTTCATCTTCAACGAACATGACGTTTGCCATTGTAGTCAATCGGGTAGGGTCTTCCTTTTTCGTTAACTCATTTAATTCATTTACGAGTTTTCTTAGCTCGGGTCTTTCCCCACTAATTTGAATTTCATTCTGGATTCCCCAGAACAGGATAGACGGATGATTAAAGTTTTGTCTAATTAGTTCAACCATTTGTTGTTTGGCATTAATACCTTCTAACTCTGTTTTTGACATTAAAGAGATAAAGGGTATTTCAGCCCAGACAACCATGCCTTCTTGATCACATAAATCATAGAAATATTGATTGTGCTGATAGTGAGCTAATCTGATAGAAGTTGCTCCGATTTCTTTTATCAAGGCCATATCTTCAGCTTGCTCTTTTTCTGTGATTGCCCAGCCCATATCCTTTCGATCCTGGTGTCTTGCCACACCATGCAAAGCAAGGTGTTCCCCATTCAAGAAGAAACCTTTTTCAGCATCTACTTCAAAGTATCTGACACCGAACGGAATCGTGAGTTCATCAATCACGTCGTTAAAACTCTCCATAGACACCCTTGCTTCATACATATAGGCGTTTTTTCTGCCATTCCATAATGTGGGATTCTCTATGACAAGCGGAACTTCTACTGATTTCCGTTCTCCCGCCACTAATGTCACTTCTTTGGCAGCATAGGCGATATTTTCTCCTTCTGCATCCAGCAAATCAACCCAAAGCCGCACTTTTTTGTCTTCCTCACTATCGTTCACAAGCAGTGATTTGATCGTTAAGGCCGCATTCTCTTCGTTTACTTCCTCTTGAATAACGTAAATACCTTTTGAACCATGATCCATTAAGTCAAAATGAACAGGATTGGCAATGACTAAGTTCACATCACGATAAATGCCACCGTAAAAGGTGAAGTCGGCCATTTGCGGATAGACATCATCGACAACCGTATTATCTACCTTCACAGCCAACGTGTTCTTTGCATCAAAATCAATCGCTTCCGTAAGATCGAATCTAAAAGTAGAATAGCCACCTCTATGTTGACCCAAATGCTGGCCATTCAGGTAGACATCCGTTATACTATTCGCCCCTTCGAACTCAACATATACTTTGTTTCCCTGCGCCGAATCATCTATCGTAAACTCTTTTCTGTACCAACATGCGCCTTTATGATAAGCAAATCCATTTGCTCCATCAATAGCGTTCCATGTGTGGGGAATCTGAACAACTTTCCAGTTTCTATCATCAAAGTCGATACCCATTGCTTGATCTTCATCTTGTTTGATAAACTTCCAGTCTTGATTGAAATGAATGACTTTTCTCATTTATTTTCCTCCTAAATTGCTAAGCAATCTGAGTGCTGCGCCTTCTGAACTCCTATCGTACATCCTAGCTTTACCCCTCTATCTTAACAAGTCCTCACGAAATACACTCGCATTTTCTTGCCTAAACTAGCACACATCTGCTTTTTTTATGCTTTATCTGTATAATTAAACGTATAAGGAAGCATGGAGGAAAAGATATGATTGAAAATTGGGGAAATAATATAGACGACCTTAAGAAGAAATGCCGCATCTTACATGATGTGACTAAAGTGGACGTTCGGTTAATGGATCAAGCTGGTACTGTTCTTTTCCATCTCTTGGATTATCTTATCCCTGTCACGCTTCAAAGTTTAGACAAAGAGTACCCTACCATAATCAAGCAACTTAGACAGGGTGAAACAAATCGCTATTACCATCATGTCAATGCTTTTAACCTTGAATACATTGCAACGGGAATTTGGATAAAAGGCGAATGTTGCGGGGCTGTTTTAATGGGTCCTTTTGTTTCGAGTATACCTGGCATTGGATTTATCAGCGATATTGTTGCGAAAAACAACGCACCCATAAGCGAACGAAAATTACTCGAAGAATTTTATCACTCTTTATCCGTCGTCAGCAGAAAAAACGCCCAAAGCATCGGTGAATTACTAGTAAATTTATTTGCACATGCTTATATTGAAACGCAATCGCTAGCGACAGAACGGGTTGTCTCCACTCTCAATAGAGAAGAGTTAAAACTAGCAATGTCTGAGAGTAACGATCAGATAGAGGAGCGGTTTCGATTAGAAAAAGAGATTGTGGACGCCATCGCCCAAGGAAATAAAGATGAAATTGCCCGTATTTTAAACGACTACAACAAAGATATTTTATTAAGCTTTTTCAATCGAATACCTGAAAGCCCTATTCGATCTGCAAAGAATATCGTATTGGTTATGAACACAATTTCCAGAACCGCAGCTGAAAGAGGCGGTGTTCATCCCCTTTACATTCATCATATTTCCGAAAAATTTGCTATTTTGATTGAAAGAGCCTCCAGCCTTTCCGTCTTAAAACAGTTGGTAGAAACGATGGTTTATGAATACTGTACAGCTGTAAGAGACTTTTCTACCCGTCATTATAGTCTCCTTGTTAAAAAGGCCGTGGATTACATCCATATGCATCTAGAAGAGGATTTATCATTATCTATCATTGCTGATGAACTTTACGTGAATGCCTCACATCTTTCACGTAAATTCAAAGCAGAAACGAACAGGAGCATCGTTGACTATATTAATCAAAAGAGAATAGAAGAGGCGAAACGCTACTTACAAAGGGGAAATGTATCGATTACAGAGGTTGCGCTCATGGTAGGATTCAATGATTTAAATTATTTTAGTAGGGTATTTAAAAAAACTACTTCCCTTTCTCCTTCGCAATATAGTAAGCACTATAATTCTAGTCGGTAGATAAATAGACTCGCTGTTAAAAATTGTTCATGAAAAAATATCAGCATGAGGGGTAGAAGAATCCCATGCTGATTACCATTATTTGACGTAGGTAGGTTTTTATTTCCAGAAAAACAATTAGAAGCAAATGGACGGAACCAAACGTGACCTTTATACTTCTTCATCAGGAATACAAAGTGATGTGTCGTATAAGCGGGAAAATATACTTATCGTACGTTTTGTGACTATTACAATTCGTTGCGCGATAGCATAAAGCTACTATGCCCATATGTGTCGGAAGCCTGGAGAAATTATGGAAGTGGAGCTGTTTGTATTGCCAGCTTGTTACATTGATCAAGATACAGATGAAAAAGTAAAAGCCTATGTCTTCGTAGTAACATTACCGTGCAGTCAATTGTCTTATGCGGAAGTATTCCTAACGATGAAATGAGTAGTCTGGATTACGTCACACACCATACATTTGAATATCTGGGCGGTTCTACCGACTTAACTATTCTCGATAGTTTAACAACAGGCATTAAAAAGAAAATAGACATTCCAAGGCCTCACTATCGACCACGTGGTTTTTTGGGAAATCGATCAAATCTAAGTAAAGGCTTCTCCAACTCAAGGATGTTAAAGATAGAAAAGCCTACTGTCGTAATCAATTTTTATCTATCCTTCTTATATATGAAAAAGCGTCTTGGCAAAGGCTTTCTCTTTTTCACGGATTAAATCCCCACACTTTGCAAAGTGTGAGGATCTATTCGGATTTTTAGGATTCAGGATGTTGCCCGCGGCGGTTTTCTTAGGCGTCCGCATAACTGAGCCATAAAATTTATACGTCTTTTTGATTGCTTATAAGATTGAATTATTTCTATTGTCTACGTGGTCGGAGTGCTGCTAAGCCATGTAATTTAACTGTAGTCAAGAGGTAGGGCCAGGCATTTTCCCTCCTTTTGATCGGTCGACCATTTGCTAAACGTTTCATTTGCCCTTCATAGTAGCTTACTCCAATAATAGGACCCAGGGTTTTGTCTAAGCTTGATAAACCTGTAGTTAAACGTGGTGTCGTAAGATGAAAATCTTTTGTCTGCTTAATTTCTGTCACGAGATTAGGCATTAGAACAAAAGGTCTAGCCATGCCAATCATGGAGACACCATCATTTATGGCTTTCTCCATCTGCTTTTTGTCTCTAAATCCACCTGTTGATACAATAGGAACATTCGTTATTTTTGATAATGCAGTCGCATAATTTAAGAAACCTGCACCATTCTCATACTCGCTTCCGAAAACTGGAGTTTCGTAATTACCACCAGAAATCTCTATCAAATCAACACCTAAATCAGACATGATTTTGACAACCTCCTGACAATCTTCAAAACCAAAGCCCTCTTCCTTAAAGTCTGAAGCATTTAGCTTTAAGGCAATTGAAAAATTGGGATTAACCGAACGTCGAATTCCCTGATAGATTTCTCTTAAAAAGCGCATGCGATTGTCCAAAGAGCCCCCGTAAGTATCCTTTCGGTGATTATCTGCAGGCGATAAAAATTGGTTGATAAGATAGCCGTGGGCTGCATGGAGTTGTACACCTGAAAACCCTGCTTCTTCAGCTCTTTGGGCTGCAGAGATAAATTTCGTAACTGTCTCTTGAATTTCTACTAGTGTCATTTCTCGCGGTATACGGAAAGCCGATGCTGAACTCCCCGATATCGGTATAGCACTAGGTGCAATCGGTTCTTCTTGAATAGAGCGGTACATCTGTTTACCAGGGTGATTAAGTTGCAACCAGATGGGAGTTCCCTTTTTTTGACCTACCTGTGCCCAAGCCTTGAAGACATCCAAATTTTTTTCTGAGTCAAGGGCAACATTTCCGGGTTCACCAAGATAGCGACTATCTATCATGACATTCCCCGTCACTAGAACACCTATATCCTCACTAGCCCATTTATTATAAAGCATAATCAGTTCTCTATTTGGCAACTGATGACGGTCACCCATCGTTTCACTCATGGCTGATTTGAAAAAACGATTCTTAATAACTGTACCATTGGGTAAAGTTAAAGGTTGGAATAATAAGTCATCCATATCATATCACCTTATATTGCTCAATCTTCTCATCACAATAACGGATGAGCCGAGCAGCCTTCTCTTCAGAATAACCCTTGTAAGAAACGCGTTTAAGCTTCTTACCATCAAAATAACGACCTGTGATACTTGCTACCTCATCTGAAAGGCTAAGATAATATCCTGTCTCAATCCCTTGGTCAAGATCCTTGGAGAAGAATTTCATCATACGGCTAAAAAACGAGCTCTGAACTTTGGCATCGCTGCTATCATTACCCAAATTCGTTGAAATCAAACCAGGGTGATAACTGTTGATGGTAACCTTGGTAGCTTTTGTTTGCAATTTCTGCGCTAGGTAGTGACTGAGCCATATAGTATAAAGTTTGCCATTATTATAAGCCAATCCTGGTGTGTAATCCTCTGTCATACCAAAATCAAGGTTTTTAACCTTGGCAAAATGGTGCATGAAAGACGAGGTATTGATGACACGACCTGCATCAGATTTTCCCAACAAAGGGAGCAGTTCTGTAGTCAAAATATACGGGACCTGAACGGACAACATAAAGGTCAATTCAACATCTTCAGCAGTTGCTTGGCGCTGACTGCCAGCATAAAGCCCTGCATTATTAAAGAGAACATCAATCTTTTGGAAATCAGTTTTTATTTCATGTGCAAAATGATAGACATCAGACATTATAGAAAAATCAGCTAAGTAAGCATGCACCTGTTGATTACCCGATTTGAGCTGAATATCACTCAGAGCCTTCCTCAATTTTTCTGGATTACGCCCGTGTATGATAACTTCGTGACCTTCATTGGCCATTTTCTGTGCCAAGTGCTTACCAATACCATCCGTAGCACCTGTAATTAATATAGTCTTAAGCATCTTCTATTCTCCTAAAAAATTTAGTAAATTATCTGCAAATTGATCGGCATACTGAAAAAGAGAACCATGACCTGCATTTGGATAGATAATGAGCTTGCTATTATAAATTTTACTATGCATATCATAAGAATTCTCAGTAGGTACCATGGTATCATTATCCCCGTTGACAATGAGTGTCGGCTGGGTAATGTAAGAGAGGTCATCTGCATCAGCTTTACCCCAACGATGGATTGCTCTTAATTGACGCAAGAAACCGGGCACTGCCATTGGTTTATCAGCCATCTCCTCTGAACGACTAGATAATCGATTTAAAATCTTATCAGCCTCAACTTTCCCCTCAGCATCATGGTTGTAAAAAATGTAGCGTTTTGGGTCAGTTCTATGAAGAATAGCTTTAAACATGTCTGCAAATGTCACCTGAGTAACCTTATCAATCCCATGTCCAGCACGTGGTCCAGTTCCAACCAAAATTAGGCGATTTACCAAGTTGTTATCTGCACGTACGATTTCTTGAGCAATCATACCTCCCATAGAGAGGCCTAACAGATTGATTTTGTCATAACCTAGTTTTTTGATAATGGCAATAGCTTGTGCTGCCATACCTGAAAGGGTTGTTGCAACCTTACCTTGACTAGCCCCCACGCCAGGTAAATCAAGTAAAACGATATGCTGCTTTTGAGCTAAGATGTCAATCAATTTAGGATCCCAATTGTCCATGGTTGCTGCCAGATGCACCAACATAACTAGAGGTAATTTTGATTTACCTTTTCCTAATTCACGGTAGGCGATTTCCTTCCCATTAACAGAGATCAATTGATTTTTAGTTTTTAAGTATGACATTATTTCCCTCCTTCAAAATTGATAACGGTTTTCCCTCGTGAACGACCATGGGCAACTTTGTTTAGTGCTTCATTGATTTGTTCAAAGGAATAGACGGTATCAATAGATGGTTTGATTTGAAGTTCGGTAAACAAATCTGCAATCTCTTGGAGTTGTCGGCCATTCGATTCAACAAAAATAAAGTTATAAGTGACACCGTATTTATCAGCCAATTTATCAAATTTACGTCCAACAAGTCCAAATAGAATCTGTTTCCATTTTGATAGATTCATTCGTTTTGCAAAAGCACCATTGGGCATACCACGAAGAGAAACAAGCTGACCACCCTTTTTAAGGATGCCCATTTGTTTCTCAGTCTCTGAACCACCGAGTGTATCAAGAACGTAATCAACATGACTCAACGTTTTGGTGTAGTCTTCCGTTTTGTAATCAATAAATCGGTCTACGCCTAGCCCTAGTACACGCTCTTTATTTGAGACGTCGCCATTAGTAATGACAATCAGACCCTTGGCTTTTGCAATCGGAATTGCCATGGCTCCAACACCACCCGTACCACCTGAAATAAAGAGGGTCTTACCACTTTCAGCCCCCATCAATTCAAGCGCTTGAGTGATGGTCAAGGCAGTTAGGGGAACAGCCGCTGCTTCAGTATCCGTTAAGTATGATGGAACATGGGCAATCGCTGCACTATCAACAGCGACATATTCGGCAAAAGCTCCAATGCGGTTCAGAGGAAGTCGAGCAAATATACGGTCACCAGTTTTAAATTGACGAACGCGGTTTCCAACACTCTCAATGACACCAACAACTTCATTACCAGCAATAAGTGGAAGTTTATATGGTGTAATGAGCTTCACTTCACCACGTGAAATCATGTTATCAAGAGGATTAACCCCCGCCGCTGTCACCTTTACCAAGACATCATTAGCCCCGACTTCAGGTTTTGGTACATCTGTTAAATTTAGTGTGATTTGATTTTTATTATATTTTGTCAATTGCGCTGTTCTCATGTATGCACCCTCTTCTCAATTAATTTCTAATTTTTTTTTGCATCACAAGTAAATACATGTTAGTTCTGGAATGACTGAATTAGATTTTCAAGTCAGTTAACGAGCAATCTTAGCTTGTTTATAAAGATTAGAGATCACATCTTCCAGAGTCTGACTAGACATCTCATTTGCAAGATGAATCTCAACTTCTGAGAAAATAGATGTCAAGGCACCTTCAATGTGTTGACCTACAGGACAAGTTTCATTTGGGTTTTGATGCATTTGAAAAAGGTTAACGCGATTAATTTCCTGAGTAGCATAGTAGATATCCAACAGGCTAATTTGATTTGGAGCTTTGGTCAGCTTGTACCCACCTTTTCCCTGTTGTGAGCTGATTAGCTCTGCTTTCTTCAAAAGTCCAATAACCTTACGGATGTAGCTTGCATTTGTTCCAACACTTATCGCTAGAGCTTGTGAAGACAGACTTCTCTCACTCTCAGTAATCATAACTAAAATATGAATAGCTACTGAAAATTTAGTATCCATAGTAGCTCCTTTCCCAAACGCACAAGATAATTTTCAAGATGTAAATCCCTTGAACTTGTACTTGTATTTAATACAAGTATAACAAATAAACAAGATTTGTCAAATTTTCTTGTAAAGTAAAGTGTGTCAAGAGTTGATTATCATGAAGAAAGGATATTGGAGATTTCATATCAAACAAGGTATATAAATGCCGTGTATTGGCTAGGATACCCCATTAGGAGTTAGCAGATAAAGTCTGATTTTCCAAATAAGCGAGTTAGCCTGGATACTTTATTTTACATTTGAGTTAATATTTCAACAATTATTGTCGTGTGGGTTATAATTGAATCATCTGGAGAACAAGGAGGAATTTGTATGAAAAAGTTAATCTTATGCTTTCTCACTACGGCTCTGCTGAGTGGCTGTGGTGCTGCGAGTTCTCAGGCGAGTATAAATAGTGAGGTTGCGGAAAATGAAGAAGCAACTGTACTGTATACAGGAACAGTTATCGACAGTGGCGAAACGCATGAAGGAGGCTTGTTCGTGTCTGACTTAGTTCCGGTAGAGTCTTCGGAAGCTGCTTCTTTCGATGAAGTCATCCTGTTGATGGAAGGTGTTCCCTTGACCGACTTATCCTCCGGTGAAAATATATCTCTGTCAGCATTAGAAAAAGGCGATAACGTAACCGTCACCTTAGTCGAGCAGGCACCCACCACGATGTCCATACCCCCGCAGATTCCTGGCATGGGGATCGTAAAAGTCGAAAAATAAAAATGATCCAAAGCAAAAAAACCGTGTGCTTGCGAATAAATCGCAAGATATACGGTTTTTATGTATCTATGGATTAAGTAAGTTATACTTATGAACGAAAGAGACAGTTGGAAATGGAGAGGTACTCGCTCCGTTCCAACTGTCTCTTATTGGTCACTACCCTTAAGGTAATGACATTGGGCGAAAAACTCTACCCCTTTTTGTTGACTTTTTCTTCAAATCAATCATACAACAAATTGCCAAGTTGATAATTGTTAATCAAGCTAATTTGTTTTGATCCAAAGCACTTGGCATAACCATATACTTGTTTTTATAGAATTGAATCGCTGATAAGCCGATCAAAAGAACGATTCCTATTAAAGCTACATTTGGCAACAAACTATATTCCCCTTGGAAACCTTCTGGCGCTAATAAAAAATTATAGATTCCAAAATATGCCCAGGCAATCGGAATTGGGAATAGTACATTTTTTGTTTTTAGTAGAACCAGGAGCGTCAACCCAACTGCAACAAGAAGAATGACAGAACTCCAGATTTCTGCAGAAATTCCAAATCTCCCCCATTCTGCTTTTACAAGCCCAGCTGCTATATTTACAACTGTTGCTATAAAAAGCCATCCTGAATACAATCCAAAAGTAATCGGCAGCAAGAAACGTCTGCTTGTCTGAATTTTCCCAATGCGCTCTACGATTAAAACCATGACTATTAAGAATGCAAATATGAAAATTGTTGACAATCCGATTAAATTATAAGAAAAACTAACAATCCACACTATATTTAAAGCACATGATAGCCAGAACAAAAAACTAATCTCATCAATTGCTCGCTCATAGTAAGAATCTTGATTCTTGAAAATCATAACAATAATAGAAATGATTAAGAAAGTGTATATAATGCTCCAAATACTAAAAGTTGAAGGTGCGGGTGTGATTAGCGTTTGATACATATCAGAAACTTCTTTTTGTGAAAGACCGTTGATGATACCAAAAGCACCCATGCCATTTACGATTAATGTGAAAATCAAAAAAATTGCGTTGATCCATGATTTTGTTTTAAGTTTCATTTTCTTCCCCTCCATTTGTCATCATTATGATTCAGCTATTGCGCAATATTCTTTTGCTAATTCAACATTTACTTTAGTTATGCCTCTTATGAAATATCAGATTTTTGAACAAAGGCAAGAATAGGTTCAATGTGTTTTTTGTCAACATAATTAGTCGGATGATAAAATCCTTCAAGAATAGCTTTCTGCTCTTCAGTTTTGTTTTTTTTCATTTCCAGGACTTTTCTGAACACGTTTAACATACTTTTAAATAGTCCTTGCACTTTTGAAAAATCAACACCTCCGGGCAGATAAAAAAACTTGTGAAATGCCAACTGTTCTTCCGTAAAATTATTCATCTTGATTACCTCAATATCTTCTCGTACATTGTTGTTACCAGCACAGGCAAAAATAATAATTGGCTTGTCTTCAAACCATTTCAGCACTTTTTTGATTTGATTCATCTTGCCCATGTATACACCCGTTCCAAAAATTATGTTCTGGTATTCGTTGATCTCCTCTTTTTTAAACTCCGAAAATTCTCTGATTTCCCATTGGAGTGCTTCAGCAATCCAAGTCGCATACTGAAAAGTATTCCCATATCTGCTTTTGTATAAAACTATATTCTTCATTTTTTCAGCCCTTTCATTACTATTTTATCAACTATATAAGTTGAATTAAAGAATTGACGTAATCTTTCCGCTCAGAATACTTATGGGCATACCAGAAGGACTATAGGTATCCTGAACTGCCTGGAAAACGTCTGGAATGGGTATGCTAAAAGATTTCATAATTTTTGTCATCTTCGATACAGAAGGGCGTTCTTTATTTGTGAGAGCTCATCTTGTTAGTGCCTCCTCATCAAATTAAAGCTAGATTCTATACTATTATTATACCGCATCTGATTAGATAAAAATGTCTATAATGACTAAATTCCGTTAACTTTGGCTAGTCAGTAATTATTGTGCAGCCTTTGCATAGTCTAAGTAGTCCGCTAAAATAAAAAAGACCAAGGCTGAAATCCTTGCGTGATTTCGTCCTGGCCTATTTTTAATTTACTGCATATTGTCAATCCAAGTTACCATTGGATTTATGTTATTGCGCGAGCGAATTTAATTTACTCGCTTCTTTGTTTATTTCCCTGTGCCAAATGTAGAAAAGCGAACCCGTGTAGAGGTATTGCATGATAAATTGAAGTATTTCCGGTTTGGAATACCATCCGAACAGGACATACAGAGGCAAGCCAAGCAGTCCTTCTTTATGGTAAAAAATGGTCTCAGAGAGGTCAAAAGCTTTTATGAACAAAGGACTCTCGCTGGATACTAGGTTCATGGAGCCAAGAGCGGATAAGCCTTCATGGATACCGTAACCAAGCAAAAAGCCGGCTTGCAGGATGAGATAGGCCAAGGTGATGTTGAACAAAATCCTTAAATTGACTTTCACCAGCGAATGATTGATCAGGACTGCCAACACTAAAGCTGCTGTAATCCCCGCAAACAGGGCTGCGATGGCGTACTGTCCGGCAAAAGTGAAGATCGCAACCTCTACGCCCTCACGCGCGACCATTATGAAAGCAACGCTGGCAATCCCGAAGGCAGACAGATTTTGGCTGACACTGCTTTCCACAGTCGAGACCATGTTTCGGCCGTGCTTAATCATCCAGTAGATGAACGTAGTCACCAATGCCAACGCAACGAAGCTTGCTCCGCTCTCCCATAATTTTGCCACTTGATCCATTTTGTCGATTGCTTTGGACAGGATGTAAAGAATGCCCCCGATACCGAGCGAAGCAACAATACCGCTGATTGTCCCGTAGTAAACATATTTCCGCAAAGATTCATTTTTGCTTTTCCTTAGGTATTGAAGAATGATGCTGACGATGAGGAATGCTTCCAGGCCTTCCCTAAAACCCATGATAAATGCGGGTAGAAATGTATCCATAGTGATTCTCCTTTAGATGTATTAGTCCAGGCCGTATTATATCTCAACGCAATTGAGAACAATTCTCATTTACATCATTATGGATGCATCTGTTCAACTTGTCAATGAGAAAATTCTAATTTTAAAAGATATCAGCCTATCCTATGAAAAGAGCACGTTCCTAAAATAATCTTATACTTCGAGTTTACAATCTGTCTTTTGCTTTTTAGATCAAAGTCAGTAAAAATTGAAAATCATTGACTTTTCATATAA
>NZ_JBAWAZ010000366.1:0-2156 GCF_049589555.1 Trichococcus sp.
CATTACGGGTCCATCATTTTACCTGCGCGAGTTTCCACACCGACGGATAAAGCCAGTGTTGAAGGCAGTGTTGGTGTCATCTCTACTTGGATTATAGCTGCCTTACGCAATACTCATTGTTTTACGATCGAAGATTTAAATCATGAAATCAGAAAGAAGCTACAAGAATTCAATGAACGTCCGTTCACCAAGAAACCAGGATCCAGAATCAGTGCCTTCGAGGAAGAGGAAAAATTCGCACTTAATCCTCTTCCACTGGCACCTTATAAGATGTCTGTCTGGAAAAAAGCAAAGGTTCAACTAAACTACCACGTCTCGGTTGAAAGCATGTTTTATTCCGCCCCATACGAATACATTCAACAAAATATAGATATCCGGATGACAGAGAATCTAATTGAACTATATTTTAATTCCATGCGAATCGCAACACATAAACGTCTACACGGGAAATTTGGACAATACTCGACCGTAAGAGACCACATGCCAGATAACCACAAAATGTACGTCGATCATACCCCAGAATCGTCCATAGAATGGGGTGAAACCGTCGGTTCTTCGACAGTCAAGGTTGTTCAATACCTTTTGGACCATTATCAAAATGAAAAGCAAGCTTTAAAGTCCATCATGTCTCTAAAGAGCTTTGGTAAAAAATATTCAAAAGAGGAAATAGAATCAGCCTGTTCCACAGCGTTAAGTTTAGCTTCTTCGCCTTCTGTTAAAAGTATCCAGACCATTCTAAAGAACAACAAGCAGAAGAAAGCAGCCAACCAATCAAATACTGAATCTACTAGTACACAGACGCATGGATTCACTCGCGGCGCGTCCTATTTTGGAGGGAAATAATATATGTTAAATGAGCAAACATCAGCTAAGTTAGCTGAATTAAAACTTTCAGGAATGCTTGAATCCTATCATGAACAGATGACCAATAAAGATAATCAGTCAATGAGCTTTGAAGATCGCTTCAACCTCATGGTTGATTTGGAGTATTCTCGGCGAAAAAATAACAAACTACAAAGGTTGATCAAAGCCGCAAACTTTAGAAATTCTACTGCGAGCATTGAAGACATCGAATACCATACGGACCGTAATCTAGATAAAAACCTTATCTTAAAACTAGCCAGTGGAATCTATCTGGAAGATCATCATAACCTCATTTTGATGGGTGCTTCGGGGAATGGGAAAACGTACATCGCCAATGCCTTCGGAATACAGGCCTGCCGACAATATTACAACGTGAAATACATCCGACTTCCTGAATTACTAGATGAATTAACCATCTCTAAGAACCTAGCAGACGGCAGCTTCAGAAAAATAATCAATAAATATAAAAAAATTCAGCTACTCATCATCGATGAATGGCTGTTAACAGATCTTTCGTTAGAAAATTCAACCTTCCTGTTGGAAATAATCGAATCCCGGCTTAAAACAGCATCAACCATTTTCTGTTCACAGTTCCATCCAGAAGGATGGCACGCAAAACTAGGAAACCCACAAATCGCTGATGCCATTTTAGATAGGATTATCCATGATTCTTATCAAATTCTCGTGGATGGAAAAGTTTCTATGCGTGAACGCCATGGTATCCACAACTAATTTTCAATATGAGGAGGTTTAAACGAATATGTGTTATGAAGATGAAACTGAGGATTATTACGAAATGTTAGATAAGCAATCTGAGGAGGATGAACTGATTTCCTTTATCTCAGCCCTATTTGAATATTCTGCAGAGTTGGAAGAACAAGTCATCGAACTAAGACGTACAGTCAATGAATTATCGGATAAAGAACGTCTTCCGTTCCCTGATTTAGAGGGAGATATCTATCAAGTGTTTGATGATTTTTCAGCATATAGAAAGTACCAAACACTTATCGAAGAACGTATTGAATGGAATAAAACTCACCCAATTTCCGAGATAATGAAATGGCTCTAGTACACCACCCAATGATGTCGATTTAGTTTTATAGATAGAAGTTTATCAGAACTCAACTAAGAGCCGCTCCTGAATCATATGGAATGGCTCTTAGTTGACCTTATGGTCATTATGGTCGCTTGCGACATTTGAAGTGGTAAACGCTTTGCAATTACTGGTACAATTCTATGCACTTACTGGTAAAAATTAATGCACTAGTGGTACATATTCAATGCTGTATTCA
>NZ_JBAWAZ010000367.1:0-31223 GCF_049589555.1 Trichococcus sp.
TATCCACCAGAGGAAACGCTGCTGGCTGACTACAAACAAATGTATGAAGAAACCTGGGGATTTTTACCTGAAGGCGAAAAGGTCAATCAAGAGCTGGTTGTTCTGGAACAGACCGCTGCTGATGAGAATGTCATTGTGCAACAGATTGCACGTGTAGGAGAACCTCAACCGATTGAAGGACTTGATGAAAGTTACATGAAGAGCACTTACGAAGTTGAAATGACAAGCAATACTGCGGGCAACATGCAGAGGCTTGTCGAGAAACTCGAGGGATTGGACCGCATCTGGAATATCTATTCTTTTGGGTTCGAAAAGCTTGCCGAGGAGTCTTTCAGCGGTACATTCACTTTTGAATTATTCTATTATGTGGCTGGTTCCGAAGAGTCGCAGTAATATGAAACGATCTGCACCATCACTTAAGTTTGTGATGGTGCAGATTTTTTGTGTGAGACAGCATGCATGTCTGGCCGGGGGCACCCGGCGGGTGAGGTTAGCCGACCTCCGGCGAAGCCGTGCGTCCCCGGAGGTAGCCTTGGGAAGTGACGCACCAGCTCCGATGAGGGAAGCTTCCCCGGAGTACAGCCGCGCAAATCGGCGCCAGCTCCGGCGAAGCCGTCGCTCCCCGGAGGAGTGAGCGCAAGAGCGCAAGTGTGCAAAAATGTTCGGCCGTCGCACTTCAACGCGCACCAACTTTCTGATATACTGGAAGGAACATTCATTCGGAAATGAAAGGAGGCGATGCCCGTGAAAAAGGAGCGACGGTATTTCGATTTGCTGCCGGTAATTGCTTGGATGATCGTCATCTTCATCCTGTCCGCCCAACCGGCGGACCAGTCCATCGTCCTGAGCCGAAGCGTGACGCGCTTCTTCGCGGACGTGCTCAATCAGCTTTCCGCATTCATTGAGTATTTCACGCGTGCGCAGGGTACGGTCGTGTTTTTGGTCGGCATCTTGATGCTTATCTACCTGTTGGAAACGCAGGCGGAGGAACCGAAGCTTTTTGGCATCAAAAAACGTTGGATCATCGGAGGAACCGCAATTTTTTTGGTGCTGGCGGTCAGTCTGTTTCTGTTCGTCGATTTCGTGCAGAATACCAGTTTTGTCTACGCAGGCCGATTGATGCGAAAATTCGCCCACTTCATCGCTTATCTGATTCTCGGTTTTCTGGTTTCACATGCGATGAAGAACGAAGCTACCGCCGTGTCCGTCTGGAAACGGAGAGGCATCAGCTTGCTGCTTTGTGTGGCGTACGCCATCAGTGATGAGTTCCATCAAATATTTGTGCCCGGCCGCGGCCCGCTGCTGAAGGATATCCTCATCGACGGTTCGGGCGCAGCCCTAGGCATCATGCTTTACTATGGTATTAGGAAGTTGTGGTTGCGCTGGAAAAATAAATAGCCGAAAAACACTATGAAATCAGTGTTTTTCGGCTATTTATCATTTATAGGGACTCCGGTGATAAAGTCATATGGTCCTTTAATTGTGATACAGAAAAAATCATTCGGCTGATCCAAGCGCTTGTTGATGTTATTGGAAGCGCTTTTTTGATATAATGCAAAGTGTAGGACATACGGTAGGATTGCACGGCGACTGCCTTTGCGCACATTCTTTGAAATTGCGGTCGTCTCCTGAAGGAGGGATTGGAGTGAAAAAAACGGTATTGCTGTTGCTGCCCGTCATAGTGATGAGCCTTCTGTATAGCAAATTACCGGATATGGTGCAAATTCTGCGCACAAACAGCGCGATAGATGAAATGATCAATGCTGTTGCGCCATCGGAAGCACAAGTGGGCCAGGCAGCGGATGTCCAAGCCGCACAAGGCGAAATCAGCGTGGAGGCGTTCCCGAAACGAAAGACGGATAAGGATGACACCGAGCGGATTCAACGGGCGGTCGATTACTGCATAGAGAACAACAAAGATTTGCTTTTCCCTAGCGGCGGTTCCTATACGGTGCGGCAAGTGGATATCGAGGCTGGGCTCAGGATCGTCGGCTACGGTGCCAGTGTCACTTTGGCCGATGACCAACCGAAAGCGACTCGGATGTTCACGACCCAGAACCGGAAGTGGGAATCGTCAGAGGATTCCGATTATCTGATCATTGAGGGACTGACGCTTGACGGCAACTGCTGGAACCAGGGCGAATTCATGAATTATGAGAAAGAGCACCAGTTTGGTATTTTTTTAAGCGGGTCGTTGGAAAAAAAGGGGATGCTGCGAGGCAAGGTGATCAACTGCCGTTTCCAAAACTGGTGTGCGGATGGCGTCCATGTCTATACGAACGCGGATGTAGCGGTCATCGGCTGCTCCTCCATCAATTGCTTCCGGGGGGGCGTTGTCGCCAGCGGCAGCCCTTCGAACGTTCGGATAACCGACTTTGTGGGTGAAAAAGGCACATTCGGAAAGGCGATGGATATCGAAATCGATACCCCCGGAAAAGTGAACCTCACTATCGACGCGATGCAGGCATACTGCGATATCGATATTTCAATGCCTGAAGGATCGGTGGCCACAGTGGATAACCTCACCGTTGTCGGCGGGATAACGAAAGTTTATGGATTCGAGAATGAGATTACGATCAGCGACTCCGACATCGGGCAATTGGATGTGATCAACGCCACAAACTGCACCTTCAACAATACCAAAATAACAGTGACGCCCAGCAGTACGGCAGACGTCACCGGCGCAATGGTGAGTGTAATGGATAGTTTCAATGAGTTGTCGAAAGAGGACTACTATACGGAGTTCAATGACTGCGCCTTCGAACGGTCGGATAAAGACGATCCAATCAAAACGGACAAGGGGTTGATCGCGCTGAAGGGATATTTCGGTAAGATTACGTTGAATGACTGTACTTTTGGCGAAGGCTTCAAGACTGGTTACTATGCTCTCGGTGTGGCGTATTCATCCATCAACAATGTCAGCTTTGATTGTGACACAGCGATCGCCATGAAACCTCTAGTTTGGGCCAGAGTTTATGAAATGGTGCTTGACGGTGTCCAATACGGGGAAAACACCAACGTTCCGTTCCGCTTTTTGGACTATATGGAGGAAAAGCCCTACACAACGGTCGTTCTTAAAAATATGAAATTGGACAGCGAGCAAGCGGGTTATGCAGGCGATCAGGCCATCGGTACGACCAAAATAGAGAGCAGTAGGACAATCTGGGTCGAATCCGATCCGAATGTTGCCGATGTCGCCGGTTTTGTGGGCGATACTGCCGTGTTGAGGACGCCTGTCGACGGGGAACCTTATGAATGGGTGGCGACCACATCCGATCCTGTCGCGGCCGAATGGAAGATTTCGAAAGACTAGCAGCTTGCATTATGCCTGGCCTCTATCCATAAACAAAGACCCACCGTTTCAATGGACTGTCCGACGGCAGATATTCAAGTATCCTAACGAACTGTCCGTATCAGGATGCTGATACAAAGTATAATGGAAAAATGATGCGACATTATATTGATAAGAACTGGTACTACAGTAACTATAATGATTTTGAAGCATATTGGTTTATTTAATTGGATTTGAAGAAGTATATGTAGTAAAATTAATACAGAAAGCGTTTTACTTTTGCCGGATTCTTCATTGATGCAAAAGATAGGTCAACTGAACGGATACAATGCCATTCTGAAAATAGGTCAAGGAACTGGCCTCATGATGAAAAGGAGATGGTTCGAGATGGATCAAAATGAATGTCAATTTCCATGTTTGAGAGATATAGCTGAAGGTAATGTGAAACTGCCGCCTCAGTCACTGAAGAAACGTGTTCAGCTGTCCATCAAGAGAAATTTGAGTCCAACTCAGATAAAAGCCCTCCATAAAAATGCTGCTGTCGCAAAAAAATATCTTTTTAAAACATTGGGCAAAGAAATGCCTGCTCCCAAAGTGGTGCCAGCTTTGACGGGCGTGCGTTTGAAGGCAGGGGACACCGTTCGCGTGCGTACTATGGAAGAAATAAATGCTATGCTCAATGGTTCAAGAAAAACGCGTGGTTGCGCCTTTATGGATGGGATGGAGCGCTATTGCGGTACCACGCAGCGCGTCCTGAAATCGATGGAGCGCTTCGTGGACGAACGTGAACTTAAAGTTAAGAAATGTAACGGCATCATTTTACTTGAGAATGTCATGTGTGAAGGTGTTACCGCTTTTGGTCGTTGCGACCGCTGTTGCTTAATGTTTTGGCGGGAAGAATGGCTTGAAAAGATCGAGTAGCAGGGCACGCAATTATACAGGTCTGCACGACAACTTCCAGCGGTTGCGGAGTGGGCCTTTCTTTTGTTCTGTTTGAAAGTGAAAAGCGCTGCAATATCGATTGGGATTGTTAGGTTTTTCACAATATTTCTCCGCATGATATTTAAATACATTAGTGCATCATCACCGGTTTTATCCATACCCTTTAACACCCCCATTTTTCATCCCTATTTTTAATTTTTCTTCGACGTCCATTCGCTCTGGAGATAATTTTACAAGCCCACCGTTGACCCGCTATTTATTGTAAACAAAACTGAAGCCCTTTAATGGAAGCGGATTCAATAAAATCAAAATGAAGACCAGAACTTCTGAGGACAGCCACTGCGATGATCGGATGATCCCAATCGGTGCCTGTTGATATGTTTAATATACTTAGTTGAGAGAAAGGTGCCGATTCATATGAGACATTCAGAGATTGGTAGTAATTTTTGGCTTGACCCCGAAACCAAGTTTGTTGTTGCGGAACTCAATAATGAGGATTTTGGCTTGCCGGAGGGGGATATGGCTTTTACCTCAACCGGCCGAGGTGCCATCTTGTTGGCCATCGCTCATATGAACCAACAAAGAAAGGTTGCTTTGCTGCCGTCGTTCACTTGCTCTTCCGTAATTTTGCCGTTTGTCGAAAATGGCTACCAGGTGGATTATTACGATATCGAAAAGGATTTGACCATCTCGAAAGAGCGGTTTTTAGAAAAGGTCGAGAAGATGCGGCCATCGGTCATTTTGGTGCAGAATTATTACGGTTTTGATACTTTGACTCCTATGGAAGAGGTATTCGGGGAATTGCACAAGCAAGGCGTCATCATCATCGAGGATGTCACACATAGCTTGTACTCCGGGATACCCAGGCTGACAGCAGCGGATTACTATGTGACCAGCCTGCGTAAATGGTTCGGGATTCCGGAGGGGGGGATGGCGCTCTCACTGAAAGGACCTTTCCAGGACAAGCCGACACACATTGACGGTGAACTGGAGAGAGCCAAACTGGATGCGTTGTACGGGAAATATCGCTATATCATGGAGGGAATTGGCGAAAAGCCGGAAGTGCTGGGTAAATGCCGGGATGCGGAAACGATGCTGGAAAACCAAGGCGGGATACATGCCTTGGGTGATTGCTCAAAAGCGATTTTGGCCAATGTGGCTGTCGCTGCATTGCAAAAACAGCGAAGAGAGAATTACGGCTTTTTGGTACAAAAAGTGAATGCGCTGCAGAGCATAGAGGCTGTCTTTGCGACGATGCCTGATGCTGTCGTGCCGCTGTTCCTGCCGGTATTCACGGTTGCGGAAAGCGACCGTAAACTGCTGCAGGACTTCTTGAGTGCGCGATCTGTCTATGCACCTATTCTCTGGCCAAGTTTTGATGGCGAAAAAGGCTTATCGCTGGAGAACGCCTCCCAAAGCGTCAAATGGATATACAAGCATATTCTTTGCATCCCGGTCGATCAGCGTTATGGCCTGGAAGATATGGCCTACATTGCCGATGTGCTGACCGATTTTGATGGTCGATGATTCCGATTCAGGGAAGGAAGGGTCGAAAATGTACAGAAACGTCATCAAAAGATTGTTGGATATCGTGATTTCCGGTATAGCGCTGCTTGTGCTTGCGCCGTTTTTCCTCATCATATCCTTGGGCATTGTCTTGAGCGCCAAAAGTTCACCATTTTTCTTTCAAAACAGGATCGGAAGGAATGGAGAGACCTTCAAGATCATCAAGTTCCAGACGATGGTCCCTAATGCGGAACATATGGGGGCGGGCGTCCATGTCGAGGGCGAAGAGGATGACCGGATCACCAAAATCGGCCGGATTTTAAGACGCACCAGCATTGATGAATTGCCGCAATTGATGAATGTGTTGCAGGGCTCGATGAGTCTCGTGGGGCCGAGGCCGCCGGTTACATATATTCCTTATGATGGTTACGGGAATTATCCCGAGTGGGCAAAAAAAAGGTTTGATGCAAGGCCGGGGATCACGGGTTGGTCACAAGTGATCAATCGGAATGCCGTGACTTGGGATGAGGCAATCAGATACGACAATGAGTATGTCGACAGACTGTCATTTGCGATGGATTGCAAAATCATTTTCAGAACGATCGAACAAGTCTTCAAACATGATGGCATCTACAACTCCGATACCTGATGCGTTCGTTTTTCGATAAGGGGATGTGTTTATGAGAAGCATCTATATGGATGACCGTTGGGGAATTCTCCAACAGGAAAAAGAAAAGGGCATAGCGATCAGCTATGTTTTTGAAAAAGACGACAGCAAAATCGTTTACCCGTTCGTCAAGCGGTCGGCTGGGACAGTAGCTGGCACCGAATATTTCGATCTGGTCACACCGAGGGGAGAAGCGGGAATCCGCTTCGAAAATTGCCGTACCGAAGATCGTGCGCAAATGGCCACAGCCTTTGATGAAGCGTTCGCAAAGTACTGCGCAGAAGAAAGAATTGTAGCGGAATTTATCCGCTTCAGTCCTTGGCACGACCATTATGCCGGCCTTACGCAAGTGTATGATCTGAATTTCCATGGCAATGTCTACTGCAACGATTTGACCTGCGATTTCTTTATGGAGGAGTATCCTTCCAATGAAAGACAGAAAATAAGGAAGGCCGAAAGGATGGGGATGGAAGTCCAGTTCGGCAATGATGAACCGTTCATCGAGAATTTCCTGAAGCTGTATTGCTACACTGAAGAACGTTTTGATGCCAGCGATTATTATCGATTGGACAAAGCGTTCGTCGGCAAATGCATCGAAATGTTCCCGGATGAAATGCTTTTTGCGCAAGCGAATCTCGACGGGAAAGCCGTTTCGTCCACGCTGTTTTTCCTGGGACCGGACATCGCCCATGGAATCTTCTGCGGAACCGATCAGCAGTACCGGAATACGAATGCGAACAAAGTGACCATGTATCATGCGGCACTCTATGCTTTGGAACAAGGCAAGACACTTTTTGACTGGGGCGGAGCGAAACAAGGGAGTCCAGTGGAAATGTTCAAAAAGCGATGCACCAAGGAATTCCCTTACTATCGCGGTACGAAGATACGCGATGAAGCGATTTACGCGAAGCTGGTCGAACAGGCCGGTGGACCAAGAGAGAATTTTTTCCCTGCTTACAGGAAAGGCTGAAACGGAAAGGGGTGCGGCTGATAATGAACATATTGATATTGAGCTGCGGAACTCGGAATAAGATTGTGCAAGCTTTCAAAAAGGAACTTGGCGTTGAGGGGAAAGTATTCGCGACGGATTGCAGTGATCTGGCGCCGGCATTGTACGATGCGGATGATTATTTCATAGTGCCCAGGGAGGATGCGGAAGGCTACCTGGATGTCATTTTGTCATTGTGCAAGGAAAAAAAAGTGGATGCGGTGCTTTCGCTGATCGATCCGGAATTGAGCCTTTTGGCCGAAAACAGACAACGTTTTTTGGACATCGGCACGCTGCCTATCGTTTCGGGCTATGAGGAAGTCGAAATGTGTTTCGACAAATACAGCATGTTCCAGTTTTTGACGAAAAATGACTTCCGGACGGTGCAAAGCTATATTGATAAGGCGGATTTCCAAGCTGCTGTCGAAACAGGGCAAGTGACATACCCAGTCTTCGTGAAGCCAGTGAAAGGGAGCGCCAGCATCGGTATCAACAAAGTATTCTCTGAAGATGAGCTGGATCTGATGCTGGGCCATCATGAAGGGATGCTGATCCAGGAATTTATGGACGGAGCCGAGTATGGCGCTGATGTCTACATTGACATGATTTCCGGCGAAGTCGTCTCCATCTTCATCAAAGAAAAAATCAAGATGCGTGCGGGGGAGACGGATAAATCTGTCTCTGTAAAGGATGATGAGCTTTTCGGCATGATCAAAAAAATGGCCGAAAAGGCGGGTTTCCGCGGCATCATCGACATCGATATTTTTAAGGTGGCAGGCCAATACTACCTCTCGGAAGTGAACCCGCGTTTCGGCGGGGGCTATCCGCATGCCTATGCTTGCGGCGTCAATGTTCCGAAGATGATCTTCAACAACATTTCAGGCAAGATAAACGAAGCAGCAATCGGTGACTATAAGGAAAATATCTATATGATGAAGTACAACGAAGTGAAGATCATGGACAGAAATTGAAGCCGGCATCATTGCGGAAGATCCGGGAGGGATTTTCATGAAGATTTTGTATGTAACAACTGTATCTGGTACAATCAATGCATTTTTGGTTCCGCATATGCACATGCTGATGGATGCAGGGCATTCGGTGGATATGGCATGCAACGTGAACTATCCGATTAATCAGACTCTGTTGGATCGTGGCTGTCAGGTGTTCCAGTTGGATTTCCAACGTTCGCCGCTCATGAAAGAAAATTACGGCGCCTACCAAGGCCTGAAAAAATTGATAAAGAGCGGAGAATATGATTGGGTGCACACGCATACGCCTGTGGCTTCTGTTTTGGCGCGGTTGGCCTGCAAAGGGATTCCGGGCGTGAAGGTCATCTACACGGTTCACGGGTTCCATTTTTTTGAAGGGGCATCGCTGAAAAATTGGTTGTTTTACTATCCGATAGAGAAGCTCTTGGCCGGCGACACCGATGTGATGATCACCATGAACGGTGAAGATTACTGTCGGGCAAAGGAGAAATTGAGCACCAAAAAGATTGAACTTGTTGATGGCGTCGGGGTGGATCTTGACCGTTTTGCTGTTCAGGAAAGTGAAGAGAAAAAGCGCATGCGCCAGGAATTTGGATTTGACGAAAATGCATTCATTTTGATGTATGCGGCTGCTTTGTGCGATCGGAAACACCAAGATTTGCTGATCGAAACAGCAGGGGAATTGGTCAAGGACATCCCGAATCTTAAACTGCTTCTGTTGGGCAGAGGCCCCAACGAAACACGTTACCGGGAAATGATCCAGCAGCTCCATCTGGAGGAACATGTGGAATTGATGGGTTTCCGATATGATGTCGACAGGATATTGCAGACTGTGGACGTAGCGGTTTCCTCATCCAGACAGGAGGGTTTGCCTGTCAATATCATGGAAGCCATGGCGACAGGGATACCGTTGGTTGTCAGCAACTGCCGGGGCAACCGGGATTTGGTGAAGGACGGAGAGAATGGCTACGTCATCCAGGATGATTCGCCGGAAATGTTCGCCGAAAAGATTCGGCAGCTCTATTCGGATGAATCGTTGCGATTGAGGATGAGTCAGGCCAACTTGACTGAAGTTCAAAAATACGCGACGGGAAACGTGCTGGAGGAAATGAAGGGAATCTATCAAGGGTTGCTTTCTTAGCGGAAGGAGGTGTTCAGTTTGCGGATGCATCAGTATTTGTTCCTTTTGTTTTTGTTGATGAAACCTTTCTATTGGTTCTCTTCTGGAGGACTGCAGATCGCGGACGTATTCTTCATCCTGTCCTTTGGTCTTTATGTCTTTTTCGTAAAGAAAGCGGAAAAAATCAGCATCGATAAAAACGACAAGTGGCTATTCTATTTTGTCGTCTGTATCGTTGCGATCAACCTGTTCTATGGCGTGCTCTACGGGGAAAGCAATTTCATTCAGGCCTCCTTGTACTACGTCTACAATCTGTTGGTTGTCTTGACATTCAGGGCATACGCGGAAGAACAGGGTGCTTTTTTGGTGAATGTGGCTCGGGTCTGTAAGATCAATTTGATCCTGCAGCTGTTTTTCTACATCACCGGAATCGGGAGATATTTTGCGGCTTCTCGCTACATGGGCACATTCAACGATCCGAACCAGATGGCTTTTTTCGTTTATATTTCCTTGATGATGGCTTTCTTGATCAGTCGCATCAAGGGGGGGAAACTCAGTTGGGTGTATCACGTCATCGCAATGGCGCTGATTTTCTTTACTGCTTCCGCTGGGATGCTGATGGGGATGATGCTGTTCTACGGATTGGAAGCGTTACCGAATGTCAAGATGCTCGCCCAACGCCAACACAGCGTGCGGTCCATACTGACTGTGACGGCTTTCTTGGCTGCACTGGTGCTGTTCAGCCCGGAAATAGGTGATTATGCAGCCGACCTATCGGAATCCAGCATCGTCGCACGGGCGGAGGAAAAGTTGAGCAGAATGAACGAAAGTGCGGCCGGTCCGACGAACATCCAGGAGCGGGGCATAGACAGGCTCTATCTCTATCCTGAAAAGCTCCTTTATGGGGCGGGGGAATCGTACCAAGAGCGTTTCGATCAGTCCTATCTGGACGGTGAAGTTCATTCGACGCTTTTGAGCATGTTGTTCTATTACGGTATCTTGCCTACTGCAGCGCTGCTGTATTGGATCTGGAAAAACATAGGTGTGTTGTCGACCATAAACATAGCCATTGTGCTTTCGTTGTTCCTGGAAAGCTTGACCTTGCTGAATCAACGTCAGTCACTATTCTGGATGATTTTCGTGTTGCTGAATGTGTTGCACAAAAAACAGGCTACTGATAAGGAGACAGCGGTGGTGCCGGCAGCCTTGCTTGCCGGACAACCGGAAAATGCCGCAAGAGATATACTGCTCCGGTGATGCGGCTGCAGGATTGCAGCGCAATGGCGGGAGGGGATGGTAGTTTTGGGTGATATGTCAATCAAAAAAGCGGCCGCGATCAATGCAGCCTCCAGATATTCTGCTGTTTTTATGAACATCATTTTTACCGCTATCCTCTCGCGCATTTTAGTGCCGGACGACTATGGAATTGTGGCAGCCGTAATGGTGTTCACTACATTTTTCGAAAGATTATCGGATCTGGGATTCGGGGCGGCTGTCATCCAACAGAAAGACCTCAGCAAAAAGGATATCGATTCCATCTTTACTTTTACCATCTTTCTCGGATTCGTGTTGGCTTTGCTGTTCATGCTGTTGGGGTACCCCATTGCCCGTATTTATAAGAGTGATGTCTATGTCATGATCTGCATCATCCTTTCCTTATCCGTATTTTTCAATACCATCAACATGGTTCCGAAAGCGGTATTGATGAAGGAAAAAAGATTTGCCCTCATCGGCATCCGGGTCATAATCGTTGATGTTGCAGGGTATGGGTTAGCCATTTTTTTGGCACTGCTAGGCTTCAAGTACTACGCGCTCATCTGGCAATCGATCGCTTCCGCATTCATGAAATTCATGTGGAATAAACAGACTTCAAAAGTAAAAATCACCGCCAGAATCAACTTTGCGGCAATCAGAGGGGTGGCGGCGTTCAGCTTATTTCAATTTGCCTCCAATCTGATGAATTATTTCGAACAGAACTTGGATAATCTGTTGATCGGTATTGTTTTAGGAAGCAAACCATTGGCCTTTTACGACATGGCATACAAAATAACGAAATACCCTGTCAACTTTACTGGTGGCATCATAGCGCCGGTTCTGCATCCCATCTTATCCGAGTACCAACACGTGAAAGAGATCATTTACGTCAAGTACATGAAGATCCAGGAACTGATTTCCAAGGTTGCGGCCTTCTGCATCCCGTTCTGTTTTTCTGCAGGCTATGAAATCATTGCCTTGCTCTATGGGGATCAATGGCTGCAGGCGGTCAAACCTTTCCAATATTTATCGACTGCCATTTACCCGATCTTGTTTGTATCCACCAGTAAGGCTATCTTCCAAAGCCTCGGGGACACAAAGACATTGTTTAAAGCCGGGTGCATCAATGCCGTGTTCACGGGTGCCCTCATCATTCTCGGCGTAAGGACCGGGAGCATTGAAACAATCGCGCTGTTAGTGGCAGTAGCGAATTGGGGCAATATGTTCACTACGATAACGATGTTGATGACGAAAGGGTTCCATAAATCACCGATTGGATTCCTGACGCATTTTTCGAAGGACCTGCTGGCTATAGTGATTATGGTGGCCATCCTGGAACTGGTGACGCCTTACGTACCCATCACGAATGTACTCTTGTCGTTTGGCTTCAAGTTGTTTTTGACAATGGCTCTATATGGGGCATATTTATGGGTCACGAAAGGATATGAACCGTTTGTTTCGCTTCTGAGCGGCTTATTAAAAAAGAAGGGGAAGGCTCCGGCAGTGGAAAAGATACACAAAGATGATGACTGAGGATGCACGATGCTGATTAGGAAAGAGGCGGATCTTCGCCTCATGCTTGAGCGGGTTCGTTCAGCTGAAAAAAGAAATCTATTATTGAATGGATGGTGAATGAAATGAAAGCGTTTTCTCGTAGGAGGAAGGCCATCTTGCTCATGTTGGCGGACAGCGCCTGCATTGTGCTTGCGGCATTGTTGGCGTACGGGCTGCTGGAGAACTACATCAGTCAACCGACCGTCTTCTATATCATGATGATCGGAATAACTGCCGGCATTTATCTTGTGGTGGGGGGAAGTCGGCATTTGTTTGCGAACCTCCCCGACTACACCGGCGTCAACGAAATCGTCAGTACCGTCCGGACCCTGAGCATCGCTTTCCTGCTGTCGGCAATCATCTCCACCGGTTTGATCCGTCTGGTGAGCATGCGTTACATTCTGTTGATGTACTTCTTTTCCATGACGTTCATTCCCGGCATCCGGATCATCTGGCGCGGTGTCCACGAATATCATGAGGGGGTTACCCAACAAATGCGCACCGAGGATAAGGGGAAAATCCGGACATTGGTTGTCGGTGCGGGCGAAGGAGGGAGCATTTTCATTTCCAGTCTGATGCGCCGTCCGAATGCAATCAAGATCGTCGGCATTGTCGACCGGGATGAAAGCAAGCAGTGCTCCCGTCTGATGGACATCCCGGTTTTGGGCAAGGAGGAGGACATTCCGGACCTCGTGAATGAACTGCATATCGATCAGGTGACGATCGCCATCCCGTCTTTGAAGGCAAAAGAGATGGAGCGTATTCTCGATATCTGCAACCAGGCTGGGGTGAAAGTAAACCAGATGCCGAAGATAGAGGATGTCATGATGGGCAAACTGTCGGTGAACCGTTTCCGCGACCTCAACGTCTGCGACCTTCTGGGTAGGGATGAAGTAACGCTGGACAACGAACTGATTTATGACAAAATCAAAGGGAAGACGGTCCTTATCAGCGGGGCCGGAGGTTCGATCGGATCGGAAATCTGTCGCCAAGTAGCGCGATTCGAGCCGAAAAGCATCATTCTTTTGGGGCATGGAGAAAACTCGATTTACTTGATCCACAAGGAGTTATCGGGCATTTACGGTAACGCCATCACCATTTTGCCGGTCATAGCGGATGTGCAGGACCGGAAACGGATTTTCCATGTCATGGAAAAATACCGTCCCGATTACGTCTTCCATGCCGCGGCGCATAAACATGTCCCTTTGATGGAGTGGAATCCGCTCGAAGCGGTGAAGAATAACGTCTTCGGCAGCAAGAATATGGCGGAAGCTGCCAAATCAGCTGGGGTTGGGAGCTTCATCATGATTTCGACGGACAAAGCAGTACGCCCGACCAATGTCATGGGTTCGACGAAACGTTTGGCGGAGATGATTGTGACCGCACTGAATGAGCCGGGCCAGACCAATTTTGCGGCCGTCCGCTTCGGCAATGTGCTGGGAAGCCGCGGTAGCGTCATCCCGCTGTTCAAGGATCAAATTGCGAAGGGCGGGCCAGTCACGGTGACCGATTTCCGCATGATCCGCTACTTCATGACCATCCCGGAAGCAAGCCGTCTGGTCATCCAGGCTGGGGTACTGGCCCGTGGAGGGGAGATTTTCATTCTGGATATGGGCGAACCCGTCAAGATACACGATTTGGCCAAAAAGATGATCAAACTTTCAGGCTACACGGAAGAGGAAATCCCAATCATCGAGACGGGTATCCGTCCGGGCGAAAAAATATACGAAGAACTGTTGGCCGACCGGAGCGCGCTTGAACGGAAAGTATATGACAAGATCTTTGTCGGCAAGGCCTCCCGCTACCCGCTGGAGGAAACGGTCGCTTTTGCGGCCAATCTGGAAAATCTGCCTGCGGAAGAAGTCAAGGATACCCTGATCAACTATGCCTGCAGACACCAATAGATGCATTCATTCGATGGGAAAGGGGACCTGGCCATGTTTATTTTGAATTCGCAAAAATACGCCAGCAAAGATAATTATGCCGAAGTGCTGGGTATGCCTTCATCAGGGAAAACAACCTTAGTCGGAAATATGAAAAAAAATAACCCGGGATTAATCGATGTAAACGCAGAACTACCCGAGAGCAAGTTCGGCAGACAAGCCATTAAGCTTTTTTATATGCTGCAGGTGTTTATGCGATCCCCAAAAGCATTTATTAGGGATACAAAAATTATTCTGTCGTCTGGGCAAAAAAATGCAAAGGATCTGTATTCGGTTTTGTCCAATTGGCATTTGAATGTGCGCTTGTATTCTTTGAATAACGATGCGGATTACCCATACATTTGGGATCAAGGACTTTTTCAAGCGGTTTGGTCCATCTATTTTTGCGGCACCAAAGAATTTGATGCAATAAGGTTATTCGAAAACAAGTTGTTGCCCGGTAAGGTTTATTTCGCTGATGCAAGCAATGAAGAGTTGATCAACCGTTCCCGCAACAGGAACAGGCGAATGCGTCTGAACTACTTGAACCATGACGAGCTTGAGAAGGGGAGATATGCATTGGAAAAAACCATCCAGGTAGTTGGAAAAATAGGCTATATAAAAAAACAAGACACGACTTAGTCGATGCGTTAGAAAGCTTTCTGCCTTGCTTGAAAGGAGATGGGTATGTTGAATAAGAACGACCAAAAGATACTGTTGGCTACACCGCACATGTCGGGAATGGAAATGGCATACATCAAAGAGGCATTTGACACTAACTGGATCGCACCGCTGGGACCGAACGTCACCGGTTTTGAACAGGAAATCTGCGCTTATACCGGTGCGAATTATGCGGATGCACTGTCTTCCGGAACGGCCGCCATCCATATGGGCTTGATGTATTTGGGCGTCGGGAAAGGTGACGTTGTCTTCTGCCCGTCCTTGACTTTCTCTGCATCGGCCAATCCGATTATCTATCAGGGCGCCTCACCGGTCTTCATCGATTCGGAGCGCGAATCCTGGAATATGTCCCCGCAGGCGTTGGAGAAGGCTTTTGACAAATATCCTCATCCCAAAGCGATTGTTGTCGTGAATCTGTATGGCCAATCTGCTGATTTCGATCGCATCAAGGCCATCGCGGATGCGCACGGCGTTCCGATTCTTGAGGATGCAGCCGAAAGCTTAGGCGCCACCTACAAAGGCAAGCAGACCGGCACAATCGGCGCTGTCGGCATCTATTCCTTCAATGGTAACAAAATCATCACGACGTCCGGCGGGGGAATGTTGGTGGCGAACGAAAAGTGCGTCATCGACAAGGTGACGTTCTGGGCGACACAGGCGAAAGAAAACGCCCCTTATTACCAGCACAAGGAAATCGGCTATAATTACCGGATGAGCAATGTCGTGGCCGGCATCGGCCGTGGCCAACTGAAGGTGCTCGATCAGCGCATCGCCAAAAAGAAATATATTTTTGAATATTATATGGAAGCTTTCCGTGATTTGGATGAGTTGGAGATGATGCCGATTGCGCCTTACGGTGAGCCAAACTATTGGCTCAGCTGCGCGACGATCAATCCAGAATGCGAGCTGCGTCCGAAGGCTCTGCTCGATTACCTCGCGGCGAAGAACATCGAAGGCAGGGCAATCTGGAAGCCGATGCATCTGCAACCAGTATTTAAAGGTTTACCGTTCTTCAACCACAACCCCGAAGAGCCGAGTGTTTCGGAGGATATCTTTTCGCGTGGCTTCTGCCTGCCGTCGGACACGAAGATGACGGATGCCGATCTGGATCGGATCGTGACGCGTATCAATTGGTTTTTTGGTGCGGCATCATCGCGTTATTGAGCACATTAATTTTTTCTTACATTATATTCTGTGGTATAATGTAACCGTATACAAAATGTGTTCTACATATACCTGATTTTTAGGAGAAAAGGGTTGCAAGCCAAACATGCGGAGGGGAGAACATGAAAGAAGAAGTTTCTTTGAGGGACCTAACAGCATTAATCAAACAGAGATTGGGGATGATCATCAGCATCGGTATCGTGGGCCTGTTGCTTGCGGCAGCTTACACCTTTTTATGGGTGACGCCTTTGTACGAAGCGAGGACGCAACTATTGGTGAATCGTGCGGACGCCGTGGATGGCTTGGTGCTGAATGACATCGATTCGAATGTGCAGATGATCAACACCTACAAGGATATCATCCTGGGCCCCGTCATCCTGGGCAACGTCAAAGATCATCTGGAACTCGATTATACCGAAGAAGAATTGGCTGATATGGTTTTCATCAGTGCCAATGAGGAATCGCAGGTCTTCTCCTTGGCGGTCACTTCCCCCGATCCGGAGGAAGCTGCCTCGATAGCCAATGAAATCGCGGGTACATTTCAGATTAATGTCTTAGAGATCATGAACATCGAAAACGTGAAAATCATCTCCAAGGCGGTAGTGGGCAGGGAACCGGTATCCCCAAACATCCTGAACAATCTCTTGATCGGGTTGGGCGTGGGGCTATTGGTCGGCTTTGGGGCAGCGATGCTGCGCTTTGCGATGGCGAAGACTATCGATGATCAGCAGTATATTATTCAAACAATCGGTTGGCCGAACTTGGGAGTCATTTCCGAACTCAGCAAAGAAGAAAAAACGGCAATCGCGAACATGCAGAAACAAAAAGTGGCTAAAGTTGCTGAAGCTGGATCAACGACAAAGACAAAACGGATTCCTGATGAAGAACCGTCTGTCTTGTTCGAACAAGTACAAGAACAAGTGCATTCTGCTGTCGCAGCAGTGCCGGGGAAAAATGGGGGACCCAAGAAACAAACGAAACAACAGTCTTCTGCACACACAGGCAAGAGCCGCGAACGGCTCGTGACCGTTGCCGACCTGACAAAAGAAAAGATTGACGTCATCCTTCAGAATAGTGAAGTCAGCCAGACAGTGGATGTCGGCAACAAAAGGGGGAAACGATGATGGTGGAGGCAACAAAAAAGAAAAATAAAAAAGCGAAAAAGTCGAGCCGCACACACGGCCTCATCACTTTGGCCATGCCGAACTCCCCCGGCTCGGAACAGTTCCGGACACTCAGAACCAACATCCAATTCTCGATGATCGACAAAAAGCTGAAGTCACTGGCTGTCCTTTCAGCTACATCAGCGGCCGGTAAATCAACCGTGGCCGCTAACCTGGCTGTGACTTTTGCTTTGCAAGGGAACCAGGTTCTGTTGGTGGATTGCGATCTGCGAAGGCCGTCCGTTCACCGCGAATTCGGAATACACAATGACGAAGGGCTGACGAATTTATTGGCCAATCACGTAGGGAAGGGCATCGATGATTATTTTCACACGAGCGAAGTGGAAGGGCTGTCCATTCTTACTGGCGGACCGGTGCCGCCGAATCCGGCAGAATTGCTTTCGAGCAATCGGATGAAGCAATTGGAAAGGGATGTTGCGGAAAGGTTTGATTTGGTGATCTACGATACACCGCCGCTGCTGGGTTTTACTGATGGACAAATCCTGTCCGGTCGGGTCGATGGCGCCGTCTTCGTCGTGCACTTTGGTGAGGATACGAAAGAGGGGGTTCTGAAGGCCGCGGATTCGTTGAAGATGGTCAATGCCAACGTATTGGGCGTCGTCTACAACCGTACTCCAGGCGGCCAAAACGAGCACAGCTATTATTATGGCTACCAGGATGAAGAATGATTTGTGCTTATGTATGCGGTAAAGCAGGGCGATCTCGGATGAGGTCGTCTTTTTTGCGGTGCAAACTTCACTGCCCGTTCGGCTACTTCAGCTCCGGGGAAGGCATCGCTCCTCGGAGTTAACACCCCGGAAAATCCGCTTCTCCGGCGAGGGAACCTTCGCCGGAGGAGAGCCTCGGGACGGTACCGCACCTCCGGCGAAGCCGGCGCTGACCGGAGGTGCCGGTCCCCCGCATACCGCAACTCCGGCGAGGCTTCCGGGTAGGCAAGAATTTCATCACTGAATAAAAAATATTTAGCCATCCCCCTCATTTCATGTATAATGAAAAAGAATAATTTATAGGAAGAGGATAGAATAAATATGATAACTTTAAAATCTGAACGCGAAATTCAAGCTATGGAAGAGTCCGGGGCAATCTTGGCGGGAATCCATGAGGAATTGCGCGGTTTCATCAATCCGGGAGTGACTACGATGGAGATCAATAATTTCGTGCAGTCACGCATCGAAGCTGCTGGCGCCATCTGCGAACAAATCGGTTTTGAGGGCTACGAGTATGCGACTTGCACGAGCGTCAACGACGAGATTTGTCACGGCTTCCCTGGCAAATTTGTACTGAAGAACGGCGATCTGATCAAGGTCGATACAGTCGTGAACTACAAAGGTGCCATGTCCGATTCCTGCTGGAGTTATGTGGTCGGCGAAGCTACACCGGAAGTGAAACGTCTGATGGAAGTGACCGAAAAGGCTTTATACCTGGGGATTGAGCAGGCGATAGTAGGCAACCGTGTCGGCGACATCGGCCATGCGATCCAGACGTATGTAGAAGGCGAAGGTTTCTCTGTCGTACGCGAATTCATCGGCCACGGCATCGGACCGACGATGCATGAAAGTCCGTCCATTCCGCATTACGGCGATGCCGGCAAAGGCCTGCGTTTGAAGGAAGGCATGACGATTACGATCGAGCCGATGGTCAACACGGGAGCTTGGAAGTCAAAAATGGACGATAACGGCTGGACGGCCCGTACGAAAGATGGCGGACTGAGCTGCCAATTCGAGCACACGATTGCCATCACCAAAGAAGGCGCGAAAATATTGACGCAACAAAAATAATGAACACAGGGACAACGGGCATGCTGTATCTTTTTTAGCCTATCTCACATTAACCGGAGGAACATTTATGGAAGAAGAAATATCATTAAGCGAGATATTCGAAATCCTGAAACAGCGAATTTTTTTAATCACTATTTTGGCATTTTTTGGGCTTTCGGTTTCAGCTTTGTACACTTTTTTTGCGGTGACCCCGACTTATGCCGCAACAACCCAAATGTTGGTGAATCATAAGTCTGATACACTCAGTGAAATTCAACTTGAAGACATCAATACGAATGTGCAGATGATCAGTACATATAAAGACATCATCAAAGGGCCAGTGATATTGGAAGAAGTCCAAGAAAGATTGGAGGCCAGCTACAGCGTTGGGCAATTAGCAAGTATGGTATCCATCAGCTCGAACACAGATTCACAGGTATTTTCTTTGACAGTCACCACGACGAGTCCGACTGAAGCAGCCACCATCGCAAATGAGATTGCAGCGACCTTCCAGACAAGCATCGGAAAAATCATGAACGTCGAAAACGTCACGGTTATTTCAGAAGCCACCGTCAATGCCAATCCGATTTCGCCGAACGTGCCGATGAATCTGGTGCTGGGGGTGTTGGTCGGAACCATGCTGGGTGTAGGCATCGCCTTCTTGCAAACTTTCATGGACAATACGTTGAAGGACAGCCAATTTATTTCGCAGAAGATCGGCTGGCTGGACCTCGGCGTCGTATCAGAGATAAAAAAGGAAGAATTCGCAGCAATAACCCAATTTAATGAGCTGGAAACGGCACAAGATCGGATCGGAGGCTAAGTCATGTTCAGAAGAAAAAACAGTCAATCATCTCCCCAGAGCGCTGCCATCACCATGGCGTTGCCGTCTGCTGGCATCTCTGAGCAGTTCCGTGTGCTTCGGACGAACATCCGTTTTTCCCTGGTGGACACTAGTCTCCGTTCGCTTGCGATTACTTCGGCAAGCAATAACGTCGGCAAGTCAACTGTCGCCATCAACTTGGCTATCACAATCGCCCAACAAGGAAAACGTGTCTTGTTGGCCGACTGTGATTTCAGGCGACCGACCGTCCATGAACATTTCGCTCTTCCTAATGTGCATGGACTGACGGACTTGTTGAACAATCCGACAGGCGTTGTCCAGGATTATGTGCAAGCCACTAGATTGGCCGACTTGTCGGTCTTAACAGGCGGTCCTACGCCGCCAAATCCGGCAGAATTGCTTTCCAGCAGACGGATGATCCATTTGGAGAAGGAATTCGAGGAGCAATTCGACCTTATCATTTATGATACGCCGCCTCTTTTAGGGTTTGCGGATGCGCAGATTGTGGCTGGGCGTGCGGAGGGTACCATCTTTGTTGTTCAACATGGGGTTTCGACCAAGGCGGATACTGCGAAAGCATCGGAAGCGTTACAACGGGTGAACGCCCATGTTTTAGGAGCAGTCTATAACCGCGTACCCGTCAATGCGGAAGACGCAAGCCGTTACCATTATTATCAAAAGAAAAGTTGATTCAATATCCAAATAAAATCCAAACAAAATTGAAGGCAAGGATCAAAAAAATGGTTGACAAAAATGGTTGACTAATACTTTTATTATTTATTTCTAGTTATTTATAGTTATTTTTTGTTAGATATAGTACAATTAAAGACGTTGACGAGCCTGGATGTCGCATCTAGGCTTTTTATTCTCATACGGGTTAAATTTTTTATAAAAAGTAGATAGCGGGGGGTTAATCATGGAGGAAGAAATATCTTTATCTGAAATATGTGCAATAATAAGACAACGGGTCGGCAGAATCATCATTTGGAGTTTGTTGGGGTTATTGCTTGCCGGACTATATACATTCTTTTTGGTGACGCCGACTTATCAATCGACTTCAAAAATCGTGGTGAATCAGACCCAGAATGCGGAACAGGCGATCACGAACACGGATATCCAGACGAACTTGAGCCTGATCAATACGTATCAGGGCATAATCAAGGAACCAATCATTTTACAGGATGTCATCGCAAATACAGATTCTGACATATCCTTGGAGCAATTGCGCAATAAGATAACGGTTCAGACAGAAGCGGACTCGCTTGTTTTTGGTGTGACCGTGACCGATGAAAATCCTTATGCGGCTGCAGAATTGGCAAATGCAACGGCTAGTTCCTTCGAGCAAAAAATCGGTAGCATTTTGGATGTCAACAGTGTGACGATCCTTTCGGAGGCGGTCGTAAATACGAATGCCGTTTCACCCAATACACCTATGAATTTGGTGTTGGGGCTGCTGGTCGGCATGATGATCGGGGTTGGCTTGGCCTTCTTGTCTGAGTTCATGGATAAAACCGTAAAGGACGAAAGATTCATCGAACAGATGGGCTGGGCAAACTTGGGTGCCATTTTGCAGATGAGCGAAGAAGAGGTTGTTTCGACAAGATTCTCGCCAACAAAAGAAGAGCTGACGCGCAAGACAAACAGAAGGGTATAGGGGGGACAGAGCATGTTTGGATCTAACAAAAGAAAAATCAAAAAATTGGATAGCCTGCAACGCAAAGGTTTGAGCCTTATTTCCATGATGAAGCCAAAATCAGTTATTGCGGAACAATACCGAACGATCCGCACCAATATCCAATTTTCGATGGTTGACCAGGATTTGAAATCGTTGGTGGTGACTTCTTCCGGTCCGTGGGAAGGGAAATCGACGGTCTCCGTAAATCTCGCTTCCGTTTTTGCCGATCAGGGGAAAAAAGTCCTTTTGGTCGATGCCGACTTGCGCAAGCCAACCTTGCAACGCACCTTTGGCTTGAACAACAGCGAAGGCTTGACTACGCTGTTGACTTCTCAGAACAAAGAAGCCGCTGATGTAATCAGCCAAATCGAAGGAACAAAATTGTTCGCTTTGCCGAGCGGTCCCATCCCACCGAATCCTTCTGAATTGTTGAACTCGAATCGGATGACTGCCCTTATCGGAAAGCTGGAGCAGGCTTTTGACATCATCATCTATGATATGCCGCCGATCACTTCCGTGACGGATGCGCAGATCATGTCCACGAAAACGGATGGCGTCATTTTCGTCATTCGCCATGGTGTTTCCCGAAAGGCTGCTGTCCATCATGCGAAGGAACTGTTGGAGATGGTAAATGCCAACATTCTGGGTGTCGTATTCAATGGTGTCGATTCAAACAGCTACAGTCCTTATGATTATTACGGCTATGGCTATGGTTATGGCGCTAAGAGCGAAGGTGATGCCTGATGATCGATCTGCATTGTCACATGCTGCCTGGCATTGATGATGGAGCCCGGACGCTGGATGATTCCTTAGCGATGGCTGAACTGGCTGTTGCTGAAGGCATCACGCATATTCTTGTGACGCCGCACCATAAAAACGGCAGCTATGAAAACGTGAAAAATCTGGTTGAAAAAAAGACGGCCGAGCTGCAGGAAGAGTTCGATAAACGGGGCTTTGCGCTGAAGTTGTTTCCCGGACAGGAAGTGCGCATTAATGGTGAATTGCTTGCGGATGTGGAGAACGATGATATCCTTTTTGCCGATTTGGATAATCAGTATCTGCTGATCGAATTCCCGACGCTGTCGATTCCGCATTATGCGGAATCGCTTTTTTTTCAGTTGCAGCAGAGGGGCATCACGCCTGTAATCGTTCATCCTGAGCGCAACCAAGCCGTCATCGCAGACCCGAACGTGCTGTTGCCGTTTATCGAGAGAGGTGCATTGGCACAGCTGACTGCCAGCAGCTATGTCGGAATCTTCGGGAAGGAAATCGCAGAGCTCAGCAGCAGACTGATTGAAGCGAACTTGGTGCATATTATCGCGTCAGATGCGCACAATACAAGAGGTCGGTCTTTCCATATGCGGGAAGCCTTCGATAAGCTGGATGGTGAATTCGGGATCGGAAAGATGTTGGATTTTCAGCAGAATGCCAAAGATATGATCAACGGAGACGTTGTGCAGACCGAGGCGCCTATGGCTGTTCTGAACCGCAAAAAAAAGTTCGGCTTCTTCAAAAAACGGAAATAATAGGAGCAGGGTATTCCTGAATCGTTGTGGATTCTTGAATATCCTGCTCTTTTGCGTGTATTTTGGCCGGGAACGGCGAAACCATCTTGAATGTTTAGCGTTTTATTGATACTATAGTTAGGATTATGCAGCAATCGCTATCCGAATGAAGGGGTTGTGGGATTGTGGGGCTGTTTTTGTGGAATTGGTGAATAACGCACGGTTTGTGCAGTAAAATACTTGCTGGAGGTATGCTGGTTGGAGAGAAATCAGAACAAAATCGGAATGGGATCAGGTCTGAGACGGTGCTGCTCCATCCAAACGGCAGGCCATTCGAAGAGAAAGAGGTTTGGAAAAGATGAATGAAACCAGAAAAGGAAGGCAAACAAAGAAGCGGCTTCTGAAGGGTGTTTTATCGGTGCTGTTGCTGGGGATGGTCGGTACCATCGCCTATGTATTAAAAGCCTATTCCGACATCGGCAGCACGGCTGAGTCGATCTTCACGGAAGTGAGCGTCGTGGAGAAGCGAGAGGAATCGATCGAAGTGGAGACTGCAACGCAGCCGATTTCCTTCCTGTTGTTGGGTGCCGATACCGGCTCGGCGGAAGAGGAACGGTCGGAGACGGGACGCAGCGATACGATCATCGTCTGCACGGTGAACCCGAACACGCGGACGACGACGCTGCTGAGCCTTCCGCGCGATACCTATACGGAAATAGTCGGATACAGTGATGTGTACGATTATTACGGCGATTATTATGACAAGATGAACCATGCTTACGCTTTTGGCGGAACGGAAATGTCCATTAATACGGTCCAGGAATTCCTGAACATCCCGATCGACTATTATGTCGAAGTGAACTTCGACGGCTTGACGGAAATCGTCGATGCGGTCGGCGGGATCGAAATCACAAGTCCGCTGACCTTCGATTTTTATGGCCCGCAGTTCATCGAAGGCGAGACGCGTATCTTCACCGGTTTCGAAGCGCTGCAATTTTCGCGGATGAGGAAGCAGGATCCGGAAGGCGACCTCGGCAGACAGAAGCGGCAGCAGATGGTCATCAAGGCGATCCTGGACAAGGTGCTGACGATGGGCACCGTCGTGAACTACAAGGACATCCTGACTACGGTAGAAAACAATGTCCAGATGAACATCAGCTTGGATGAAATCATCTCGATCGCCAGCGGCTACCGCAAATCCTTGGAGACCTTCCAGCAGTATTATGTCGAGGGGCAGGAAGTTTATATCGATGAAATTTATTATTATTACGTGAATCCGGAAGAACGGCTGCGTCTATCTAATATGTTGCGTGCTGAGCTGGAGTTGCCGGAAATTACGCTTGATGAGATTCCGACCTCGACGAACGAACCTGACTACGACACGCAACCGTATCAGAGCGATTCCTCCAATTCGGAGACGTCGGATGATACTTCGACTTATGATCAAAGCGGCGTCTATACACCGAACTATTCGGATCCTTATTCCTATGAAGAGGACACGTATACGGATGAAACCTACTACGAAGAACCGGTTTACGATGAGACGCCTGTCTACGATTCCAGCTATTAAAAATGAAAAAGACACAAAACACAGACCTCTATTGGCTGTGTTTTGTGCTATTGCGAGAAAGAGCGGAAGACATAGTGGAGCAACAAAAAGGCCACAACAAGAAAACAGTCTGGGTATTGAGGCTAATTTTTGGGGTCGTATTGACGGCCGCGCAACGATATTTACTACAGCTTCGTGGACGGGGCGGAATTGAACTGCGTCCAAAAGGTGTTGAGGACGGAATTAGAATGGCAATGATAGCATGGTAAAAAAGACGAGAATGTGTGTCTCGTCTTTTTTGTTGCCCGATCCGCTTTTACAATTTCGTTAAGATTGTTATTTTTCCTTTTTCATTCTTAGTAATTACCTTATACTAGAAGGTAATGGGCTTGTTGCGCGCACCGTAAGTGAAAGTGCGGCGCTAGCCAATACATCCTGCACGGCAGGATTGGGAGGAGGACCTAGGTTGAAACCAAGGGTCAGCATCATCGTGCCGGTCTATAATGCGGCACCTTATTTAAATCAATGCGTCAGCAGTCTGACAGAGCAGACGCTGAAGGAAATCGAAATCATACTGATAAACGACGGTTCTACCGATGATAGTCTGGCCGTGTGTGTGGGATTGGCCGCCACAGACGATCGAATCCGCCTGATCGATAAGCCGAATGGCGGCGTTTCAGAAGCACGAAACGACGGACTGCGCGCAGCGACCGGAGATTATGTGGGTTTCGTCGATCCCGATGACTGGGTGGATACAGAAATGTATGAACGCATGCTTTCGGTGCTGACGACGGCACAAGCGGACATCTGCATGTGCAACTATGTCAAGGAGTCGAAGGAAGGCACCGTGCCCGTTCTGATGAAACAGACAGGCGCCATCGAAAAGGCAGCCATCCTCGATGAAATAGTTGCGAATGTCATCGCCAAGCCGAGCTTCCGGAGCGGCGAAACGGACATAATGGGCAGCGTCTGCCGGCTTCTGATTAGCCGCGATCTGCTCGAAAAGGAGAACATTTGGTTCGACAAGGAAGTCGCCTTTATGGAAGACCTGCTTGTCTGCGTCGAAGCTTTCCTGAAATGCGAACGGATCGCCATCGATGCAGGTGCCTATTACCATTACCGCGTCCATGAAAGCTCAACCGTGATGGCCTATAAGCCGCATTTCCATCAACGACAGAAACAGGCTTTTGCGAAGCTGCAGGAGTTGCTGGTGCGCGAAGGCAAAACGAGCGCATTGGCAACGCGTCTTGCCAACCGCTACATCATCATCGCTTTGTTGTCGTTGGCGAACGAGGCGCACAAAGGCAATCCAGCCCCGTTCCGCGAGAAAATCCGCAACATCGCTAAGATTCTGGCAGATGACGAATTGGCCGCCACACTCGGAAAAATCGATTTGGAGGCAGTGGAGTCCCGCAAAAAGCTGGAACTGAACCTGATGAAGAGAAAAGCGAGCGTGACACTTTATCTGTACTACAGCGTATTCAACAAAATAAAAGCTGCCCTGGGCAAAGGCTGATTAGCCATCAAGGGCAACAAGAAAGGGTATTGAGATGAACGAATTGATCAGCATCATCGTGCCGGTCTACAAAGTCGAGGCTTATTTGCCCCGGTGCGTGGATTCGATTTTGGCACAGACATACAAAAATCTGGACATCATTCTTGTGGACGACGGATCTCCGGACAACAGCGGCAAAATCTGCGATGACTATGCCGAAAAGGACAGCCGCATCACGGTCATCCATCAAGCGAACGGCGGGCTGTCGGACGCCCGCAACGCCGGCATCGCTGTAGCGAAGGGGGCTTACCTGACCTTCCTGGACAGTGATGATTGGGTTCCGACAGAGTACATTGCCTATCTGTACGATCTGTTGATGGAAACCGGCAGCGCCATTTCGCTCTGCAATTTCCTTAAGACAACAACAGAGGAGTTGCCAGTGGTGACCGAACCGGAAATGGTGACGGTCATGAAGAATGACGCTATTCTGGCGAAATACATCGACTTGGGCGATGACTTCCATCCGCAACTGGTCATGGCCTGCGGGAAACTGTTTGAGGCAAGCCTGTTCAAAACGATCCGTTTCCCAGTGGGCAGACTGCATGAGGACGAATTCACGACCTACAAGCTGTTCCATTTTGCGCCGCAGACAGCGATTTCGAAAAAGCCGCTCTACTATTATTGGCAACGCGAGGACAGCATCATGGGAGAAACCGGCTTCCGGCTGCAGAACAAACTTGATTATATGGAAGCGTTGCTTGAACGGGCAGCCTTTTTCCACGAGGTGGGCAGGCCGGAACTGAGTGACCACACCTACAAGTCGCTGTTCTCCGAAGCTTTATCCGTCAATCTGCAATTGGATGCACGCAAGGAGACCGAGCCGAAAAAAACGGTCAGAGACATCCTCAAACAGGCGCGTAATGCTTTGAAACGGACTGGCCGTTCGAAATTGGCCTTTTTGTACAATACCTATCTGTCCTATGAGCGACCGATCGCTTGGGCTTACCGCACTTATAAAAAAACGAAGTAATCAGGGGAATGCTTTCGGCGGCTCCCGATTATTCCGGTGCCGCTGCAGCTTTTTCCCTGAATGAAAAGAGGGTTACAGTGGATAAAAACAAACAATTCGCCATCAATATGATCGCGCAGGTCGTCGGCTTCGTCGTGATGATGGGGATCAGCTTCCTGTTGACCCCGTTCGTTGTGGAGCATGTCGGCAGTGAGGCGTATGGGTTCGTCGGCTTGGCGAACAACTTCGTCGGCTACGCGCAGGTCATCACCGTCGCGTTGAACTCGATGGCCAGCCGCTTCATCACGATCAAGATCACCGAAAATGATGTGGAAGGGTCGAACCGTTATTTCACTTCGGTTGTCATCGCAAATATCTTTACAGCCTTGGTCTTGAGTGTTCCGTCGGCCATCATCATCCTGAATCTGAACAAGATCGTCAATGTTTCCGATGCGATTCTGATCGATGTGCAATGGCTGTGGGCATTCATTTTCCTGAATTTCCTGGTCAGCATCATCTCGTCGACATACAGTGTGGCGACATTCGTCCGCAACAAGCTGTACCTGACTTCGCTGCAGGGCATCATTTCCAACATCCTGCGGGTAGCGGTGCTGATCGCGGCATTCAGCTTTTTCGTTCCCTCAGTCTGGTATGTCGGTCTGGCCGCCTTTGTGGCCACCGTTTACGTCTACATCTGGAATGTCCATTACACGCGCAAATTGACTCCCGAAATCAAGGTGCGGAAGCGATACTTTGATGTGAAAGTCATCAAAGTGCTGCTGTCGTCCGGCATCTGGAACAGCTTCACGCGTTTGAGCTCGATCCTGTCTACCGGTCTCGATCTGCTTGTGACGAACTTGTACGTCAGTTCGGCTGCGATGGGTGTGCTCTCGGTCGCCAAAACGGTGCCGAGCGCGATCCTGACTTTGTTCGGGACTTTGGCAAGCGTCTATGCGCCGCAACTGACCATCAGCTATGCGCAGAAGGACTATAAGGAAATGAAAAACCAACTGATGTCTTCGATCAAGTTCCTTGGCTTGTTCGCCTGCATTCCGGTAGCGGCGCTGTTCGCCTACGGGGAGATCTTCTACAGATTGTGGGTTCCGACCCAGGATGCGCATCTCTTGTACATGCTGACGATTTTGTCCTGTATCGAGTTCATGTTCGTCTTGCCTTTGGAAGGGCTATGGAACCTCTTTACGGCAACAAATAAAGTCAAGCAGACATCGATTTACATGTTCGCCAACTCGATTGTTACGATCATCATCGTCTTGGTGGCTTTGCGGTTCACAACTGACGATACTATGAAATTGTATATCATTGCCGGTACAAGCACAGCATTTGCGGTGATCCGCTCACTGTTCTTCCTGCCGATTTATGGGGCACGTTGCCTGAACATCAAATGGACGGCCTTTTATCCATCCATCCTGAAGAACACCTTGTCGGTCATCGTGGCTTCGGCATTCTCGCTGTTGGTCCGGAATTTCCTGCCGATCGATGGCTGGCTGATGCTGATTTTTGCCGGCATCCTGACGAGCATCTTTGCGATCGCCTTCAACTTCATTGTCCTTTTGAACAAAGAGGAACGGGCTGCGATCGTCAAAAAAGTATTGCGCAAGTAAAAGAAAACGGAAGGGGAAACTCATGACGAAGATACCGAAAATCATCCATTATTGCTGGTTCGGCGGTGCGCCGATTCCAGAAAAAGACAAGGCCTGCATCGAAAGCTGGAGGAAGTTCTGCCCGGATTACGAAATCATCGAATGGAACGAAAGCAATTATGACATAGCCAAAAATCGCTACATGAAGGAAGCCTACGATGTGAAGAAGTGGGGGTTCGTGCCGGATTATGCACGTTTGGATATCGTCTATACGCAAGGCGGCATCTACTTGGACACGGATGTGGAAATCATCCGCAATATGGATCCGCTGCTGGAAGATGAAGCTTTCATGGGCTTCGAGGACGGCAAGTTTGTCGCGTTGGGATTAGGGTTCGGTGCCGCAAAAGGCAATCCGCACATCAAAGCCATGCGCGACGTCTACGAAGGTGTCTCCTTCATCAAGCCTGACGGCAGCTTCAACACTTTGCCGAGTCCGCATTACACGACCGATTATCTGTTGGAGAAGGGTCTGAAACAAAACGACACCTTCCAGCAAATAGAAGGCATCAGTATCTATCCGAAAGCCTATTTCTGCCCCCGTGATTATTATACTGGGGCGATGAACCTGACTGAAAATTCCTACACGATCCATCACTACAATGCATCCTGGCTGTCAGACAAGGAAAAGCAGAATTATGAACGCAAACTGCGCCTGATCGAACGCTACGGCAAACCGGCCGGAACGGGGCTGCATTATGTCCTGTCGGTACCGGATATCCTGGAAAGGAACGATATTGGCGGTTTGATTGGAAAAGTGCTGAAGAAGGTTGGCGGCATTTTCCGGAAATGACCCGCCGAGCACCCGATATATACAAAAAACACCACGCTTGCCGCGATTAATGCGGCAAGCATGGTGTTTTTTGTATTTTCAGTCTGCTATTCAGGTATCAGGCAATTTCTGTGTAGAGACCGATTGTGTATTCGGCTTGCCCAGTTCCGCTTGCATAATAAGCAAATCCGTCGACAACATAGATGTAGCCGTCACCGTAAGGGGCATGAGCGATATGGTGCATCGCCAGGTCGTTCCAAGAACCGTTGTGCTGCGCTTCGACGGCTGTACCGAGTTGCTCGACGGTCACCGTTGTTGGTGACAGGTCGGACAATTTGTACCATGTGGTGTACTCACCGTAGACGTTGGTGGCGACTGGCGTCACCTGCACTGGCATCACGATATAATCCTCAAAAATGAATGGATTGCCGGCACCGCGGTAACCTTTTTCCACCCAGTCCTCTTCAATGATGAGTCCTGCCGGATGAAGTTCCCATTCGCCATTACGCCAGTCGCCTGATGTGTTGTAGTACAAGGAGATGCTGTTGTAAGGTTGTTCGGATGTCGTCAAATACCAAGTGCCGCCGACTTCGAAAACGTTTGTGTCGACGAAATTTCCTTCCAACAAAGTGGAGTGATAATCCCAATCGAGTGGGAAGTCAGTTGCAAAGTAGGCTTCGACATTTCCGGCTTGATCGGGAACCATGTAGTAGTTTTCGTTGTATTCGAAAACACTAGGGTAGGCTGCCCGGATGCCATCAGTTTCGGGGCTGAGGACGATTTGGGTATAGGTCCAGTTGACGAGGTCGCTACTGTAGGCGTGTGCTACGCCATCGGTGAAGCTTTGGGTCGCGATGTCATACTCTTCCAAGATTTCGAAGAACATGTGGTAGACGCCGTCGACGAGGATGATGAACGGATCGGCTGTTCCCAGTGGATTGGTGACATCGGTCACATCGTTCCTGGTGATGACAGGATTGGTGACATTTCCGAAATCATCCAGTTCAGGGATGACGAATTCTGGTTCGGGTTCCACGTAGCTGTAGTCGCCTTCATAGGCAAGCAACTCGCTTATGGTCGTGAATTGATAACCAAGGGCGCGAGCGGCTGTGATCATTTCCAATAGAGCGGTTGGTGTTGTGCTGGCGGAGCTGTTGCCGTGCAGCAGATAGATGGCTCCAGCGGAAAGATTGTTCAGGACAGCCGCGCTGACTTGGCTGGCCGAAAGCGTTCCGGACCAGTCGCGGGTGTCGATCGTCCAACCGATTGTGTAGCTGTAGCCCAAGCTGCCTGCTGTCGCCAATACGGTTGCGTTCGTTTCACCCATCGGAGCGCGGAAGTAAGGTGTTGTGCTCTCGCCGGTTGCCGTTTTCACAAGTTGCTCCAATTGATTCAGATCGGCCGTCAATTCGGCTGTTGTCATCTGGGTGGCATCGTCTTGGGTGAAAGTGTGGTTTCCGATCTCATGACCTTGGGCAAGGATGTCATCGATCAGAGTCGGATCGGTCAGCCCGTTCAGGAAGAAGGTCGCTTTGACGTCCAGCAGTGCCAAATTCGCCAATATTTGGCGGAGGTTGGCAGCACTGGATACATCACTGATGGTCAAGGAAATGACTTGTTGATTGGTGTTGACTTGATTGACCAATTGCGAAGGTGTCGTGATGACCGGTGGATCAACCGGATCAACCGGATCGAC
>NZ_JBAWAZ010000368.1:0-6631 GCF_049589555.1 Trichococcus sp.
AAATGCGTGAGATCACAAAAGTGATCTCACGCTGAACCATTATACGCGTTGAAATTTCTATAATTAATATTATGATGATTTTCCAGGCATTTTGCAAGCATATTTTCAAATAAATAAGCATTTTTAAAAATCTAGATAGTCTGATTATTTCTTCGTTCTTCCAAATCTTTCATAATTGTCGGATAAATTTTATCCAGATTCGACATCGCAAGAACGATAAGTCCTATAGCAATCATCGCCAGCGGAATGTAGGTGTATAATGCTTTTATGACTTCTAGAGCGCTTTCACTTTGTACCGCTGCAGCGGCATCATATTTCCCGAAGGCCAATCCCCAGCCAACAACGGCACTGCCGATACCGGTACCGACCTTCATACCAAAGCTTGTTGCGCTGTAGGTTAGGCCATCTATTCGGACACCGTGTTTCCATTCGCCATAATCGACAACATCTGCGACGAGTGCAAACATACCTGCTGTATGAGGAACAGCTCCGATCCCTTTGATTACGAGACCGATAATAACAACGGTAAGGTTTGTCGGCATAAGAAAAATCATAAGATATCCGATTGCCTGCAGGAGATAGCCAACAACAAAGCATTTCCATTTTCCAAATCTGCTTGCGAATTTAGGAAAGAGAAAGAGTCCTAAGATCATAGGAAACAGTCCAGCCATGGTCAGGGTACCGAAAATCCCAATATTCCCCAGTACATCTTTTGCATAATAAATTGCAATTCCCATAGCTGCACCGCTTGATGCATAATTAAGGACAAAGAGTACTGCTGTATAGATAAAATATTTATTTTTAAATAAATATTTTAATGACTCCCGTACGCTCAGCTTATTCTGGACTTCTGTCTCTTCAACGGCAAACCGTTCTTTTGTGCCCGAAAAAGTAATAAGGAGAAAAAGCATGCTGATTATGCCATAAAGAACCGACATTCCGCCCCAGCCGATTTTTCCTACTAAGGGCATTGTGCCTACGGAAATAATCAGAACAGTTACCATTGTAAATATAAATCTTATGGAACTCATGGATGTTCGCTCTTCCTGTTTTGGCGTAATCAAGGAAAGCAGGGTTGAATAGGATAGGTTGCAGGCCGTATAAATAACGACCGCCAGGAGCACATAAGTAACGCTTATATATGCGATCTTCCCTGTTTCTGAGAAATTGGCCGGAACATTGAACAGCAGTATCAATCCGATCGCCATGAGAGGAGCGGAAAGAAGTATCCAGGGTCTTGCCTTTCCCCACCGGGTATTCGTTCTATCTATGATTATTCCCATTGCGATATCGGAAAGACCATCCAGCAGCCTTGTCAACAGCATAATTGTTCCTATCACGGCGGCACTGACGCCAACGTTATCGGTGTAATATAATGTCAGAAATGAGGCTACAACAGTCCATACGAAATTGCAGCCCGCATCGCCAAGACCGTAGGCCAGTTTTTCTTTTAAGGACACCTCTCCGCGTCCTGTCTTACCCAAATCATACGATAAATTTTCTTTAAATGATTCCTCACGGTCCATATGAAATTGCCTCCTCGATTCTCATGTCTATGCTTCCGCACAGCAAATCTCTATTGTCAGAACTTGTGCCGATATAAATCGGATACACTATATTTTCGAACTCAAACATCTCAGTTTCAGGATTATACCACTTCAATTCTTCTAAAGGACAGCTTATCTCTACCTTTTTGGACTCCCCTGCCCGCAGTGAGACTCTTGTGAAACCACGCAGCAACTTCACGGGTCTGTCGATGGAAGAATTTTCAAACCCGACATACATCTGCACGACTTCGTCCCCTTCGCGATCGCCTATATTTGTTATCCGGCAGGAAGCTCTCACAAAGTTGTCGTCAGCGTTGAATAAGGCATCTTTCAGTTCAAACTGAGTATAGGAAAGACCGAATCCGTAAGGAACTGACGGTTTTACATTTTCTTTTTCTAATTTTGCATATCCGTGATAATAGTCATAGTGCTGAGAAGTGGTGTCCCAATCAACCTGTGGAAGATCCGACTCTTTATAAGGGATGACATAAGGCAGTTTTCCGCTGGGATTGACGTTGCCAAATAAAATTTCGGCGATGGCTGTTCCACCTTCCATACCTGGATAATATGCCATAAGAACGGCCTTGACGGAATTTTTCCATTTCTCCATCATAATCATGTTTCCTCCGATTAAAACGGCAGCAGAATTTTTGTTTACAGGGCCGACTTCTTGTAACAGCTGTATTTCATCCTCGTGCAGATCGAGGGAGTATTTTCTGTCTCCGCCCATGGAGCCGGTATAATTCTCTGACTGTTCCTCGGAAACAAATTCACCTTCATCGTCATGGTTATATCCCACAACAAACACAACTGCATCGGCCTCGGCAGCCAGCTCCTTGGAATGCTCCAGATTTTCGCCGCTGTAGTAGATAACCTCCACATTCGGTGCGATGTCTACAATTCCCTTTAATGGAGTTACCACATATGCAGGGAAAACCTGGCTGGATCCGTGGTCTCCGATGTTTTCCTTATTTCCCAGTTTTCCAATCACAACCAGTTTCTTAAGTGCATTCTTATCGAAAGGAAGTGTCTTATCCTGGTTCTGAATCAGGGTAATCCCCTCCCTGGCCGATTGCAGCGCAAGTGCCACATGCTCCTTGCTGCCCAGAATGCTATTATCGCATTGTTTGTCATCAGTCTCAGTGAAAGCCAACAAGGTGCGGATGATACGGAGCGCTGAATCATCGATTTTACTTTCCGGCACCTTGCCTTCCCGTACTGCCTCTACAAGCTTATCGCCGAAATATTCGGTTCCGCACATTTCCATGTTCTGGCCGCCATTTGCCGCCTCCACAGTATCTCTGATGCCCCATCCGAAGTCGCTCATGATAAATCCGTCAAATCCCCATTCGTCTTTCAAGACCTGATTTAAAAGATAATCATGATGGCCGCAATAGGTACCTTGATAAAGATTATAAGAGCTCATGATGCTTCCGGCACCTGCATCGACACATTTTTTGAAATGCGGTAAAAACACTTCCCGTTCCGTCCTCTTGTCGCAGTCAACACTGACTTTAAAGCGGGAGATCTCCATCTGGTTAAAGGCATAATGTTTTACGCAGGCAATCACATTCTCCTCCTGAACGCCAATTGATAGCGCTTTCCCCATTTCCCCAAGATGGAAGGACTCTTCTCCGTATACTTCCTGGCTCCTTCCCCATCCCGGATTGTACGGGAGATTAATGCAGACACCGGCAAACAAATTTCCGCCATAAGCTTTTACTTCTTTTCCTATAGCCTGACCGATTTTTTGTTCCAGTTCTGCGTCAAATGATGCGCCCCTAAGCATAGAAACCGGAAAGCATGTGCTTTTTCCAGTCCCGCAGACCACACCGCGGGGACCATCACAAAACAGCATTGGCGGGACACTATATTCTTTCAATCCGCCTGCACCATAAGGAATATGGTTGTAGTGGCCCTCGGGATTTGTTTCCATTTCTTTCAACATATTCTCCAACGTCATGGTTCCTCCCATTAGAGATATCTTTTCCTCTAATGATAAGGCATCAACTATTTTTTGTGCCTTTTCCGTATAAGAAAGACGATAATTTCTATCACACTTCATAATCATTCTTCTCCTTCACAATTTTTTTTAATAAACAAACTGCTTCACCCATTTTAAACTGCAAATATCCCTTGATTTCTGAATCTGATTTTTCTGAAACGTCCTTCTGCCGATATTCATTAGGCGTAACGCCGACTTCCTTTTTGAAAACCCTGTAGAAGGTGTTCTCGGCTTTAAAACCACATTCTGCAGCGATGTAGGGAACCGTTTTATTGGAAAAGTGCAGCATTTCTTTTGCTGCCTGAATGCGATTTTCCATCAGAAGTGCTTTGGGGGACAGACCAATATATTTTTTCAAAAAACGATACAGCGTTTTTTCACCCATGCCAAAGGACCTATACAGAGTATCCAAAACATCTTCCTCTTTAAATCTGTCCTGAATATAATTTATTACCTGCATCAGCAGTTCGATATCCTCCAACGGGTTCATCACGGATGACGTCTGGCGTATGTCATAGATAAGGTAGTCAAAAAAATCGGCTAATAATGTATAAATATAAGAATTTACACGATACATGTTGGGCGTTTCTTTCTGATATTCCAAGCCAATTCTTGATGCAAGGGCCTTATAATGCTCGAAACCATTCTTTGGATACTTGCCTTTTTGTGCACTGTTCAAATAAAAAAAATAGGATCCGCTTACATTTTTTGTATCTAAAAAGAGATTCTGATTCAATTGAATAAACAGACAGATATTAGGTTGCTCCATGCGCTGCAGCTCATGAACCATTTTTGAATTCAGAAGAAAAATATCCCCTTCACGCAAAAGCGTCTGTCCAGGACTTGTATTGATCAGGACTTCACCTTTTAATACAAGAATCAGTTCATAATCATAGTGCCAGTGAAATTTGGAATGATCGATGGATGTTACAAAAACTTTTAAAGGACGGTTGTTTCCATGTTCGATTGCCTCATAAATATAAGAACACATAGATATCTCCTTTTAAAAATATTACTTCCGGATTTCATATTTTATGTTTTGATTATATCAATCTAAAAATAGGTGATGTTATCGTTTTTGTACATTTAACTCTCATATATGGACTTATTTGTATTGGAATTGCAATGCCGGCGGGCAAGGCTAGGCGGCGCCTTACGGTCTGGATGAAACGGCAAAAGATGCCTGTCGATGAGTGCTTTGAAACTCATCGGCAGGCATCTTTAAGACGAATCAGAAATTCTGTGCACATGCGAATTTTCATTGTATAGTGATTGCCTAAACTTTTCCGCTTTCACAAATTCTTCTTTTCTGCATAATTATTTCAAATTATAAGCCGTTTCAAAACCCGATTGAACTGCTTGTGCAATTCTTCCTAATTTATCAGCATCACCAATTGTATACACATTAGAAAGATTTTCTAGTTCTTCTTTCAGACTATTTACCGGCTTGATACCTAGCGATAAAATCACAGAATCACACGGGTGCTCAACAATTACGCCTGCTCTGTCTTCAAGCAATACACCGTCATCTTTAATCTCAATCAATTTATGCCCCGGGATCATTCGGACTCCGGCATTGGCCAAAGACCCTGTAACATCCATTAAAACAAGCGGGAATGCATCCAATCCGATTTTATCCATCATTTCAAAGACTGTAACCGTATTGCCGGCTTCTGCAAGATATTCTGCTGTTTCCAATCCTGTTAAGCCTGAACCTATCACACTTATATTGCGGTTTATCATTTCCACTTTTCCAGATAAAATATCATCTGGTGTAAATACATTATCTTTACTGATTCCTTTGATGCTTCCAGGTTTCACTGGTGCAGAACCTGTAGCAATGATTACCGCATACGGATTCACTTCTTTTATCATATCCACTGTTGCTTCCGTATTAAAAATAATGTTCACCTGATAATCTTCCAACTGTTTTTTACAATAATCGATAAAATATCCCATTTTTTCTTTATTTGGCGGCACGGAAGATAAATACATCTGTCCTCCCAGTCGGTCTGATTTTTCAATCATCGTCACCTTGAAATCTCTTTCCGCAAGTACTCTTGCAGCTTCCAATCCACCTGGGCCTGCTCCAACTACCACAACTTTTCTGCCATCCCCATCCTTCACCGGTTCTGGATATGCTAGTTCTTTCCCTAAGCGTGGGTTTATGGCACAAGTTGTACCTTCTCCGCCAGAAATCAACTGTGTCCCCGCTATTTCAAAACAGTACATGCAGCTGGTGCATTTTCTGATGTCTCTACAGTCACCATTGATAGCCTTTTCACCCCACTGGGAATCTGCCAACCACGGTCTCCCCATTCCAACGAAATCAATATATCCGTCGCTTAGCATTTGTTCAGCAAATTCCGGTTCACGAATAACCGATGTTGCAACCACCGGAACAGAAACATTTTCTTTTACTAGTTTTGCTAATTCCATTCTCCAACCTTGTGCAAATGAAGTTGGTTCCACAGTAACATTACCAGTCTCATATGTTCCAGCCGAAACATTGATAAGATCGGCTCCAGCTTTTTCTGCAGCAACAGCTATCCTAACTCCTTCTTCTGGGACTATACCATCTTTCACACCTATCACTTCGTAAAATTCATTCACACTGATACGAACGGAAATTGGGTAATCCATCCCACATCTATCTTTGATACCTTTTATTATTTCATTTAAAAATCTCGTTCTGTTCTCAAAAGAACCGCCATACTTATCTGTACGTTTATTCGTATGTGAACTTAAAAATTGTGCTATTAAATAGCCGTGCGCCGCATGAAGTTCAATGCCATCAGCCCCTGATTTCTTTGCTCTGACTGCTGCATCAATAAAATCTCCAACTAAACCCTCAACCTCTTCTGTTTCTAGCGCTCTTGTTTCCTGTTGACATACACCACAAGGAATAGCCGATGCCGAAACAACTGGTTTGTTTCCAATAAGCGCCGAATATGTTTCTCTACCCGGGTGATGTAATTGAATAAATAATTTGCTATCATATTTATGTATTTCATTAGCCAGTTTTTGAAAACTTGGGATCGTCTTATCACTTGCAAGTGATAACTGGTCATATTCACCT
>NZ_JBAWAZ010000369.1:0-4909 GCF_049589555.1 Trichococcus sp.
GAGCTTATGCGCTTGAGGGCGTATCTTTTCTTAGTTTCTTGATGCGGCATCCTTCGTCAATAATGTTTTGTAAGTCCGATCAATGAAGGTGGCACCAATCGGCGCGGTCAAAATGATCGCTAAAACGGCGACGCTCAAAATGATGCTGCCGGCTTCGACTCCGGCGGCTAAAGGGATCGAACCGATAGCCGCTTGGACAGTGGCTTTCGGAGTGTACGCCATCGCGGAGAAAATGCGTTCTTTCGCATTCAGGTTTGTGCCTGAAACCGCCAGGAAGACCGCCACCATCCGGAAAATCAAAGAGCCGAAAATCAAGGCAACTGCCGCGAAACCGGCGCCACGCAAGGCTGTGATGTCGACAGCCGAGCCTACCAAAACAAACAGGAAGATTTCCGCCGCGGACCAGATTTTGGAGAATTTATTATTCAGACGTTTGGCCAATTCCGGGCGTCTTTTCAATAAAGTGGCTCCGACAGCCATGACGCCGAGCAACCCAGAGAAGGGAATGAATTTTTCCAAAGAGTCCTCCGTCGCCACCAACAGGAAACAAGTGCTCAAAACCAGCATGACTTTCATAGTGTCTCGGATATGGAACGACCGGAAAAGAAAAATGAGACCCAAGCCCACCAACAGACCCCCGAGCAGGCCCAACGCAATCGAAACCGGAACGGAAAGAAGGGTGATTGCCTGGAACCCGCTGCCGGTGTACATGCCCATGAACGAGGTAAACAGGACGATAACATAGACATCATCTACGGATGCGCCAGCCAGGATCATCTGCGGGATCCCTTTGGCCTTGCCGTAGCCGCTCTCGATCAGCATGATCATGCGCGGAACAACGACAGCAGGCGAAACGGCCCCAAGGACGGCCCCGAGGATAGCAGCCTCCAATAAAGTGATGCCCAACAATTTCGGCGCCAACAGGATGACCGCCAGAATCTCGAAGGTCGCCGGCAAAAAGGTCATCAGGACAGCAGGACGGCCGATCTTTTTGAGATCGCCCAAATCCACCGTCAGACCGGCGCGCACCAGAATGACGATCAAGGCGATTTTCCGGATATCCGCGGAAATCGCCAGTAATTCCGGCGCCATCAGATCCATTGCGTAAGGACCCAACAGGATACCGGTCAAAATCAAGCCCAACAAACCTGGCAGTTGGAGCCGGGTGAAGAGCGAACTGAGAAGAAAACCGAGGATAAGAATAAGAGCGATACTGAATATCAAAAGCTGCACCTCCAGATTGTTGCCACTAAAAAAGCCGATGACAGACTGCGCCTATTGCGCAGAAGTCATCAGCTTGTATAAGCGGTTTAAGCGATTTGCTAGGGGAGACATTCATTCCCTTGTTATAGATAGAATGATAGCATGTTTTCAGAAGGCAGACAAGGGGAATCAAAAACCGCTTCAGTATTTTGGAAGTACTTCCACTGCGAATTATCCTGAAAAGGCGGACCTTGTCAAAATTGCGATAATTCTCTAAAAATGATAGGATAAAAGCAAATAGATTGCATGATTGAAGGCCGCGTACTAGTGTTTGTGGGTTTGTGAAATTTCCAAGCCGGCCGTTCCGATAAGGTTTTCCATCAGAAAAATGTGAGGTGGCATGCGTGGACCAAGTTAACAGAGAGAAGATTGTGAGCGAACTGAAAAGCATTCCCGGATTGAAAGGCATCGTGGGTTACGGAGGTGGAGACAATATAACGGAATCAGCTATCCTGCTGTACCATGTCGCTGGAGGACTGACCAATCAGGAGCTGGAATATGTGGTCCGCCGGTTGGATGATATCGAGGTGCCCCTACATTACAGACTAAGGGAGATCGATTCTGTTGTGGATGCCATCTCTGATTGCCTCGACGGGAAGATTACGATCAAGCGCGAGAGCGGCCATCCTTTCGGAGTCGTGAACAGCAGCTATGCGGCTGAAATCCATTATGGCCGAATTCTCTGGGAATCGACAGATCATCCGATTAAGGCGCTGAAGGAAAAGCTTTCAGAGCAGGGCCTGTATCCGGAAAAACTGCGCCAAGCGACGATTGCCTATTTCATGAAGGAGGCGGCACTGTCACTCAAAAATGGCCATAGTGCCGCTATGCAAGGGGGCATCCACTACGCCAGCGGGAGTTTCTTCCAAGCTGCCTGTTCCTGGGTTCAGGTCATCCATGCATTGAACCGGCAGTTCCTCTTGAGCGAGAAGGGCGGCTTGAAGCGCGCGAACCAGTTGCCGATCAGCCCAAAACAATTCCGCGTGCGTGTGAACCAAGTTTACCGCTATTTCGCTGCGAACAATCCGACGCTGGCCTATTGCGAAATCGATATGCTGGAAAGTGAAATGAACGAATTGGTCGGATCTTTTGCGGAAGATGTGGAGGGATTTTTTTGAAATATTACGATGAGAATCAAAAGAAGGTTCGTTACAAATTCGGCTTTTACAGTTTGTTGATCATGACGGCGTTGCTTCTTGTTTATATATCTATGCCAGTTGATAGAGTTGGCGGGATTTCTTACCAAAATGCAATTATGATCATCATCATGACCACTGCCCTTTTCTTTTTGGTGAACGTTGTTTATCGGAATGCCTTTTTTGATCAATACACACGCCGACCTTTTTGGAGCAACGTTTTCTTTTTGGCGATGGCCGGGCTGCAGGCGCAGCAGGCTTATCAGCTGTATCAGCTGGGCATGGATCTCCCTGATCCGATCAATACGGTGGAATTTGTGATGCTGCACGGTCTGCAGGTAGCCTTGCACCTTTCGATCCCTTTAACGTATGGTGTGCGCAGGTTGGTTGATCGTTTGGCGGTAAAGGAACAGAATGGGAAAGAAACCGGACAGTCGTCTTAAACGACTGTTTTTTTGTAGTCAGGCCTTGATTTTTGCGAAACCGCTTTCCGAGTGCTAGTCTTAAGGAAAATGAAGCAGATCCATTCAAAAAGGGGATAACCAACATGGAAATTTCAAGAATGACCGTCAAAGGCAAAGGTTTCGCCAGCGCTGCACCTGATAGCATAGCCATTTCGCTGCAGTTGGAGGACATCAAGGACACGTACGAATTGGCGATGCAGCATGCCGCTTTGGCGCTTGAGCAAGTCCGGGAAACGTTGTTGCCGCTTGGATTCCCTAAGAAGGAAATCCGCTCCACACATTTCTCGATCGACAGCGCGTATGAACACCGAAACGACTTCCGCGGCGAAAACAAGCGCTATTTCCTCGGCTACCGCTACCGGAACGACTTGAAGGTCACCTTCGGAAACGACAGCAAGCGCCTTGGTGAAATTCTGTTGGCGCTGTCGGCCTGCGAAGCGGATCCGGAATTTTCGGTCTATTTTTTCCTGAAGGATCGGCATGCGGTCGAGCAGGCTTTGCTGGAGGATGCCGTGCGTGATGCCAAGGAGAAGGCGCAGATATTGGCTGCGGCGGGCGGTGTCATGCTCGGGAAAATTTTGGTGATCGATTACGATTGGGGTGAAATCGAAGTGCGTTCCCGCGTCTATGCGGCTTCATCTAAGATGGCCTACGACAGCGCCCCGATGATCGATCTCGAGCCCGAAGACATCAGCAACAGCGATACCGTGACGGTCGTGTGGGAAATCCTGAATGCGCAAAAGGCTTGAGGGCAATTATTCCGTACTAGATAAGGTATAGTTGAAATCCGAAGATTATCATAATATTTCCGCCCAACACAAAGAAATTCTGCAACATAACAGTACCGAAAAACGCCTTGATGGTTTATCCTATACAAAGCAAAGCGGGTTTCTTACAAAAATTCATAAAAACTTCGCATTTGATAAGTATACTGAAACCCGCTAGAAACATCATTAAAGGAGCAATTCCATGAAATTGAAAGAAATGCTGTCTGATTATCAGCTGGGAGAGCAGCCAAATTGGGATGGAGAACAAATAATCACCGGCATTACCGATAGTTCCAGGGACATCACGGATGGAATGGTATTTGTCGCCATCGCTGGCTTTGAACAGGATGGCCATGACTATATCCCGCATGCAATCGCACAAGGTGCCGCTTTGATCGTCGGCGAACACGATTGCCCAGAGGCATTACCGATTCCTTACCTAAAAGTCGCCAACAGTCGCCAAGCGCTGGGACAGTTGGCGGATAAATTTTATAAGCATCCTTCCGGAAGGAAACGCGTCATCGGCATAACCGGCACGAACGGAAAAACGACGACCGCTTTTTTCCTTAAGCATTTGCTGGAGCAACAAGGGTTTGGCGTTTCCCTGATCGGCACCATCTACAATGAAATCAACGGTATCCAATATCCGACGCCGAACACGACACCGAATGCCGAAAAGGTGCACGAGTTGATTGCGGCGTCAAAGGATGACTTTGTCGTCATCGAAGTCTCTTCGCATGGCCTGACGCAATACCGTCTGGAGGGTGTCGCATTCGACTACGCCCTGTTCATGAACCTGCAGCACGACCATTTGGATTACCACAAAACAATGGAGGCTTATTTCGAAGCCAAGGCGTTACTGTTCGACAAGCTGAAGCCGGATGGAAAAGCGGTCGTCAATACCGATGATGCCTGGGGTATGAAACTGGCGCAGCGTTTGATCGCCAAGGGGACTGCGGTCATCACTGTGGGCCATCAGGACGATGCCGTACTTTCCATCAAAAAGATGACGAATCATGAGGTCACTTTGGACGTTTCTGACGAGACGTTAGTTTTGGATCCGCATATGCCCGGTGAACACAATCTCTATGATATTACGCTGGCGAGTGCGGTGATTCAGGATCTCAGCTATCCGTTGGCGGATGTTACGGAACAGATGCATTCCTTTGCGGGCGTGCCGGGGCGTTATGAAATCGTCCATCTGAAAAACGGGGTCCACTGTGTCGTCGATTACGCGCATACGCCGGAAGCGGTCAGTTCGATTCTGACATCGATGCAT
>NZ_JBAWAZ010000370.1:0-4421 GCF_049589555.1 Trichococcus sp.
CGGCGACACGGGAAGATCACAAGCTGATGGATCTGAAGGATGACACACACGTCGTCGTCGTCAAGAGTGAAGTCTATCTGGAAGACACCCGTCTGTTCCAGTACACAGAGTCGCGCCATCGTCTGGATCGCTTCCGCTTCGTCGAATTCGCCCGCAGAAAACACAGCCTGTAAAAGAAAAGCGGTACAAGCCCGCTCTGCCTCGAAAGAAATTTAGGAAATCTGGCCCTGAATGAGCATCGCAGAGCGCAATGGGTCAGATTTATCTAATTTCCGAGAGGCAGGCTTGGACCGCTAGCCATCATTTTAGTTGCATGAAACATTTTGCAAACCTGTACAACACCTATGGTGATGCACTTTTCAATTAATAACATACTACAAATAGTAAAAAAGATGAAGCCAAGCCGGCTTCATCTTTTTTGCTTGCGTAGGGGCTGGTCACTCGTTGACATTCGTATAATCAACGGTGAAATAGGCACCCTCGGCCATCAATATATGTCCTGATTCATATGGGTTTCCCGCCACAGTAAGGTAGACTTCCTGCACGCCGTAATATTCCCCGATTGTATTGACGACACCTTGCAAAATCAGTGATTCCGCCGATGTCCCGGCATTCATCTCAGAAACGAATTCCTGCGAGAAATCCACATAGACACGCCCATCGTCACTCAAGGACAAGCTGTTGATGGAGACATTCGGTCCGATCAGACTTCCCCCTGGCGCATCCGGCACGTTCTTCAGCGCCTCCGCCAGAATGGTGCGGGTAACGTCATTGGTTGCATAGGATAAGGCAATACTTGTTGCATCCAATCCCATCAGTTCGCTGTCCGGATAAAAGACGCGCAACTGTTGCGTTTCCGGAACATTCTCGTTGCGGGCTTCCAGACTGGAAGAGACAACCATGTCATCGCCAAGATCCGTGACCCGTTTCACCAAGCCCATATCCTTTACGTAGTAGTCCTTGGTAGTGGAGGTTTCATAAGTCGTCGTCACTTCAAGCGCTTCGAAATTGCCCATCGGTGTTTCGATCTGTGCAGTCAGATTCGTGATTTCCGAAGAGACTCCGCTCGCATTCATCCAACTGTTTCCGACTTCCAAAGGTTCCTTCAACAGAATGTCCAACTGGTTTGCCGCGTCGCCGCTTGCTGTTTTTTCAAGCATGTTTTCCCTGAAGTAGGTTTCCGGACGCGTGAATACTTCTCTGAGTTCCCCGTCAGCCAGTTCCAATACCGTCACGATCTGAGTGCCGCCGTTGTTGGAAGTGATCTGCATCCGGTTGCCTTCGATGTATTGCGGATAGACCGTGAAGGAAGCGTACTCGTTCCCTTCACCCAAATATTTTGTGAATACGGATGCGCTGAATGGATAATAAGCCTCGATTGTCGTTGCATCTGCAGGTTCCGAAGAGGATGAGGAAGCCGATCCGCTGTCTGAAGAACTGGATACGGAAGAGGACACACTGCTGACAGCCGAAGAATCGGATGAGGCATCGGATCCTCCAAAGAGGCTGCAAGAAGCTAATAGGGGTACCAACAACGCTACCATCAGATTCGAAACTTTCTTTCTCATGTTTTTTCCCACCTTCTGCCTTAGTTGTCTTCATTATATCACAACCGCTTTCTAAGGCATTGCCCTAACTATCGCTGCAACGCACGAATGCTGTGGCACTAAGCAACTCCTTTCAAGTATAATGAAGCCAGCACGAAACTAAAAGAAACATTTCACAATTTAAAATAGAGGTGGAAAACTTATGAAAGAAATCAGTTTGAACGATACAGTCTACAACCTGGTGAAGCAATACCCTGAAATCAGGGAAATCATCATCAGTCTGGGCTTCGAGCCATTGCGCAGCGACAAGATGCTGAATACCGCCGGCCGAATCATGACCATCGGGAAGGCTCTCAAACGCAACGATGTGCCGGAGGAGGCATTCGTCGAAACGCTGGCAAAAAACGGCTTCAGCGTGAAGGAATTGGCGCCGTCACCGGCAGCAGTTGCTCCAAGCGAACCGGTAGAGCCCGCCGCTCCAACCGGCGGAATTGCCCGTATGGGTTCAGCGGAATTCCAGGAGCGCCAGGACATCCTGCAGAGCCTCATCCTGCGCTTGCATAAAGGAGAGGATTGGGATGCGGTGCAAGCCGACTTCAAGAAGCATTTCACGGGCGTCAGCGCCTATGAGATTTCCGTCATGGAGCAAGGCTTGATGGGCAAAGGGATAGATGCCGAAGACATCCAACGCCTCTGCAACGTGCATGCATCGCTCTTCGGCGGATCCATCGAAGCGGTCTACACCACTTCAGCGGAACAGCAGCATGCCGGGCATCCGATCCAAGTTATGAAACTCGAAAATTTGGCCATCGAAAACACGCTGGAAAAGGTCAGCAAATTACTGGCCGTCTACCTTGAAACGCAGGAACCAACCCTGAAGGCAGGCATCCAGAAACAATTGGCGCTGCTCGGCGAATTCGACAAGCATTATGCCCGCAAAGAATACGCCATTTTCCCGATCATGGAGAACAAAGGCATCACAGCCCCGCCGAAAGTCATGTGGGGTGTCGATGACGATATCCGCGCCATGTATAAGGACTTCAAAACCCTTCTGCAAAACGAGGACTTTGCTGCGATTCCCAAAGCATTCTCCGACCTGAAATACGAAATGACGGAGATGATTACGAAGGAAGAAGACATCCTCCTGCCGATGATCATCGACATCTTCAATGAGGACCACTGGCTGCAGATAGCCAAGGAGTCCGAAGAAATCGGCTACTGCATCGTCAAACCGGAAGCAAACTGGGTGCCGGAACGTTCCATTCCCGAGGATGTTTCACATGAAACACTGACGACTGAAGCAAATCCTTACATCAATTTCCAAACCGGGCATCTGACGCCGCATCAATTGGAAAAGATGCTCAACAACATCCCTTTGGAATTGACTTTTGTGGATGCGGACAACATCGTGCGCTACTACAATGACAACGGCGAAGAAAAATTCTTCAAGCGCACCAGCAGCGCAATCGGCCGCGACGTCATGAACTGCCATCCGCCGAAGAGCCTGCCGATCGTCACGAAGCTGCTCGCCGACCTGAAATCAGGCGCGAAAGAAAGCGAATCGATGTGGTTCCGCGCGATGGGCAAATTCATCATGGTCACCTACCGCGCCGTCAGGGATGACGACGGCAGCTATATGGGAACCCTTGAATATGTCCAGGACATCCAACCAATCATCGATCTTGACGGCGAAAAGCGGACACTGTCCTAAACCGCCGTTCCGGAAATGTCTACCAAAAATAAACAAATGCACGCTGTCCCTTTTTGGGGCAGCGTGCATTTGTTTCGTCATCACGTAACTTACTGTTTATTTTATTATCCTGAAAGCGATGGTTTCGTACGGCTTCAGCGTGAAAGACGGCGCAAGCTGTCTCTCCCCGTAGTTGCCGGCCAGAAAACTGCTGGCCTTTCTTGCCCATTCCTCCGGTACGCTGATTGTGTACTCGCCGGCATAGAAATGGTTCAGCACAAGCACTTTTTCCTCCTCGTTCTCCCGGATGTAGGCAAACACTTCGGGATCGTCCAACAGGATCCCCTCGTAGGAACCGTCCGCAATGACCGGATGCTCTTTGCGGATACGGATCAGCTCTTGGTAGTAACGGAAAATTTTGCCCTCAGCGAGCTCCTTCTCGACGTTCACTTCCGGATAATTGGCCGCGACCTGCAGCCATGGTTCGCCGGTCGTAAAACCCGCATGCTGGCTGCCGTCCCATTGCATCGGCGTCCGGCTGTTGTCGCGGGATTTTTGTTTGATGATGCGCATGGCCTCCGGGTGCGTCAATCCGGCAAGTTTCAGATCGCGGTAGGCATTGTGCGACTCGATATCCCGATAAACGCTGATGTCGTCATAATCCGGGTTCGTCATGCCAATTTCCTCGCCCTGATAGATGTAAGGCGTGCCCCTCAGCAGATGGATTGTTTGCGCCAGCATGCTGGCTGTTTCGAAAGGATAACGAATCGGATCGCCGAAGCGGCTGTTGGCTCGCGGTTGATCATGATTGTTCCAGAACAGTGCGTTCCAGCCGTTCCCATCCGACATCCCTGCCTGCCACTCATTCAAAATCCGCTTCAGTTCAAGAAAATCGAACGGGTGATCCGTCCATTTTTCACCATCCTTGTAATCGACTTTCAGATGGTGAAAACTGAAGATCATCGACAATTCGTTCCTGTCCGGATTCGAATAAAGGATCCCATTTTCGACAGTGGTCGAAGACATCTCGCCGACTGTGATGATGTCCTCCAGCGTGCCGAACGATGCCTGATTCAGCTCGTGGATATAGTCATGGACGATCGGACGATCCGTGTAGAGACTCTTCTCGTTGCTTCCTTGGCTGTCCACCAACGCGACATCCTTGCCGATCAGGTTCAATACAT
>NZ_JBAWAZ010000371.1:0-2979 GCF_049589555.1 Trichococcus sp.
CGTTTGATGTCAGGCAGTTCGATGCTGTCCGTATAGGCAATCGGTTCAGCGGAATCCGTGAAGTCATAGGCTTCAATGTCCTTCAAAGACAGAGTGATGACTTGCGCGGTGTCGCCTTTTTCCGAGGTGACCCAGAGCAGCTCATGGTTGTTGTCGTAGGCGAGGCCGCCAGCATGCGGGATGCCGTCCAGGACAATTTCCTTGATGAAGGAGCCGCTCTTCTTGTCCAGCACATAGATGACGGAATTGTGTTCTTTGGTTTGGCAATAAGCCGATATGAACAGGTAATCTTTGTTGACGGCCAAACCTTGCGGCGTCATGGTGGTGCAGATTTCTTCCTCTTCGTGTTCATGATGGAGCGTCAAAGTGGCATCCATTCCCGGGATGATGAAAATGTTCTCTTCCGGATCGATGCCATCCTCTTCAAAAGCCGCTCGGTACAGTTTGGGATAGTCGGACAGTCCCTCCATTAGTTCATCCAGTGAACCGAGGCTGGCTTCTGTATTCGTTTCTTCGGCAAAAGCCACCCGTTCGATCTTGCCGTTTTTTGTAAGGAGACCGAGCGTGACCGATCCTGCCATAACGATGCCGATCAGAGCGAGGCCGAGGATTTTCTTTCTCTTTTTCTTTTCCAAACTATCACTTCCTGAGTTGAATATTTAAATGAGCCGTTCAGCTTTTCTAATATATTACTACAGGAGTTGGTAAGCGACTAACGAAAAGCTTCCGGCCACGCTTATTCCTGATAGGATTTGAGTACTTCCTGCAGTGGGATTTTGGCGATTTTCCGCCTGCTTATGTAGGTGCCGGCGAAGAAGATGAGGACCAGGATAACCAATGTCTGCAACAGGAAAATCGGTCTGTACTGCAGCGGCAGGAGGACGCCGTATTCCTGCGTGAAGAACTGCATCATCAGGTTCAGTATACCCAAGGCAATGGGGATGCTGATCAGATAGGAAATCAGGGCATAAAAGAAATAGCTGTTCAGGATCATCGCGTTGACTTCCCGACGTTTGTAACCCATCACTTTGAGCAGCGAAATCACATAGTAATTTTTTTCGACGGTGAAGGAAGTGAGCACAAAGAGGATGCTCGCCGCTATGACTGCCGATCCGCCAATCATGACGTTCGAGATGAACTGGGTATAGTTGGACATCGCCTTCGATTGTTCGATGAGCCCGGACTTGCTGATGATCGTGCTGTAGTAAACATCGGACGGCTTTCGGCTGGCATAGATGCCGCTGTAAAGGCGCGAAGTGCTGTTTTCCGACAGGATGTTGCTGAGTTTTTCGATGTTCAGGTAAACCTTGTCGGAAATATATTCATCGGTCACGCCTTTGACAAGGAAGGTGAAAGTATCGTCGTTCACTTCCAGGCGGATGGTATCGCCTTCTTCAACACCGAGCTTGATGCTGAGCCGTTTTGTGATCACGGCGCCGTTCTGGATGTTCACGGTGATGTCATTGCCTTCCTCATCATACAGGCTGTAAAGTTTGTTGCGTGAAGCCAGCCCTTGCAGCGAAACGATGTTGCCATCCAGCGCAGCGAAGGGATAGATGAGGAATTTTTCGTCGCCGGGCCGCGTTTCGGGAAGCCTTTGCGCGACATCGAGATAGGCCTCATATTCGTAGTCGACCTTGTTCAGGTAGTCTACCGTCATCCGATCGACCATACCGCCCATCATAAAGGAAAAGCTCATCAGGATCGTCGAAAACATGATGCCTAGGAAGAAAATGAAGAAGCTGCCGGTGCTTTTGATGGCATGCAGATATTTGAATTTTGTGCTCCCTTTGGCATTGGAAAGGACCCGGCTGAGGTACCGGCCGATCCGGTTGATCGACTTGCCCTCATGCGGCTTCAGCAGTTCCAGGGCATTCTCGCCAAGGATGCGGTAGATGATGATCCCTGAAACTAAGGAGAAGAAGAGGAGCGGCACAAGGATCGCCGTAGCGAAAACTGTGAAGCTTTGGGCGATCTTGACTTGGGGCAAGAGATAGAAATCCAGATACAATTTCTTCAACGGTTCGGAATAAAGCGATCCGATGAAATAGCCCAGGATCAGCATAAGGGCGGCGAAGACCATCATCGCAACGAAGTAGGGCCGGGCTATTTCCGAACGGCGGTAGCCGAGCGCCTTGAGGATGCCAATCTGGCCCCTTTCGGCATGGAGCAGGTTGTAGATCAGGATCGATACGATGATGACGGCAATGGCCGCGATGAAAACACTGAGCCCCAATGCCATGACTTTCCCTTGGGTCAGTTCGTCATAGATGGCTCCGCTCCTCATCGAGGTCTGCGTGTCCGTAATCTGGCTGACGAAAGGCAGCTCGTCTTTGTCGTAGGCGGTGTCTATGCTTTCCCCGGACAGGTTCATGCCGGCCAAACGGAAACTCTCTTTGTCGTCAAAGTTCTCGTATTCTTTATCAGACATGAGCAGCAAGGTCTGCAGCCCGGTATCCAAGTTGAAGGTTTCATCGAACATGGGAAGCGTGTAATCCGGGAAAAGCACAAAGCCCGTCACGCGGTAGCTTTTATTTTTGATGTTGAGGGTGTCCCCGATGGCGAGGCCGTTCTTGTCGGCATAGACTTTTGTCAAGGCGACTTCGTTGTCGGCCGATGGTTTGCGCCCTTCCTCCATATAGGAAAGATTGATTTTTTCGCCATCCTTCACGAGGAGCGCTTTATGCGATTGCCCTTGAAACGTGTAGGACGTGTTTTTGTATTCCCTCAATTCGAGGCTGACATCGCGGTAGCTCGCTTCAAATTCGGCGATCCGGTTTTCCATGAGCTTGTAGAAAGTGGCAGGCTCGACTTTCTTGATGTCGCTGAGCGAGTAGAAGCCCCGGGCCAGAAGCGTGGCCGCTATGGGGTAAGCCGCCTCTTCCAGCGTGACCCGGTTCAACATCTCAACGGCAAAATCCTCCTGGTTGTAATCCGCCAAGTACGCTTCCGTCGGTTCTTCGATGCCGCTCAGGCCGT
>NZ_JBAWAZ010000372.1:0-1778 GCF_049589555.1 Trichococcus sp.
GTAGTAGACATCGGACGGCTTTCGGCTGGCATAGATGCCGCTGTAAAGGCGCGAAGTGCTGTTTTCCGACAACATATTGCTGAGCTTTTCGATGTTCAGGTACACCTTGTCGGAAATGTATTCATCGGTCACGCCTTTGACAAGGAAGGGGAAAGTGTCGTCGTTCACTTCCAGGCGGATGGTATCGCCTTCTTCAACACCGAGCTTGATGCTGAGCCGTTTCGTGATCACGGCGCCGTTCTGGATGTTTACGGTGATGTCATTGCCTTCCGCATCATACAGGCTGTAAAGTTTGTTTCGTGAAGACAGTCCTTGCAGCGATACAACGTTGTCGTCCAGCGAGGCGAAGGGATAGATGAGGAATTTTTCGTCGCCGGGCCGGGTTTCGGGCAGTCTTTCTGTGACGTCGAGATAGGCCTCATACTCGTAGTCGACCTTATTCAGATAGTCGACAGTCATCCGATCGACCATGCCGCCCATCATGAAGGAAAAGCTCATCAGGATCGTCGAGAACATGATGCCCAGAAAGAAAATGAAGAAGCTGCCGGTGCTCTTGATGGCATGCAGATATTTGAATTTTGTGCTCCCTTTAGCATTGGAAAGGACCCGGCTGAGGTACCGGCCGATCCGGTTGATCGACTTGCCCTCATGCGGCTTCAGCAGTTCCAAGGCATTCTCGCTGAGGATCCGGTAGATGATGATCCAGGAAACAAAGGAGAAGAACAGGAGCGGCACCAGTATGGCAGTAGCGAAGACGGTGAAACTCTGGGCGATCTTGACTTGGGGTAGGAGATAGAAATCCAGATACAATTTCTTCAACGGCTCGGAATAGAACGATCCGATGAAGTAACCCAGGATCAGCATAAGGGCGGCGAAGACCATCATCGCGACGAAGTAGGGCCGGGCTATTTCCGAACGGCGGTAGCCGAGCGCCTTGAGGATGCCAATCTGGCCTCTTTCGGCATGGAGCAGGTTGTAGATCAGAATCGATACGATGATGACGGCGATGGCCGCGATGAAGATACTGAGTCCCAGGGCCATGACTTTTCCTTGGGTGAGTTCATCATAGATGGCGCCGCTCCTCATGCTGGTCTGCGTATCCGCAATCTGGCTGACGAAAGGCAGCGCATCTTTGTCGTAGGTCGTGTCTATGCTTTCCCCGGTCAGGTTCATGCCGGCCAAACGGAAACTCTCTTTGTCGTCGAAATTTTCATATTCTTTATCGGACATGAGCAACAGTGTCTGCAGCCCGGTATCCAAGTTGAAGGTTTCATCGAACATAGGAAGGGTGTAATCTGGGAAAAGCACAAAGCCCGTCACGCGGTAGCTTTTGGTTTTGATGATAAGGGCGTCCCCGATGGAGAGGCCGTTCTTGTCGGCATAGACTTTTGTCAAGGCGACTTCGTTGTCGGCCGAGGGTTTGCGGCCTTCCTCGATATAGGATAGATTGATTGTTTCGCCATCCTTCACGAGCAGCGCTTTATGCGACTGCCCTTGGTAAGTGTAGGACGTGTTTTTGTATTCCCTCAGTTCGAGGCTGACATCGCGATAGCGCGCTTCAAAGTCGGCGATCCTGTTTTCCATGAGCTTGTAGAAAGTGGCAGGCTCGACTTTTTTGATGTCGCTGAGCGAGTAGAAGCCTCTGGCCAACAGCGTGGCCGCTATGGGGTAAGCCGCCTCTTCCAGCGTGACCCGGTTCAACATCTCAACGGCAAAATCCTCCTGGTTGTAATCCGCCAAGTACGCTTCCGTCGGTTCTTCGATGCCGCTCAGGCCGT
>NZ_JBAWAZ010000373.1:0-2271 GCF_049589555.1 Trichococcus sp.
TGCCCAGGACATGAACAATCTAGGATTTGATTTGGTTAACGGCGCAACGAACCATGCCTTAGATTACGATTATCCCGGAGCCCTTCATTCCCTGGCAGTCTGGAATGAACAGGAGAATGTCGTCTACACAGGCATTTATAAGAGTCAAGCGGATCGTGACACAATCCGGACAATCGAAAAGGAAGGCACCACGTTCGCTTTTTTGACCTACACTTACGGGACGAACGGTATTGAACCCGACACTTCCTATCGGATCGCTTATTTTGACGAAGAGCAGATCCGCCAAGATGTCGCCAAGGCCAAAAATGTCAGTGATGTCGTCATCGTTTCGGCGCACTGGGGCGACGAAAACACCCAGGAAATCAATGAGATGCAGCGCACGTATGCGCAACTTTTCGCCGATTTGGAGGTCGATGTCGTTATCGGTACCCATCCGCATATCCTGCAACCGATCGAGTGGGTGACAGGCGCGAATCAAAATAAAACACTTGTAGTCTTTTCACTAGGCAATTTCATTGCGCATTCACTGACTGATTACAATACCCTTGGCGGCATGGTGACTTTCGATTTTGTTGTTGCCGATGATGAAACGGTGACTGTCGAAAATGTCCGATTCGAGCCTACCGTTGCGCATTATGTGGCGGATCCGGGAAATGTCGAGAACTCAAGGCGTGATTTCAAAATTTACAAACTGAAAGACTACTCGGGGGAAATCGCTTCAGAGCACGGTTTGAACGGTTATGAAGGATTGGAAATAACACCGGATAATTACCTTTCCATCGTGAAAAATGTCATCCCAGCAGAAATGTTGGAGTGACGAAAAAAATACAATAATGCATTTTTGTGAAGACATCGGTAATCCGCATTGTGACAACTGTTTCTTGAAAAGAAACAAATTTGAAGCTGATGTCTTCCAAAAACTGCATACTAATGATTGACGAAACCGCTTATTTATTCTATATTGTATACAGGTAGAAAATCCTATCGCGATATTCTATCCAACCTAGAAAAACTCCCGCTTCAAATGGCGGTGATCACATCACCGCACCACCATAGTTTCAGACTCCGCTCAATCCATTGAGCAAACCTTCAATGTACTTTCACAACTATTTCTTTTCAGAATCAGACATAAACAGCCCTCAAACTAACACTCCCGAGCATAACTTATGTTCAAATTCAGCTCGTTTCATAAGAAATCCTCTTAAGTTCCCTTCAGTAAAGTATACCCAATTTAACTTTTTGCTTATTCAATTTTTGAATACATTTAACGAATAATTATATAAAAATCAGCTTATTTTGAATGTTAATATAGTATCAAGCGAGCAGATGATGCATGGTTGAATCGTGAATTACGCTAATAATAGGTAAGTTTTTTCAACAAACTGATTCGGCTTGCGGAAATTTCAGCTTTTAAAATAAACCTCGATATTTGGGCGCTGCTTATTCTTGAGGTGCCTGTTCTTTACGGATTACGTATCCGGAAAACCCCAATTTTTACCCCACCTAATGACTATTCCCTGTTCTCGATAGATCAGCTTTTATCCTTACATTTGTTGCTGCTTACTGTGTCAGTCAATCACTTAACAGCGCTTGGATAGATTATTGTGTATATTTAGCGAACGCCGACAGGCCAATCCATTGCGCTCGTCCCTTTCACTGTCGCTTTTGGAAATAAGGAGGAGAGAGGAGTATGAGAAAACATTTTTTTTCGATAGAAAAGATTATTTTTTGGGTAATTACAATAGTGACTGTAATGCCATCTTTTTTATCAGCTTACACCGCAATTGACACTTTTGCCGCAGAAGTTGGAACAGTCCAAACATCTTTGACAATGGATGACGGTGCCGCGAGTGTAACTGGAACTGTAAATGTCTCGGGAACTGCTGTTGATTGGGTTGTAACGATCACAAAATTTGATTCGGAGGACGAGCGAGCACCAAAACTGGAGCTAGAATACAACTATGGCTTAGGTGAACCATATAATATTAGTACGAATGTTCAACAAATTAATCATTCCGAAATGGGTGCTGTAGCCGTGCTGAGCGGTCAGTCCTTCAGTACCGTTGCAGAAACGTTAACGATGTCTTTCACGACTGATATAACCGATTCAATATCCGATGAGATATCCATTAAGCTGTTGGCTGAGACAATGAATTCGGAGCAAGACGATGTCGTGAATATTTTCTCATCCGGTTATACCAAGACACTATCATTTGTTAATCCGATAGCCCAGGCAGCGGCGGAAGCAGAAGCCCAGGCAGCGGCGGAAGC
>NZ_JBAWAZ010000374.1:0-25703 GCF_049589555.1 Trichococcus sp.
GCGATGACTTCATAGCCCATGTCTTGGGACAATTGGTACTCTCCGATATTGATTTTCATGACAAGATTCCGGTCATTCAGGTACTGTTCAAAGACAGCCCGATCGGTAATGAGTCCCGCGCTGACCAGATTGTCGATGACGACGGACGTCGGTTGTCCGGAAGTGATGACAAATGTGACCGTTGTGTTTGGTGCAGGGGCAGCTGAACTTTCGGCAATGCTCGCTGTTTCAGTTGGAGCGCTGGAGGCCACTGCAGCACCCTCGGCAGGAGCACTGCTTGTAGCAGCTTCATTAAGTTGCTGCTGCAATTCCAATTCCGCCAAAGTACTTTCATATTTTTCTTGATAATCCGTTGAATCGGCAGTTGCTTCTCCGTTGAAGGTGCTGCCAGGGAGTGCTTCCGGATAGAAGAGCTGGAAGCCGGCCAACAGTACGGCAGACAACAAAAAACCGATGGATATAAAACGAAGCTTTTGTTTGTTCACTTTATTTTCTCCTCTATACGATTGATTGCTCTATGTAGTTATCGACAACGAGTTGCACGGTGGTGATAGGGACGGACAGTTGCTCTGCAATCTCATCAAACGTTCTTCCGCTAGTATACAAAGTGATGATGTGCTGCTTAGTCAGGTTGTGTACTTTTTTGACGGTCTGCGAATCTTCGGAAACGGAAACTTCTTTTCCCAATTCTTCCTCCACAGCGATGAGTCGTTGCTTCAATTCATGGATTTCTTCCGTTAATTGTAATGTGTATTCACTCATCTCATCAGCGAATTTGCGATCATTATCCTTAACGAAAAATGATGCAAACAGCAATATGATTGCGATTGTCAGTAAGACAATCACGATGGTCCATTGTTCCATCTTTGTCACCTCAATTCTTCTTTTTGACGCCTGATAACATTCTAATGAAATTCGCTTGTTTCTGCAACCTTATCTGGGATTTAATTGGCTTAATGCTCAAAAAAATTGGACTTGCGCAGAAGTTGTTCAAAAAATAGTGGCATAATTTTTCCATAAGTGATACAATGAGAAACGCAGAAGATGATTCGATCTTCAATTTTTTTATGTTTGGAGGGAAGAATATGCGGTTAAATATTACATTGGAATGTACGGAGTGTAAAGAACGTAATTACTTATCAAAGAAAAACAAACGTAACAACCCGGACCGTCTTGAAGTGAAAAAATATTGTCCACGTGAAAGACGCGTGACTTTGCATCGTGAAACAAAATAATTAAAACGACAACAGGATATCCTGTTGTTTTTTTATTTTATCCGGAAGGATGTTTTAATATATTGGAAACGGCGTGCGACAGTCCGTTTGCCTGAGGAGGTTTTTGGATGAAAGAACGGATAAGAAAAGAAATGTTGGGAAAATTAAGGGTTTTGCCTTCCCAAGAGCGGGTACGGATGGAGAAAGAACTGACGGCAGCAGTCTGCTCCAGCGATGAATGGAAAGTTGCAAAGACGATCGGCGTCACATGGTCGAATTTTCCGGAAATCGATACGCACAAAATCATCCAAAAGGGACTTGAAGAAGGCAAACGGATGGTCGTTCCTTATTCCGGCAAGAATCGCATCATGACTTTTCATGAATACTTGCCGGATACCGCCATGGCGAGGAGCAAATTCGGCATTATGGAACCTGTCGATAAGCGTAACCCGGTACCGCCCGAAGCAATCGATCTGCTGCTCGTTCCCGGATTGGCATTTTCGGAAACGGGTTACCGCATCGGGTTCGGCGGCGGCTACTACGATCGCTATCTGGCTGCATACAACGGGCGCACCTTGTCTGTGCTGTTCCCATTCCAATTGTTCAAGGATCCTCATTGGGGAATTGAGGCATTTGATGTGCCGGTCCAAAAGTTGTTGACGACAGCATTCTAGTATAAAATAGGATAATAATGGAAGGGAGTGTCACGATGCGGGCATATAATACCAAAAGATCCTATTTACCGGATCAATTCTCTGTAACACACTTGTTCTTGGCCATTCAGATCGTCATTTTCCTGCTGATGACCCTAAACGGGGGAAGCACCAATGTACTGACGCTTATCCTGTTCGGAGCCAAATTCAACCCAGCCATAGCGCAAGGGGAATGGTGGCGTTTGATTGCGCCTATGTTCATACACATCGGATTCACGCACATTCTGGTGAACAGCATCACCCTGTATTATTTGGGCACGCAGATGGAAATTCTATATGGCTCTTTGCGTTTTGCGCTCATCTATCTCCTGAGCGGCTTGATGGGGAACCTGATGAGTTTCGCCTTCAATGACTCGATTTCCGCCGGTGCCAGCACCTCGCTGTTCGGACTGTTTGCTGCAGCCATCGTTTTGGGCCGTCAGTTTCCACACAACTCCGGGATCCAACTTATGGCGCGGAATTTTACGATGTTGATTTTCCTGAATTTCTTCTTCGGATTTTTTTCTTCGGCAATCGATAATTTCGGGCATCTTGGCGGGGCACTGGGTGGAGCGCTTTCGGCCGTATTCATCGCGATGCCGCGCACTGCCAAAAGCCAAAATGGATTGAGGCTTCTTTTTCTGGTCATTTATTTTGTGAGCGCTATATTCTTTGCTTATTCGGGTTTAATGCGGACCGGTTTTGCGTTATACTAGATACAAATTGAACAATTGGAGGAAATGACGTGTATAAAAAATTTATCGGTATTGATTTAGGCGGCACTTCAGTAAAATTGGCTATCTTAACAGCAGAAGGGGATATCCAGCAAAAATGGAGCATCCCTACGAACATCAATGATGAGGGGACGCACATCGTGCCTGATATCATAGCTTCGATCAAACACCATCTGGATCTCTACCAATTGACTGCTGAGGACTTTCAGGCGATCGGCATGGGATCGCCGGGAGCAGTGGACCGTGAAGCGGGTACCGTCGAGGGTGCCTTCAACCTGAACTGGAAAACGCCGCAGCCTGTACGTGAAGCGATTGAGCGTGAAATCGGCATCCCTATTTTTATTGACAATGATGCAAACGTTGCCGCTCTTGGGGAAAAATGGCGAGGCGCCGGTGCTGATGACCGCGACGTCGTATTTGTGACACTTGGCACAGGTGTCGGCGGGGGAATCATAGCGGAAGGCAATCTGATCCATGGTACTGCAGGTTCCGGCGGCGAAATCGGCCACATGACTGTAGAACCAGGCGGATTTGACTGTACGTGCGGGAAGAAAGGCTGTTTGGAGACTGTCGCCAGCGCGACAGGCGTCGTCAAATTGGCCCGCAAACATGCGGAAGAATATGCCGGCAACTCGCAGCTCAAATTCATCATCGACGACGGCCAGGAGATTACTTCAAAAATGATTTTTGATTTGGCGAAAGAGGGAGACGAGTTGGCTGTGTTAGTAGTCGATCGCGCTGCCTATTATCTGGGTTTGGCCTGCAGCCATATTGGCAATCTTTTGAATCCGGCTTACATCGTCATCGGTGGCGGTGTATCCGCAGCCGGGGAATACCTTTTGGAGCAAGTAAGAAGCTATTTTGCTGAATTCTCATTCCCGAACGTCAAGAAGACTACCCATATCAAATTAGCCGCACTTGGAAATGATGCCGGAATAGTTGGAGCAGCTTATCTTGCACTGACGGAGATCAGCAAATAAATCATCCCAGATTAATGGGGCCTGAACATTTTCGAAACAAGAAAGTGCGGGAGGATGGAGGATGGCATGGGGAAAAGAGGGCTAGCATGGTTCATTCTCTCACTCTCAAGTGTTCTTATTCTTGCGGCCTGCACACAACGATTGACGTATCCTGACCAACCTGCTGCAAGTGAGCCGGACCTTTCCTCCGGCAGCAGCCTTTCAACCATTTCCAGAGATGAATTCCTTTATGCTGTGGGCTGGCTGGACGACAAGACTATTCTTGTCGCGTTGGAATCAAATGGAGAATACGGTTTGTACAGCCATGACCTGCTCACGGGGGAAGAACAGCTGATCCGGGCTTTTTCAGATCGGCTTGTTTTTGCTGCGCTTTCCGCAAACGGTCAGCGGATGCTGGTCCAGGTCGCAACGCAACAAGGAAATAACATCATGATGATCGACAAGTCAGGAAAATCACTGGCCGAATTTCATTTTTCCGAAGGGCTTGTGTCGGGTGTTTCCTGGAATCCGACAAACGAAGGCAAGTTGTTCGTTTCCGTCCATAAAACAGCGGGCAGCCTGGTAAATTACCTTTGGGATTTGTCTTCCAATGAGGCATGGATAGAAATGTCGATGACTGAAGAAATGCCGGTTTGGTATTCGGAAAATATGTACCTCCAGCAGAAAATCGCGGCTGATGGCGCTTCTGTGCTGGTATTGAGTGACATTCGTTTTCCCGGCAAAGATACTGTCATCGAACAGGGAATCCTCGCTTACGGACTGGAAGGCGAATCCGTATGGGTAGTGACCCCTTCAGATTTCAACGAGGAAGAGTTGCTTGTCATTTCCTACTATCCGCTTTTGATTACCCAAGGTTATATTAGCCTGCCGCGCATCCCCGATGGAAACGGACTTTTCATCCCGGAATTTACAAAAGGGAATGACTCGGATGCAACGTTTGCTGTCATCCCAAAACGGGAGCCGGAGAGCATTGCCGGCATCAGCTTCGAACTTGCGAAGGTCGATTTTTCCGGCAACGCTTCAGAGGTGCTGACTGAAGTCGAGCGAATGGATCCGATTTCGGCATCGCCGGATGGGAGCTACGTGCTTTACGGAAAGCGTTATGAGTATCTGTACGATGTGGAACGCGAGGGCTGGATACAATTGACGGAATAGAAAAAAAGTCGTTAAAACTGTAGCAATGCGCCTTCCACAAGTGTAAAATATGAGAGCAAGAGTATGGAAAGGATGGATTTATTTGAACTTAACAGGAATTGATATTTTTAATATCGCATTATGGATATTCATCATCGGATATGCCATTTATCAAGCTTATTTTTATTTCCAAAGAAAGAATGCGGCGACAACGCTGACTGCAGAGGAATTCAGAAAAGATCTGCGCAAAGCGCAATTGATCGATGTCCGCGAAAAAACGGAGTTCGATGCAGGCCACATATTGGGAGCGAGAAATATCGCTTATTCGGCTTTCAAACAACGCTATCAAGAAATCCGCAAAGATCAACCGATTTATCTGTATGATCAAAATTCCATGTTGAGCGGACGCTGTGCAGCTATTCTGAAAAAAAATGGCTACAAAAACATTTTCATCCTGAAGGGCGGCTATGCCGGCTGGGACGGAAAAGTCAAAAAAGGCATCTGAACCATTCAAAAAAGGTTCCCGGAATCAGCTAGTGGATTCCGGGAACCTTTTTTAATGGTGTTTCTTACATATTTATGAATAAAGAGTACAGCACGGAGATGATCGAACTGCCGACCATGGCCAAAAGCATGATCCAAATGATGAATTTGCTGAATTTAGTGAATTTTGAAGAGGTAGTACCAGTTTTCTTAGTCAATATTATTCCCACCTTTTGTAATTTACATGGCATAGTTTACAACAATAACATCCAAAAGTAAACGTTGGGGAATCAGGCAAAAGAAAAGAAAGCCATTATTTTCAATTGTTTGCTTTCCATTTAGGCGAATTTTTGTTAGGATTAAGATTATAAAATGATGTGTTCATCATGAAGGGAGTATTTATTTATGTCAAAACAGCAAATTGGCGTTGTCGGTATGGCCGTAATGGGCAAAAATCTAGCATTGAACATTGAAAGCAGAGGTTATTCCGTATCTGTATTCAACCGTTCAGGTTCGAAGACTGAGCAAGTGATCGCAGAAAATCCAGAAAAGAAACTGGTTCCTACTTATACGATCGAAGAATTTGTCGAGTCTTTGGAAAAACCAAGAAAAATCATGATGATGGTAAAAGCTGGGGAAGCAACCGACAAAACGATCCAATCGTTGCTGCCTCATTTGGATAAAGGTGATATCCTGATCGACGGAGGGAATACTTTCTACAAAGATACGATCCGCCGCAGCAAAGAATTGGAAAACTCAGGCATCAATTTCATCGGAACAGGCGTTTCCGGTGGTGAAGAAGGCGCATTGAAAGGCCCATCAATCATGCCGGGCGGACAACGCGACGCATACGATCTGGTTGCACCGATTTTGGAACAGATTTCCGCTAAAGCTCCGGATGGCGAACCCTGTGTAGCTTACATAGGCAAAGGTGGAGCCGGACATTTCGTTAAGATGGTCCACAACGGAATCGAGTACGGGGATATGCAACTGATTGCAGAAGCCTATGACATCATGCACAAGTACCTTGGCATGTCAGTGGAAGAAATTGCTGCAGTCTTCATCGAATGGAACAAAGGCGAGTTGGACAGCTTCCTTATCGACATCACTGCTGACATCTTGACTAAATACGATCCTGAAACAGGCAAACCAATGGTCGAGATCATCTTGGACCGCGCCGGCAATAAAGGCACGGGTAAATGGACTTCCCAAAGTGCGTTGGACTTGGGTGTTCCGTTGCCGTTGATCACCGAATCCGTTTTTGCCCGTTACATTTCCGCTTTGAAGACAGAACGTGTCGCTGCCAGCGAAATTCTGACTGCCCCTGCTGTTACAGCTAAAGAGGGTCTTGATAAAGCTGCATTTGTGGAGAGTATCCGCAAGGCATTGTATTTCAGCAAAATCATGAGCTACGCACAAGGATTCGCCCAAATGCGTGTTGCCAGCGAAGAAAATGATTGGGATCTGAATTATGGCGAAATCGCTAAAATTTGGCGTGCTGGCTGCATCATCCGTGCGCAATTCCTGCAAAACATCACGGATGCTTACGAGAAGAATGCTGAACTGCAGAACCTGTTGTTGGATGAGTACTTCGTGGAAATCACGAAACAATATCAAGGAGCAGTACGTGAAGTGGTTGCAACGGCTGTTATTGCAGGCGTGCCTGTACCGACATTCTCATCTGCAGTAGCTTATTTCGATTCTTACCGTTCAGCTGTATTGCCTGCAAACATCATCCAAGCGCAACGTGATTACTTTGGAGCGCATACGTATGAACGCACAGACAAAGCTGGTTCTTATCACTTCGAGTGGGATAAAGAAGTGGAAGTCCCACAAGACTAAAGGGATACAGCGCCATTCTGGCCTACACTTATGTCATCCGAAGCCATGCTTCGGATGACATTTTACTATCAGAATCATTTAATCAAGAAAAATTCCCGACAGTGTGTTAAAATAAAATGAAATTGTAATGGCATGTTGTTATTATTCAAATGAGACATTAGGGGAGAATTCTATGGAAAATAAAGACAAACAGAGAATATTGATTATCGAAGATGAAAAAAATCTGGCGCGTTTCATCGAGCTTGAGTTAAAACACGAAGGCTACGAAACGGAAATTTGCTACAACGGCAGAGCTGGCCTTGAAGCTGCCATGAATCAGGACTGGGATGTCATCCTTTTGGATCTGATGCTTCCTGAATTGAACGGCATCGAAGTTTGCCGTCGTCTGCGTCCGGTCAAAGATACGCCGATCATCATCATGACCGCCCGCGACTCCGTCATCGATCGTGTATCCGGCTTGGACCACGGTGCCGATGACTATATCGTGAAACCATTTGCCATCGAAGAACTTTTGGCAAGGGTCCGTGCTTTATTGCGTCGCATCGACATCGAAGAAGAGCAACGCAAGGTGAAGCAAACGACCGTCACTTATCGTGATTTGACGATCGAAAAAGAAAACCGCGTCGTGCGCCGTGGCGACGAGCACATCGAATTGACCAAACGCGAATACGAATTATTGTTGATCCTGATGGAAAACATCAACGTTGTCCTTTCAAGGGATGTATTGCTTAATAAAGTATGGGGATACAAAACGGAAGTGGAAACAAACGTAGTGGATGTATATATCCGATATCTGCGCAATAAAATCGATGTAGCCGGCCAAGAAAGTTATATCCAAACGGTTCGTGGCACCGGATACGTCATGCGCTCATAATACTATGCGCAGAATCAATTATATGCCAACCAAAAAAAGAGGAAATCCCAAGTCCATTCGGTGGAAATGGGGTTTTCTTTTAAGTATAGCTTTCTTCCTGCTGTACTTTCTGTCCGCCTTGCTGATGCTGAATGTCTACAAAGGCTATCAATACGACGAACAAAAAGATGACGCCGAGAAGCTGCTGTCTTCGGTTCAATCCGCGCTGTCTGAGATCGATACGAAGCTATCCGTCAACAGCGTCGAAAGCATGTTCGAGAAAATTTCTGTTTCCACTGTGACGAAGGGGCTCCAATCTGTAGGAAACTACCCGTTTTTGGAGGATCTCAAGAACAGAGGGGCGAACATACGCGTATTCGATACAGATGGACAGTTGCTCTATGAGACGCAGAAGAGCTATACGACATTCATCAAAAATCCCGATACTTATTTGCGCGAGACAAAACTGAACGATCTTGAAGCGTTTGTCGCCGGCAGTCCGATCCTCAGCCAAGAGGACTCCTTCCTGTTGGGCTATGTCCAAATCGTTTTCCGACTGAATGATTATCATAAAGTCGTCTCACAGATGACGCGGTATTTCTGGTTAGTCACGGCAATTGTGCTCGTTTTGTCGGCGGCTGCAGGCTACGGCATCGCCATTTATTTCTTCAGGCCAATCAAACAGATGGTCGATACGATGGATGCGATAGAAGAGGATACGTTATCCGATACCCGCATCAAAATATCCAAAAGCAAGGACGAATTTACCGACCTTTCCGTCCACATCAACGGCTTGCTGGATAAGATGGCACTGTACGTCACCCAACAAAAGCAGTTCGTGGAGGATGTCTCGCACGAGCTCAGGACTCCTACCGCCATTGTTGAGGGCCATCTGAAATTGCTGAACCGTTGGGGCAAGGAAGATCCACAAATACTCGATGAATCCCTTGCCGCTTCATTGACCGAAATCCAGCGAATGAAGACTTTGGTTCAGGAGATGCTGGATCTCTCCCGTGCGGAACAAGTAGAAATGCACTATAAAAATGAAGTGACCCCGATCCGGAATGTCGTGCTGCATACGTTCCATAATTTCAAGATGCTGTATCCGGATTTCGTATTCAATTTGGATGATGATTTGAATCGCGAGATTTATGTGAACATTTATCGCAACCATTTTGAGCAAATATTGGTGATTTTGATGGACAACGCCGTCAAATATTCGACCGACCGGCATGAAATCCATCTTTCGATTTCCGAATCCATGTCCTATGTCCAGATCGCCATCCAAGATTTTGGCGAGGGGATGTCCCAAGAAGACCAACAGAAGATTTTTTCACGTTTTTATCGCGTCGATAAAGCCAGATCGCGGAATAAAGGCGGAAACGGTTTGGGCCTGTCGATTGCGAAAGAATTATTGGAAGGCTATAAAGGCGACATCACCGTCGAAAGCGTATTGGGCCACGGATCTGTTTTCCGCATCCAGTTGCCGATTCTGAAGAATTATGTTCCGGATGAGGAATTGTAGGAATTCGACAGGAGAACGCGCCTTACCAAAAAATGAAATACAAAAAAGCAGGAAGCGAACTCATGTGTGAGCCGCTTCCTGCTTTTTTGTAGTTGCAATTAGGATTTTGATTGTTTGCCTGCGTTGCGGCCTTTTTTACCATCCGTTTGTTGATTCGTGGCGGACAAAGCTTTAACCGTTTGCGTCGGTGCTGAAGCGGAGGAAGCTGGTTTAGCCATTTTCACGTTCTTCTTGACCGGACGATTCTTCATTTCTTCTTCAACTTGCTTCTGGATTTTAGGTTTGATCATGTGATTTTGAAGTGCAGTCTGGGCTGCGGCGAAAATACCACCAGCCAGCCAGTAAAGTGCCAAACCCGCTGGTGAAGACCAAGAGAACATCAGAATCATGATCGGATTCATAAGCATCATCGATTTCATCTGTGATTTGGTTTCCTGAGGCATTCCGATTGTTGAAACGTAGCCTTGGATCACATAGGCCACACCCGCCAGAATTGCCAACAGCGGACTGCTTACACCAAGGTTGATGCCAAGGAATGTGCTTGCAGAAATTTCCGGCGTCAAATTTACAGCCTGATACATAGCGGTAAAAATCGGCATCTGGATCAGAATCGGTAAGCAACCGACGCCGCCGGTCATGCTGATGTTGTTTTCTTTGTACAATGCCATCATTTCTTGTGAAACTGCGGCCTTTTCTTCAGGAGACTGCGCATTTTTTTGGCGGAATTGGATATCTTCCAACTCTGGTTTGATATACTTCATTTTTTCTTGCTGTACCATCGTTTTTTTGATCTGGCTAAAGTTCAAGGGCATGATGGCCAGACGGACAATGATTGTGATGGCGATGATGGCCAGCCCGTAGTTACCGTTAAGCATTTCCGCAAGCATAACGATCAAATTGCCTGTAGGCACCACCAAATAGTCATATATAAAGCCAGTTGGGTTTTTATTCTCATCATATTGCATGCAGCCTGTAAGAACCACTAACAAGGACATCATTTCCGCGGAAAGCAATAACTTCTTCTTAAGTTTCATCATTCACGTTCCTTTACAATTTTTCGATAACATTACCACTATACATGAAGGGGAAAATTTATTCAATTGGTTACGCGAAAACTTATGTAATTTTCAATGTTGGCGTCTTCATTGACTGCACAGGCATCGACTCTTCCGCTTGGCGAGGGACTGCGTTTGACTGCCGCGATGAAGGTGTCGATTTTATCGGTCGGTCCGACCGCTTCAATATAGACGCTTCCGTCATCCTCGTTCCTGACGATGCCCGAAACGCCGATTTGGTCAGCCACCATTTTTGTCATGTAACGGAACCCCACGCCCTGGACACGGCCGCTTACGGTCATCTTGATTTTTTTCATTCAGATTACCTCCAAATTTTAGAATCAGCATGCGCTTTAGCTTTTTAATTCAGTTTACAGTCTTCGTCAAGAAGTTTCAATCCCGATACCTTCCACGGGAATATTTTTCCGGGCTGTGCTATACTTTTTGCAACAAAGAAGGTGATACCATGTACCAGGTGATACGGACCGAGGGAGAATATGAACCTTGGTGGTTTTTTGAAGATTGGATGGATTTCATTGTGGAATCGACGGAGTATGCCGATTTCCAGGAGGCAGTCGTTGCCTATGAGCGGGCTGCGGAAAAACTATCGGTAGTCTACCCATTCCAAAAAACAAAGGAAACCTACCTGACTGCCTACTGGTCAGACGGAGAAATCCGCTTTTGTGAGAATTGTGATGACGATGTGCAATTATATCATGGACTGATGCTTCTCCAGGACAGGAAAAAACTTATTCAAGAATGACGGACTAAATTTCAAAAAGCTTCTGTTGCCTGCATTGACGGGAAACAGAAGCTTTTTGTCCGCGCGGATTGATTAAAAAATAGCCTCGTAAAGGGTTCGTTTTGTAGTATAATGAACCGATACGGGTAATCAAACGAACAATCTATGGACCGCTGTTTTATGCAGACGGCCAGTGGTTTTGAGCAAATGATAAAAAGGAGTTGGCATGTTTGGCGAAACGAACGACGACGACAAGAAAGAAAAAGAAGGCGACCGGGCAGAAGATATCCTACGAGCTTATCGGCGTGCTGTTTCTTTTCAGTGCAGCCTTAGGGATTGGGCAACTCGGTTTTGCCGGTATAGCGCTGGCAAATTTTTTCCGTTTTTTTGTCGGCGAAACCTATCCGGTCAGCCTGGCGCTGTTCGGCGCCTATGGTCTGTACCTGATTTTGAGAGGGAAAGAACCAAAAATAAGAAAGAACTGGCTGATCAGCGGCATCCTGCTTTATTCGGCAGCGCTGCTTTATCTCCATTCACAGGCTTTTGAGACAGTCGTCACGGAGGGCGCGTCGGTCGTGTCCGTTACGCTTGCACGTTTTTTGACCGATGTCAGGCAAGCTGATACGGCTTCTGAGATGGGTGGGGGCTTGATCGGGGCAGCCTTGTACACCGGAACCCATTTTTTGGTTTCACAATGGGGCACCTATATCATCATCGGCCTGCTTGTATTTTTTGGTGTGGCGGTCATCTTCGGATTCACGACGCATGATGTCATGGAAGTCGTGCGCAAAGTTGCCTTGATTTTCGGGCACAACAGCAAACGAGCGGTGCTTTACACGAAAGATAAAGTGGCCAGCTCGATCATCGATTCGAAAACAGTGAAGAAACCGACCAGGTCAAACAGCGTTTCGATCGACAAGAAACCTTCATTAGTCGAAAAAGCCAAAAATCAAATAAAAAGCGAATCGGCAGCGAAGAAATTGATGAAGGAAGAAGCGGAAGCTTTGAAAGCATCAGAAAAAGAAACACTCGCCGAAAAAGAGCGCGAACCCGTTCAGCTGAAAATCGACAGCTTCCAGAAACAACTTGAAAAAGCAGCCGAACACAAATATGCGGACAATGAAAAAAGCGCGTCAGCCCAACAGGCCAGCCTTGCAAAAACAACGGTTGGAGGCAATGAGGAAGACAATAGCGGTGAGTTGGAGTTCGAAATCACTGCCGAGCAGGAAAACAGGGATTACCACTTGCCTCCAGTCACTTTATTGAACGAAATCAAAGCGATTGATCAATCGAATGAATATGCGACAATCGAAAAAAATGTCAAAAAGCTGGAAGAGACGTTCACAAGCTTTGGAGTAGAGGCCAAAGTCACCAAAGCGAACCTAGGACCTGCCGTGACAAAATACGAAATCCAACCAGCCGTCGGGGTGAAGGTCAGCAAAATTGTGAGCCTCAGTGATGATTTGGCTCTGGCTTTGGCGGCAAAGGATATCCGTATCGAAGCTCCGATACCCGGGAAATCCTTCATCGGCATAGAAGTGCCGAACAGTGAAGTCAGTGTTGTTTCCTTCCGTGATGTCATGGAAGGGCAAAAGCACACCGACAAGCTGTTGGAGGTGCCGTTAGGACGGGACATCTCGGGCGTCGTGCAAAGCGCGAATCTGACGAAAATGCCCCATTTGCTGATTGCGGGTGCGACCGGCAGCGGGAAATCCGTCTGCATCAACGGCATAATCACGAGCATCTTGATGAAAGCCAAACCGAACGAAGTGAAGATGATGATGATCGATCCGAAAATGGTGGAATTGAACGTCTATAACGGGATTCCCCACTTGCTTACGCCGGTTGTCACGAATCCCCGCAAGGCGGCGCAGGCACTCCATAAAGTCGTGACGGAAATGGAAAGAAGATATGAATTGTTTGCCGGTACCGGCATGCGCAACATCGACGGCTACAACAATCTGGTTGTTGAATACAATCTGGAAAACGGGGAAAACAATCCTACGTTGCCATACATAGTGGTCATCGTTGACGAGTTGGCCGACTTGATGATGGTGGCCAGCAACGAAGTCGAGGATGCGATCACCAGATTGGCGCAGATGGCGCGGGCTGCGGGAATCCATATGATTTTGGCTACACAACGACCGAGTGTCGATGTCATCACCGGCATCATCAAAGCGAACGTCCCTTCCAGGATCGCGTTTGCTGTGTCCAGTTCGATCGATTCGAGAACGATAATCGATGGCTCCGGGGCAGAGAAGTTGCTGGGCAGAGGCGATATGCTCTTCCGTCCGATGGGGGAGAACAAACCGATCCGTGTGCAAGGAGCGTTCATTTCCGACGAGGAAGTCGAGCACATTGTCACTTTCGTCAAAAATCAGCAAGAAGCGAACTATGTCGAGGAAATGATGCCGACCGAAACTGTGGCGGCTGCAAGCGAAGAGCCGGAAGATGATCTTTTCGGGGAAGCTGTGGAATTCATCAGATCGGATGAAACGGCGAGCATTTCCAAATTGCAGAGGAGATTCCGGATCGGCTATAATCGGGCAGCACGGCTGATCGACGAGATGGAAGCCAGAGGCATCGTCGGGCCTGCTGATGGAAGCAAGCCCAGAAAGGTGAACATTAGCGAGGGGATATATGAAAATGATACGGATATACCCTATGATTCTGAGGTTTAACTTGAACCATTCCGACAAATATATGGATATTAAATGAAAAAACGATTACAAAAAAATCAATATCGTTTATTTTTTCGGGAATGCATGATATGATATTTTTTGTAAGAAGCTTGTACTTACAAGTTCAAAAAATTGAAGTTTATTGGAGGGGTCATGGTGAAGAAGCAAAAATATGTTAGTTTATTGGCATTAGGGTTAGGTGTCAGCACAATCTTGGCAGCTTGCGGCGGCAACGGCGACACGGCTGACAGCAGTGCAACAGGTTCCAGCACAGCAGAGGGAACGGAAGATAACTTCACTATCGCGATGGTTACCGACGTCGGCGGCGTGGATGACAAATCATTCAACCAAAGCGCATGGGAAGGCCTTGTTGCATGGGGCGAAGAGAACGGCAAAGAAAAAGGGATCGATGGATATGATTATATCCAATCAAATGCTGATTCGGAATTTGTGACGAACTTGAACACTGCCGTAAACAGTAATTTTGACCTTGTGTTCGGTATCGGATATAAATTGAAGTCAGCGATGCAGGATGTGGCAACGCAAAACCCGGATACAATGTTCGCCATCATCGATGATGTCATCGAAGGTGAGAACACAGTTTCAGTATCATTCAAAGACAACGAAGCTGCTTTCTTGGCTGGTGTCGCTGCTGCTAAAACAACCAAAACCAACCAATTAGGTTTCATCGGCGGACAAGAGAGCGTCGTAATCGATCGCTTTGAAGCTGGATTCGTAGCTGGTGCCCAATCAGTAAATCCTGAAATAGATGTAAAAGTTGAATATGTCGGTTCGTTCGGCGATGCTGCGGGCGGGAAATCTAAAGCTGCCGCAATGTACGCAAGCGGAATCGATGTCATTTATCAAGCTGCCGGAGATTCCGGAAATGGCGTATTCTCAGAAGCTAAGGATATCGTAAAAGCTGATCCTTCAAAAGAAATCTGGGTAATCGGTGTTGACCGTGACCAAACTGAAGAGGGCTTGTTGACTCTTGATGACGGCACTGAAAGAAACCTTACTTTGACTTCAACGTTGAAAGGTGTAGGCACTGCAGCTAAGGATATCGCTACATTAACAATGAACGGCGAATTCCCGGCAGGCGAAGTCTTGACTTTCGGGTTGGCTGAAGAAGGTGTCGATTTGACTGAAGGTCAATTGAACGCAGATGCTTTGGAAGCTGTTGCTAAAGCGAAAACAGAAATTTTGGAAGGAACGCTTGTGGTTCCTGAAGCTCCAGAAAATTAATCACTTTTAAAATCTTTAAAGAAGCAACTTGATTCCGGTTAAGGATATTGAGTTGCTTCTCTTTTTTTTCGCGCATAGTCCCCTAACAAAAACTGTTCCGAAAAAGGAACAAATGTTTATCTTTCGTGATAAACAAAAGTGGATAGGATTTTGGAAATACTTTATAATAGGTGTGAAATGGTGTTTTACGGTATTATATTTTATAAGCGTGTCTCACTGCTGCATGAGGGATTGCATGCATTCAATATTAGTAAGGGGTGGAATCAGCATGACAGAAGAAAATTATGTCATTGAGATGATTGGCGTAACAAAAGCTTTCGGCAATTATAAAGCGAATGATGATATTTTTCTCAGCTTGAAAAAAGGTGAAATTCACGCTTTGTTGGGTGAAAATGGCGCGGGCAAGTCAACTTTGATGAATATTCTTTCCGGTCTTTTGGAGCCTACAAGCGGAACCATTAAGGTCAAAGGGCAAGAAGTCAAAATCAGTTCCCCGGGTGTTGCCGATAAATTGGGTATCGGAATGGTGCACCAACATTTTATGTTGGTCAAGGACTTCACGGTTACGGAGAACATCATTTTAGGCAGCGAGCCGAGCAGAATCGGTGTTTTAAATAAAAAGGCAGCCGCTGATGTGATTACGGATCTGTCCAACAAATACCGCTTGGCAGTCAATCCTTCAGCCAAAATCGAAGACACCACAGTCGGTATGCAACAAAGGGTCGAAATCTTGAAAACGTTGTACCGTGGGGCGGACGTCCTCATTTTTGACGAACCAACGGCAGTGTTGACACCTCAAGAAATCGACGAATTGATGGCAATCATGAGGGAATTGACGAAAGAAGGCAAGTCAATCATCCTGATCACGCATAAACTGGATGAAATCAAAGCCGTTGCGGATCGCTGCACAGTAATCCGCAAGGGCAAAAGCATCGGCACCGTCGATGTGAAGCAGACATCCCAGCAAGAGTTGGCCGATATGATGGTGGGGCGTTCCGTTCTGTTCCGCACAGTCAAAAAACCATCCCAGCCAAAGCAGGCTGTTTTGGAAATTGAAGGATTGACGGTCAAAGAAAGCCGCGGACTGGAAGCCGTGCGCAATTTGAGGCTGACGGTACGGGCGGGTGAAATCGTCGGCATCGCCGGGATCGATGGAAACGGACAAAGCGAACTGATCCAAGCCATCACTGGCTTGCGGAAGGCCGAGAGCGGAACCGTCAAGCTGAACGGCGAAATCATCACGAACTTGGCTCCACGCAAAATCACTGAATCAGGATTGGGGCATATCCCTGAGGACCGACAAAAGTTCGGTCTGATCCTCCCGATGCGTTTGGACGAGAACATCGCCTTGCAGACTTATTATCAGGAACCTTACAGCAAAAACAGCTTCCTGAACGACAAAGCCATCGAAAACCATGCCATCGAACTGATCAAAGAGTTTGATGTGCGTACGCAAAGCGAGAAGTCGACAGCTGGTTCGTTGTCCGGCGGGAACCAACAAAAAGCGATCATCGCCCGTGAAGTCGATCGGAATCCTTCGTTGTTGATAGCAGCCCAACCGACCCGAGGATTGGATGTGGGTGCCATCGAATTTATCCACAAACGCTTGATCGAGCAAAGGGATAAGGACAAGGCGATCCTCCTGATGAGCTTCGAGTTGGACGAAATCCTGAATCTCTCCGATATCATCGCTGTGATGTTCGAAGGTGAAATCGTTGCCTACGTCAAACCGGAGGAAACCTCCGAACAAGAGCTGGGCTTACTGATGGCCGGATCTTCTTTGGAAAAGGCCCGGGAAGAATTGGAAAAAAACAAGGAAGAGGAGGGAAGCCTTCATGAGTAATCAACAAGGAGCCACTCGCATCCAAGGGATTATCGTACCTTTACTTTCAGTCATATTAGGTCTGTTGATCGGCGCAATCGTCATGTGGTCTTTCGGCTACGATGCCATCGCAGGTTATTCCGCCATGCTGAAGGGCGCATTCGGATCGCCATTTTATATAGGCGAATTACTCCGTGAAGCTACCCCTTTGATTCTGGTCGCATTAGGTTTTGCGGTAGCCAACACAGCCGGGTTCTTCAACATCGGTGTAGCGGGCCAAACCTTATTTGGCTGGTTGGCGTCCGTCAGCGTCGCCCAGATGCTGCCTGAATTGCCGAAAATCGTATTGTTGCCTTTATGCATTTTGGCGGGTGTCGCCGCCGGAGCTTTATGGGCGGGCATCGCCGGCGTTTTACGTGCCTATTTCAATACAAGTGAAGTGATCGTCACCATCATGCTGAATCACACAGCCTTATACATCAACAACCACATCGTCAGGAATGTTTTGACGGATTCCGGGGACTCCACGGCCAGGATCACAGAAAATGCCAGTCTAAGGGTACCGTTCTTATCGGAAGTGACGCGCAATTCGACATTGCATGCCGGCATCTTCATTGCCCTCATCATGATTGCGGTGGTTTGGGTGCTGATGAAGAAAACAACGTATGGCTTCGAATTCCGTTCAGTCGGATTGAATCCTGATGCAGCCGATTACGCAGGGATGAACGCCAAAAAGAACATCATTTTGGCCATGTTGATCAGCGGCGGCTTGGCCGGTTTGGGAGGCGCAATGGAAGGTTTGGGGAATTTCCAAAACATGTTTGTTCAAGGTGCGATGCCGGCCGTCGGGTTCGATGGCATGGCAGTAGCCTTGTTGGGCATCGGTAGTCCTGTTGGTATCCTCTTTGCTGCACTTCTGTTCAGCACGCTGAAAATCGGCGGAACGAGTATGCCGCTTATGTCCGGCGTACCTGTGGAAATCGTCGATATCGTGATTGCGTCAATCATCTTCTTCGTCGGCGCGAGCTATATCATCCGACTATTGGTCAACAAACTGTCCAAAGTCAATAAAAAGGAGGTGGCGTGAGATGGACTTGCTAGCGATTCTATCCATTATCGTATCTTCGGCTTTGATCTATTCAGCGCCTTTGATCTTCACCGGCCTTGGCGGAACATTCTCGGAACGGAGCGGTATCGTCAACGTGGGACTGGAAGGCACGATGGTCATGGGAGCCTTCTCAGCCATAGTCTTTAATCTGAACTACGCCGACAATCTTGGCAAAATGACTCCATGGGTTGCGTTGCTGGTGGCTGGGGCAGTCGGCATCTTCTTTTCGATCATCCATGCAGTTGCCACAATCAATTTAAGGGCGAACCACATCGTTTCCGGAACGGTCATCAATATGCTTGCCCCTGCGTTGGCGGTATTTTTGACTAAGGTTCTTTATGAAGGAAAAGGCCAAACCGCCTTCATCATCCAGAACTTCGGGAAGACCAGTTTCCCCATATTGAAGGATATTCCGATCATCGGTCAGATATTTTTTACGAACACATCAGCTCCAGCCTATGCAGCGATCGCAACGGCGCTTGTCTGCTACTTCATCATCTTCAAGACGACTTTCGGATTGCGTCTTCGTTCAGTCGGGGAGCACCCGCAAGCGGCGGATACATTGGGGATCAACGTCTACGTGATGCGCTACGCAGGTGTATTGATTTCCGGCTTTTTGGGCGGTGTGGGCGGCGCCATCGTCTCGCAGTCGATCAGCCTGAATTTCTCCGGATCAACGATTGCCGGTCAAGGTTTCATCGCCATGGCTGCCATGATTTTCGGCAAGTGGAATCCGATCGGAGTGATGGGAGCGGCGATTTTCTTCGGGTTCGCCCAGAGTTTGGGAGTCATCGGCAGCTATATTCCGGTCATCCAGAATATCCCTTCCGTCTATCTCCAGATTGCACCTTACGTCATTACGATCATTGTGCTTGTAGGTTTTATCGGTAAATCAAGAGGCCCAGCCGCTAACGGTACAACTTACATCAAATCAAAGTAATCTCTGACGACAAGAAGGGTTGGCTCAACACGAGTCAGCCTTTTCTTTTTGATTCAGGCAAGAAATCAGAGTGGACAAGGAATGGCTTAATTGAAAAAAAACCCGAACTAGAGTATAGTTTTCCCTATCGACACATAAAATAGCTTACAGGACGTGAAATGGATGGAATATAAATTAAAGCAAGGTGTTACGGCTTATATCGAGCCTTCCGACAAATACAAAACCGTATTGATCCAGTACAAATTCAGGACGATTTTCAGCGGAAAAACTGCAACGGAACGTTCTTTAGTGAAGAACATGCTTGAAACGAACAGCAAGCAGTATCCTAGCCAAAACGAGATGGATCTGAAAATGGCCAGCCTATACGGTGCGACGCTGCATACGCAATCCCAGCGCTTCGGCAAGCAGCATGTCGTGACGTTGAGTCTATCCGTCGTCAATGATAAATTCATCGGAGGAGACGATACACTTTTGGAAGAGGCGTTCGCTTTTCTGGAAGAAATCATCTTCAGGCCCAATGCCGAGGACGGCAAGTTCCACGAGAAGACTTTTCTGAGGGAAAAGGACAATCTGAATAATTATTTCGAGTCTCTGATCGAAGACAAATCGGCTTATGCGCGTACGCGCTTGAACCAAGTGCTGTTCGAGGGGACAGATCAAGCGTATCAAGGCATCGGTGATGCCGGCTTCCTTGAGGACATCACTTCAGGCAGTCTGTTCGAATGCTATGAGGAGATGATCGGGTCGAATCAGCTGGATATCCTCGTTTCGGGTGATGTAGCGCCTGAAAGGATATTGAACATATTGGCTGCCCAGAAGCTTTCGGACAGGAAAGAAACCGAAAAAGAGGTATTCTATTTACGCGCAAAGAACACGGAACCCGTCACTTCAAGCGAAGCCCAAGACATCAATCAGGGCAAGTTGTTTTTCGGCTTTTCCTCACCCGTCTATTACATGAATGACCATTATTTTGCCGGCTTGGTTTTTGATGGACTGTTTGGAGGCTTCCCTCATTCGAAACTGTTCCAGAATGTCCGTGAAAAAGAGAGTTTGGCTTACTCAGCTTCAAGCGGGTTGGACTTTCTGCGCGGTGTCATGACTGTCGGCACCGGCATCGAATTCGATAAACGCGAGCAGGTCGAGAAAATCGTTCTGGCGCAACTCCAGGATATGCAAGCAGGGGATTTCTCGGATGCCTTGATCGCTCAAACAAAAAGCATGCTGATCAACCACTACAAACAAAATGATGATTATCAGGGAAGAAGTTTGGCGAAACAGTACCAGGATATCCTGATCATAGAAAATCCTCTTTCGCAGGAGCAATGGATCGCCGGTTTGAATGCGGTGACGAAGGAACAGATCGTTGCTGTTGCGGAAAAAATGACTTTGCAGGCGATATTTTTCTTGAAAGGCGAGGCTACAGATGAATAAAGTACATTATGAGGCACTTAACGAAACCGTCTATACGGAAGTATTGGACAACGGCTTGCAGGTAGTATTGATTCCGAAAAATAAGTATTCAAAAACCTATGGCATCTTCACTACCGATTTCGGCTCGATCGACAACCAGTTTGTGCCGATAAACGGAGACAAGGAAATCAAAATTCCGGACGGCATCGCACATTTCCTTGAACATAAATTATTTGAAGGCGAAGACCATGATGCTTTTGAGGACTTCGCGAAATACGGTGCTTCAGCGAACGCTTTCACTTCCTTCACGCGGACAAGCTATCTCTTTTCGGCAACGGACAACATTTCAGAAAATACGAACAGCCTGCTTGACTTCGTTCAAGACCCGCATTTCACGGAGGAAGGCACTGAAAAGGAAAAAGGCATCATCGCCCAAGAAATCCGCATGTATGAAGATAACCCGGGCTGGCAACTTTTTTATGGGTTGCTCCGTAACCTTTATCCCGAACATCCGCTTTCCGTCGATATAGCCGGAACGGTGGAAAGCATCCAAGCAATCTCGCCGGAATTGCTGCAAACCTGTTATGATACGTTCTACCATCCGTCCAACATGAACCTATTGATGATCGGCAATTTCGTTCCCGAAGAAATGATGGAAACGATCAGACAAAACCAAGCAGGCAAGACGTTTCTTCCTGCCAAACCGATCCAGCGCACTTTGCCGCCGGCCTCGATCCAGGACATCATTCGATACAAAGAGATCGAAATGGATGTGCAACGCCCGAAAGTGATGCTTGGTGTGAAAGGTTTGGATGCGGATGTGACCGGAAACCAAGCCGAAAAATACAAAATCTATGGTTCGCTGTTGCTGGAATTGCTTTTCGGCCGGAGCTCCACGCATTTCATTGATCTCTACGACAACGGTTTGATCGATGACAGCTTTGGCTACTCCTTCAATTTGGATCGTTCCTTCCACTTTATGGCGATCGAATCGGACACGGAAGAACCGAAACTGCTGGAAGATAAGTTGAAACGGATTCTCTTGGATTGGGAAACTGATGCTAATCTGACGAATGAGAAATTTGATTTGCTGAAGAAGAGCATGATCGGAGAACAATTGCAGGCTTTCAATTCCCTGGAATACATCGCAAATCACTACAGCACGCTGCTGTTTTCCGGAGCGGAACTTTTTGAAGTTGTTCCGTTGATCGAAGAAACTAGCCTGGAGGACATCCGCAGATTCGCCGAAGGCTATCTCAAAGAACAAAACATGAGCACCTACGTGATCCTCCAGAAGGGAGCAAAACAGCAATGAAAGCCGCTTTGGTGACGGGGGCTTCCGGTGACATCGGGACTTCCATCGCAAGGGATTTGGCCGGTTCAGGCTGGTCGCTTTACCTGCATTATCATTCCAATCAAGAAAAAATCAATCTGCTGCTGGCAGAACTGCAATCGGCCTATCCCGAACAGGAATTTTATCCGCTTTGCCTGGATTTTACCGATGAAGCAGGCGTTTCGACACTTGCTGACCATATTTTCTCGCTCCAAGCGATTGTTTTTGCGCACGGCACGACGGAATATGGGTTGCTTCAGGATATGACTTCCGAGCAAATGGATGCCTTATGGGAAATGCACGTCAAAATGCCGATCCTGATCATCCAAGCGCTACAGGACAAAATCGCCCGCTCGCGCAACGGCCGTATCGTCTTCATCAGCTCTGTCTATGGAGAAGTCGGCAGCGGGCTCGAAGTGCTGTACAGTACCGTCAAGGGGGCGCAGATTGCCTTAGTGAAAGCCTACAGCAAGGAAGTGGCCTCACTGGGAGTAACAGTCAATGCCATCTGTCCGGGAGCAATCGATACGCAAATGAACGCCCATCTGGAAAACGATGAAAAAGAGGCTCTTCTTGAGGAAATCCCTCTGGGGAGGATGGGGAAACCGAATGAAATCAGCTTCTGGGTATCCCAACTTCTGAAGGAAGACAGTCGCTACATGACGGGGCAGGCCATCTACGTATCCGGTGGATGGCTCAGGTAAAACAGCATTGGAACTCCTGGTGAGGGAATTTTATGGTATAATATCCATGGTAACTTCGGGATTTGCAAGTGAAGGCAGGTGAAGAAATGGTTCAAATTGGGGAAATCCTAAAAAGTGCTAGACTTTCCAAGGGATACACATTGGATGATCTACAGCAGATGACTAAAATACAGAAGCGGTATCTGATTGCGATAGAAGAAGGCGATTTTGAGATTATGCCGGGCAATTTCTATGTCCGTGCCTTCATCAAGCAATATGCAGATACTGTGGGCTTGGATGGCGACCGCTTATTGGGGGACCATGCAAGTGTGATTCCGGAAATACATGGGAGCAGCCAAGCGGAAGATTCCGGTTCTTTTTCTCCCAGTCGCTCCGAGACTAAAAGAGCTTCAAAAAAGACGAATTTTAATTATGGCGGCTCCGTCCAGAGTCAGTTGCCGACTTTTCTGTTGGCTGTGGCGGTAGTTGCCATCGTACTTGTGGTCTGGCAGGCTACATTGAACGATGACGATGAGCAGGTTCAGATCGAAGTGGCTTCGAACATCAGCCAAACAACTATGGCATCGCAAGCGACGGTTTCAAGCGACATAGAGCAGGCAGACAGTGCCGTTGTCGCAGAACAAACAGCGCAGGTGAATTTGGTCTCGTCTGCCGATGGTTATGCGGAATATGACGTCACCGGTTTGTCGCTGCCGTCAGAATTGAAAATCTCTGCGGTGGCAGGAGGCAGTTCCTGGATCAGCGTTAGCGTAAACGGGATTGTCCAGGAACCTTCAGGGACCATAAGCAGTGCCAATCCGCTGACGGTCGCTCTGCCGTTGAACACAAGCGAGATTGAAGTGATAGTCGGCGTGATGCCGTCAACGATCATCGAACTGGACGGCACAGTAGTCGCAATGCCGCCGGATTATCAAGAGATTCAGACCCAAACCTTATCCTTTACCGTCAAAGGTGTGGAATAAGTCAGGGTACATTAAAGGAGTTGCAAAAGTTGAATTTACCTAATAAATTGACAGCGTTGCGGATCTTTATGATTCCGTTGTTCATGATCATCACCTTGGTTCCTTTCGATTGGGGTACGCTTGAAATTGCCCAATCACAGATTGCCGTCAATCAACTGGTCGGAGCCGTTATCTTTGCCATCGCCAGTTTTACGGATTGGTTGGACGGTTATATCGCCAGAAGGGACGGGCTGGTCACCAACTTCGGGAAATTTGCTGATCCGCTGGCGGACAAAATGCTTGTCGCCACTGCCTTGATCGTACTTGTCGGCCAAGGATTGGCTCCGTCGTGGGTCGTCAGCATCATCATCAGTCGGGAGTTGGCGGTCACAGGTTTGCGCCTCTTGCTTGTGAAGGAAGGCGAAGTCATGGCAGCGGCGTGGCCGGGGAAAATCAAAACGGCGACACAAATGGTAGCCATCATTTTGTTGTTCGTGGATAACTTTCCTTTTCAGGCAACCGGCATTCCGGTTGCGGACATCATGTTGTATGTTTGCTTAGTTTTCACCATCTACTCAGGGGTGGATTATTTCGTCAAAAATAAACACGTTTTTGTCGGATCCATGTAGTTTTTATAAATAAGAAGGGCTGGGTTGCATCAGTGTGCAATCCGAACAAAAGGAAACGCGATTCTTTTGTGCCCTTCTTTTTTCTATATCTTTTTTATGTGATTGAAGCTTTTGTTTTATTTGAGCGAATACTATGGATGTGAGGGATTAAATATGAATGCAGAAATCATTTCAGTCGGAACGGAATTGTTGATGGGGCAAATAGTGAATTCGGATGCGGCATTCATCGCCAAGGAACTGACTGGTCTGGGCATAGACTCTTATTATCAGACGGTTGTCGGCGATAATCCGGGAAAAATAAAAGACGTGATCAAAATAGCTGAATCACGAAGCGACCTGTTGATTTTCACAGGAGGGCTCGGACCCACCCGGGATGACTTGACCAAACAAACCGTGGCGGATCACCTCGAGGAAGAGCTCGCCATGGATGAAGCGGGCTTGGCGCATATCCGGCAATGGTTCGAACGTTCGGGAAGGAACATGACGGAAAACAATGAGCTTCAAGCTTTAGTGTTCAGGAGCGGTATTGTCTTCCCGAACCCGATTGGGCAAGCGCTGGGCACCTATACTGAAAAGGATGGGAAAGGTTATTTGCTGCTGCCGGGCCCGCCAAGAGAACTTGAGCAGATGTTCCTGCAATTTGTGAAACCGTTCCTTTCCAGCAAGTATGAAGATCAGCAAGTCATCTCATCGCAGACGCTCCGCTTTTTCGGAATCGGCGAATCTACCTTGACTACACTGCTGGATGAGCTGATCCGCAATCAGACCAACCCGACGGTAGCCCCGTATGCCGGGAAATATGAAGTGACCTTGAGACTCACCGCAAACGCTGCAACAGAGGCGATCTGCAGTGAGCTATTGGATGAAAAAAAAGCGGAAATATTGGCACTTGTCGGGGAATATCATTACGGCGACGGCGACGAATCCAGCCTTGCCGAAGTGGTGGGGAAGAAATTATTGAAGGGCAAACAATCGATCAGTGCGGCTGAGAGCTTGACCGGAGGGCTTTTTCAAGCCGAACTTGTCAAGGTTCCCGGCATAAGCGAGGTCTTCGCGGGCGGCATCGTTTCTTACCAAGAAGACGCTAAGCAAAAGGTCCTTGGCGTTCCGGAACACATTCTCGAGACATACGGGATGGTCAGCCCGGAATGCGCGATGGCGATGGCGGAACGTGCGCGCGAGCTGTTTGATACTCAGTTGGCCATTTCTTTCACGGGCGTTGCCGGGCCTGATCAACTGGAGAACAAGCCAGCCGGGACGGTATGGATTGCTTTAAGCCAAAAAAATGGACCGACTGCTGTCCAAGGCTTCCAATTTTCCCGCGATCGCCTTGGAAACAGGGAACAGGCAGTCATGCAGGGGTTTGATATGATTCGGCGGTATTTGATGGATTCTGATTTCGAAAAATAAAAAACGAACATCTGTTCACTTTATTCTTGCTTTTTTGTCCGGAAAAGGATAGTATTACGTTGTGGTGTTAATGCATGCAAATGAAAGCTTGGAGGAAATAATAGATGGCTAATTTAAATGAAAATAGACAAAAAGCCTTGGATGAGGCTCTGAAAAAGATAGAAAGAAATTATGGTAAAGGTTCCGTCATGAAGCTTGGCGAAAAAGTGGACACGCAAATATCCAC
>NZ_JBAWAZ010000375.1:0-8429 GCF_049589555.1 Trichococcus sp.
GGATCGACCGGATCAGGATAGATGCCTTGGAGAGCCAACAAGCCTGTGATAGTTGTGAATTCATAACCGAGTGCGCGTGCAGCAGCGATCATTTCCAACAAAGCTGCCGGAGTAGTGGCGGCTGAGCTGTTCCCATGCAACAAGAAGATGGAGCCGGGAGTCAAGTTGTTCACGACGGCGGAGCTGACTTGAGCAGCCGTCATAGTGCCTGACCAGTCACGCGTGTCCACCGTCCAACCGATCGTATAGTCATAGCCGAGCGTGCCGGCTGTCGTAAGGACGGTAGTGTTCGTTGCCCCCATCGGAGCGCGGAAGTAAGGTTTTGTACTTGTGCCGGAAGCGTTTTGGACCAGCTGCTCAAGGTTGTTGAGATCGGTGGTCAATTGGGCTGCCGTCATTTGGGTGGCATCGTCATGGCTGAAGGTGTGGTTGCCGATTTCATGGCCTTGGGCGATGATGTCATCGATCAAGGTCGGATCGGTCAATCCATTCAGGAAGAAGGTGGCTTTGACATTCAGAGTGGCTAAGTTCGCCAATATTTCGCGGAGATTGTCTGCGTCCGAAGCATCGCTGATTGTAAGGGAAACGACTTTTTCGCCTGTCGTTACCTGATTGATCAGCTGTGAAAGGACGGTTTCGACCGGATCGACCGGATCAACTGGGTCGGTCGGGTCTTCCAAGTAGACGCCATCCAATTGGATCAGATCACTGATTGTCGCGAAGGAGTAACCAGCTTCACGGGCCGAAGTGATAATTTCGTACAAGGAACCTGGTGTGTTGGCGGATTCAGGAACAGCATGCATCAAGTAGATGGCACCTGGTGATAATTGGTCCAACACGTTGAAGGCAATTTCTTCAGAAGATAATGTTCCAAGGTAATCCAAGGTATCGACTGACCAACCTACAGTGTAGGTATAGCCAAGGCTGCCGAGCGTTTCCAAAACAGACTGATCGTAGTCCCCGTATGGCGGACGGAAGAGTGGTCTGGATGTTGCGCCTGTCGCATTTACGATTTTGTTTTCCAATGCGTTCAGCTCAGCCGTAAATTCTGCGATGGTCAAGTAGGTAGAGAATTCATGCGAGTAACTGTGGTTCCCCAGTTCATGCCCTTGGGAAACGACTTGATACAGCATGTCCGGATCGGCTGTGCCGTCCGCGAAGAAAGTCGCTTTGACGTCCAATTCAGCCAAAGCATCAAGGACGCCCTGCAAGACCTCGCTGTCTCCAAGATCGTCAAAGGTCAAGGAGATTACTTTTTGGTTTGTGTCTACCTGTTCGATGAATTGGGAGACGCCATCAGAAATTTCTCCGGAACCATTATCACTGCCATCATCATAGACGCCTTCCAGCGCCATCAATTCGTCGATCGTGACGAATTCATAGCCTTGACTGCGGGCTTCTGCGATAAGGTACCAAAGGGATTGCGGCGTGCCGACAGCAGTCGGATTCGCATGCATCAAGTAGATTGAGCCTGCATCCAGATAATCAGTTACGCTGGCTGCAATCTGCGTTTCGGATAAACCTTCCCAGTCGCGTGTGTCCTGCGTCCAACCGATCGTATAAGCATAGCCGAGGCTGCCTAGTGTTTCAAGCACGGCATCGTTATAGACCCCTGCTGGAGCACGGAAATAAGGTTTGGAGGATACTCCTGTAGTTTGCAGAATGTAATCTTCCATCAGTTCCAAGTCATAAGCCAATTCATCAGCTGAAAGGGATGTGGAATCGTCATTGTGGGAATAAGTATGGTTCGACAGTTGGTGTCCGGTTGTGACCAGTTCGGCCATCAATCCGGGGTCGGTTGTGCCGTTCAGGAAGAAGGTGGCTTTGACGCCGAGGTAGTTAAGGTTGTAGATGATGTCGGCCAGGTTGGTGTAGTCGTCACCGTCATCAAACGTAAGTGCAATGACATTGCGGCCAGTATCGACATGGCTGACGAAGCGGGATGGTCCCGTTCCGTAATCCGGTTCTTCGACAACTGGATCGGTAACTACGGGTTCTTCACCGACATAGATGCCTTGATAAGCCAACAGGCCTGTGATGGTCTCGAAGCGGTAACCAAGTGCCTGTACTGCTGCCACCATCTGCAGGATTGCTGCAGGTGTCGCAACTGCATCGGCGCTGCCGTGCAAAAGAAGGATGGCTCCAGGGGACAAACTGTTCACGACAGCGGTACTGATTTGGGATGCTGTCTGTGTGCCGCTCCAGTCGCGGGTTTCAATTGTCCAACCGATGGCGTATTGATAACCGAGACTGCCGGCTGTCGCCAAAACGGTAGAGTTGGTTTCGCCCATCGGTGCCCGGAAGTAAGGTATTGTGCTTATGCCGGATGCATCTTGGACGAGCTGCTCAAGATTGTTGAGGTCCGCCGTCAATTGTGATTGGGTCATTTGGGTGGCATCTTCGTGGCTGTAGGTATGGTTGCCGATTTCGTGGCCTTGGGCGATGATCTCATCGATTATGCTTGGATCGGTCATGCCGTTCAGGAAGAAAGTGGCTTTGATTCCCAAAAGTGCGAGATTATTGAGGATCTGCCTTACATTCTCGGTTCCGGATGCGTCACTGATGGTCAAGGAGATGACCGGCACATCGGTGTTGACTTGGTTCACGATTTCAGATGGTGTAGTGGTGCTTGGCGGATCTGGATCAGGATCAGGGATCGTTTCACCAGGTTCCTCACCGGGGTTTGTCGGATAGGAGCCCTCTAAAGCGAGCAAACCGCTGATTGTAGCGAAGTTGTAGCCGAGCTGACGGATGGCTGTGATCATCTGCAACAAGGCTGCGGGAGTTGTGTTGGCGGAAGCATTTCCGTGCATAAGGAAGATGGCGCCCGGTGCCAAGTTGTTCACGACTGCTGAGCTGACTTGGGCTGCGGTCAATGTGCCGCTCCAATCGCGGGTATCGACGGTCCAGCCGATTGTATACATGTACCCCATGCTGGCAGCAGTAGCAAGGACTGCATCATTTGTGGCTCCCATCGGCGCCCTGAAGTAAGGGCGGGTAGTGGCTCCACCTGTGCTGTCCTGCACCAAAGTTTCCATAGCATTTAGTTCCCAGATGACTTCATCAACGGTCATTGCGGTGGCGTCATCGTGCGTGTAGGTATGGTTGCCGATTTCATGCCCTTGTTGAATGATCTCGTTGATCACTGTGGGATCAGTCAAACCATTCAGGAAGAAAGTGGCTTTCACATCCATAGTGGCCAAGTTGGCAAGAATCTCGCGGACGTTTTCGGCATCCGACGCATCGCTGATGGTCAAGGAAATGGTTTTTTCGCCGGTAGAAACTTGGTTGATGACTTCTGATAGGATATCATCCGAATAATCCTCTTCAATGGGTGTTTCTTCTTCGGTTGCAAAATAACCACCCAATGCCAACAAATCGCTGACAGTAGAGAAGCCGTAGCCAGCTTGTTTCAGCGCTGCAATCGAATACCACAAGGATTCTGGTGTGTTGGCTGCGCCTACGCTAGCATGCATCAGGACAATCGAACCAGGTCTGACATTATTAACAACCGCGTTGCTGACTTCAGTAGCAGAAATGCCGGTCCAATCGAGTGTATCGACGTCCCAACCAATCGTGTATTGGTAACCAAGGCTACCGACCGTGTCCAAAACGGAACTGTTGTAGGATCCATAAGGGAGACGGAAGAAAGGCAGGGAAGAGGTTCCGGTCGTTTCTTGGATATAATCTTCCATCAGATTGATGTCGTTCGCTAAGCCGGATGAAGATAATGTCGCGGAGTCACCATGAGAGTAAGTATGGTTCGCCAATTGATGGCCGTCCGCAACGATCTGTTGCAGCAACGAAGCGTCAGCATCACCGTTCATGAAGAACGTAGCCTTTACGCCCAAATAGTTCAAATTATATAGAATGTCGGAAAGGTTTCCGTAAGAATGGCCGTCATCGAATGTCAGAGCGATCACGTTTTCTGTGATATTCACTGAGTTGATGATTTGGGAAGTTCCCGAGAAATTGCTGACTGCGGCTGCAGCCATCATTTGCATCGGTTCTTCGATCGGAGCAATTGTTGCGGGTTCTTCGATCGGAGCAATTGTTGCGGGTTCTTCGATCGGTGCAATTGCTGCGGGTTCTTCCGAAACTTCTGACGGTTCTGTCGGAACGGTCGGACTTTCAACAGGCACTTCCGTTACGATCGGATTTTCCGTTTCGGGTACCGGTAGTTCTGTTGGGTTTTCGATTGGTAAGGTCGTATCAGGTGCAGGTGTTTCCGTGGTAGTTGGTGTTGTGTCGGTTGCTTCCAGTAGGATAGCTTCCTCAGCGGGCGTGGTCGCCGGTGGGGTCGTTTCTGTGGTGGTTGGTTGCGGATCTGCCGTTTCTGCCAGCGGTTGTTCTGCTGGCGTTGCAGATGTCTCCGGTATCTGGTTGTCAGGTACGGGCACTTCTGTGGACGGAGATTCCGTAGGTGTTGTTGCGGGTGTGTTTGCGTCAGCGGTGTCCATCACTGTTTCCGGCAGCGGAATACCTGGCGGCTGTTCATTGAGAATGGGCTCTTGGAGTGTGGTTTCAGTTATCCCTGTTGTCCCTTCCGTTGCTGCAGATACATCTGTCAGCGCGCCGTAAATCGTAAATATGACTAAGAAAGGAGGCAGTATCATAAATCTTTTTTTCATAATTCAGCCCTCCTTTAATCGCTAAATCTGAAAACAAGCCTATTCGGTTAAGTGATTCTTTTGCTGTGGGGGAGTTGTATGCTACGTAACCATCAGGACCATCTCCTTATTATTGAAAATAAACGTGGAATGAGCCGGAAACAGTGTAAGAGGTCAAGTGCTGATAGGTTTATTCGCCTGCTTAACTTAACCACTTTATGTTATTATAACGCAAATTAAAGCGTTTTAAAAGTATTTGAGAAGGTTCGGTCAATTACAAAAAGCATCCGTTGAGGGATTTGTGAGGCTATGCTAAAGTTGGTGCATGATATTTTGCGATAGGTTTGCGTTTTTGTTAAGTTTTTGAATATCCCTTTTTCATTCGCCGGAATTGTTCTATACTTGATGAAGCGATATTAAGTAGGGTGATGGGCTGCTATGCAGCCGCATTGCGCAGAAAGAGGCTCAAATCGATGAATGACACAAGAAGCAATTATTTTAAGAAGAAAAAAAGGAACCGAATCATTATTCTATCATTGGTGGGTTTTGCCCTCGTCGCTTTCGCGCTGTTCTGGACTGTCTACGACGATGTGGAGAGCACGCTGAAAACTGTTTTTGAAGATGTCGAAACGGAGAATATGCGGAAAGAGGAAGTTTCGGTAGATGCGACCCATCCGATTTCGTTCGCGCTGTTGGGTATCGACATGTATGGGGATGGGATCGCGGAAGGTAGCGGTCGTTCGGACACCATTATCGTTGCGACGGTCAATCCTAAGACCAAAAAGACTACGATCGTCAGTGTGCCGCGCGACAGTTACGCCGAGATGGTGGGCTATGAAACGAATATGTATCCGGAGTACAACGACAAGATCACTCATGCCTACGCATTCGGCAGTACCCAGATGGCCATCAACTCTATCCAGGAATTCCTGAACGTGCCGATCGACTATTACGTCGAGATCAATATGCAGGGGCTGCATGACATTGTCGAAGCAATCGGCGGCATCGAATTGACGAGTCCGTTGACTTTCGAGTTTGAGGGTTCTTCCTTCGTTGAAGGCGAAACGGTCATAGCGGATGGTTGGGATGCTTTGGCTTTCGCACGGATGCGCAAAGAGGATCCAGAAGGCGATTTAGGTCGTCAGAACCGCCAACGGATGGTCATCAAAGCAATTTTGGATAAGCTGATCAGCATCGACAGCGTCACGAACTACAAAAAAATCCTCAGTGCAGTGGAAGTGAACATCCAAACCAATCTTTCCTTTGAGGATCTGTTGGATATCAAGTCAGGCTATGTGGATGCCTTGGACACGTTCACGCAACTTTCAATCGCTGGGGAAGAATTGTATTATGATGAAATCTATTATTATTATGTGGATCCTGAAGAGCGCTTGCGCATCGCCAATACGCTGCGTGATGAATTGGAAATCGATCAGGTGCAGTTGAGCGACATGAATCTATCGGACGCGGACTCATCCTTTGGCTTTGGCCAGATGACCAGCGCCGGATCGGTTACAGGAACTTCCGATTTAGACAGTGTCGAAGAACCGGATGAAGTAGCAAACAATTAATCGCGGCACCAATGAAAAAGAAAATAAACGAATAACAGTCAATCGGAAAGAGGGATATTATGTCAGTATTAGTAACAGGCGGAGCCGGCTACATCGGCAGCCATACCGTAGTGGAATTATTGAACGCAGGCCAAGAAGTGGTCATCGTCGACAACTATTCGAACAGCAAACCGGAAGTGCTGAACCGGATCAAAACGATCACCGGAAAAGCACCGACTTTCTATGAAGTGGACGTTTTGGACCGCGAAGCATTGGACGCAGTATTCGCAAAAGAGAAAATCGACTCGGTCATTCATTTCGCCGGTTATAAAGCAGTGGGCGAATCCGTATCGAAACCGATCGAATATTACCACAACAACATCACGAGCTCTTTGGTATTGTGCGATGTGATGCGCAGCCATGGTGTGAAGAAGATCGTCTTCAGTTCTTCAGCTACGGTCTACGGCATGAACAACGTGTCACCGTTGACGGAGGATCTGCCGACTAGTGCAACGAACCCATACGGCTACACGAAGGTCATGATCGAACAGATCCTCCAGGACGTAGCGGTTTCCGATTCCGAGTGGAGCATCGCCTTGCTGCGCTACTTCAATCCGATCGGTGCGCATGAGTCAGGACTGATCGGCGAAGACCCGACCGGCATCCCAAACAACCTGATGCCTTACATCACGCAAGTGGCGGTCGGCAAATTGCCGCGTCTGAGCGTTTTCGGGGATGATTACGACACACATGACGGCACCGGCGTACGTGACTATATCCACGTCGTCGACTTGGCGTTGGGCCACATCAAAGCTCTGGAAAAGATCAAGGATACGGAAGGTGTCGGCATCTATAACCTCGGTACCGGGACAGGCTACAGCGTGTTGGACTTGACTTATAACTTCCAGAAAGCCACAGGCGTCGAAATTCCGTACACAATCATCGACAGACGCCCAGGGGATGTCGCGACTTGCTATGCGGATGCGACGAAGGCGAAAGAAGAACTGGGATGGACGGCCCAGAAGACATTGGCGGACATGTGCCGTGATTCCTGGAATTGGCAAAAGAATAATCCGAACGGTTACGAAGCGTAGTTTATCCGCTGAAAGAGCCTGGGCTGCGGCATCGCTCATCCGATTGGATGCGTGCCGTAGCCCTTTTTCTGTCCTATGTTGATTCTTTTTTGGCGGCATCTTTGTTATAATGGAACAGACTATACGAAGAAAGAGGGAGTCCCATGACAAAAGTACGCAAAGCTGTAATACCTGCAGCAGGTTTAGGAACGCGATTCTTGCCGGCAACGAAAGCGATGGCAAAGGAAATGATGCCGATCGTGGATACACCGAGCATCCAATATGTGGTGGAAGAAGCCATGGCTGCCGGCATCGAAGAAATCATCATCATCTCTGGGAAGGGCAAGAGTCCGATCGAGGATCATTTTGACGTAAACATCGCTTTGGAAGAAAACTTGAAGGAAAAAGGCAAGACGGCAATGCTGGAATTAGTTCAACAGACGAACATTCCGCACATCCATTATGTGCGCCAAGCCTACCCGCATGGACTGGGCGATGCCATTCTGCAGGCCGAGGCTTTCATCGGCAACGAACCTTTTGTCGTACTTTTGGGCGATGACATCATGCCGAGCGAAATCCCGTTGGCGAAATCTTTGATGGATACCTACGATGAAACCAAGGGCGGCGTCGTTGCGACGATGCGCATCCCTGAGGATATGACGAACCGATACGGTATCGTCGACATCAAGGAGAAGGTCGGCGAACATATCTACAGCGTCAACCACTTCATCGAAAAACCGGCTCCGGAAGAAGCACCAAGCAACCTTGCCATCATCGGCAGATATCTGTTGACGCCGGAAATATTCGACATTCTGCGCAACCAAGCGCCGGATGCCGGGAACGAAATCCAGCTGACCGATGCGATCGAATCTTTGAACGCGATCCATCCGCTTGTCGCTTATGAGTATACGGGCAAGCGCTATGACGTGGGCGATAAATACGGCCTGTTGATCGCGAACATCGAATTCGGACTGGAAAATAAAGACACAGCCGACAAGATGCGCCCTTATCTGAAAGAATTAGCAAAGGAATTAAAGAACAAAGCATAACGCGTTGCAGTGACAGGAGTAGCTTCTATATACCCAGACCCGGATCAAGCCGGTCCGAGTGCTCCGTCATGCCCAACGTCAGGAAGGACAACTAATGGAAAACAAACCTTTTTTCAGCATCGTGATCCCGGCCTACAATTGTGCCGG
>NZ_JBAWAZ010000376.1:0-16795 GCF_049589555.1 Trichococcus sp.
ATATTGAGGTTACTGTGGACAAATTCTCCATCAAGTCAGTTTTGGCGGCTTTTCTGCCTGTGATTCGAACTGATTTCCCTGCTGACATTGTTATTGCAGGTTATTTCTGAACCTAAATTCAGTGCTGCATTTATTATACTTCCAAACTCAATACTTCCTGCAGGGTCGGGATGGATTGCATGCCGCCTGGTCGCGTCGTCACCAATGCGGCCACACGATTGGCGAACAGGCCCATCTCGCGTATTTCATCCAAACTGCATTCTTCCCAATCAGCCTTGCCGGCTATCTGATAGAGGAAGGCCCCGATGAACGAGTCGCCTGCCCCTGTCGTATCAACCGCTTTGACGCTGATCCCTGCAACACTGGCCTTCTCGCCTTTGAAGTACAGATCCGCTCCCTTGCTGCCTTTTGTAAAGATCAGCAATTTCGGCTCCGTCTTCAGCAATGCTGCTATCCCATCCGCTTCCGAATCCATGCCTGTAATGAAGGCCAATTCGTCGTCGCTGATTTTCAGGATGTCGGCATACGGCAGGAATTGCTGGATCGTCTGCTTCAGCATTTCCGGATCCGGCCAGAGATTCAAGCGCACATTCGGATCAAAAACGATTGTCCCGCCTGCCTGCTGCATTTTTTCCAGCGCCGCAAGATGCGCATACTTTACGGGTGCTTCGATCAGATCGACCGAGCAAAAATGCAGGATGTCTGCAGCCGTGAAAACAAGCTCATTCAGCTCTTCCTTGTCCAACAGCATATCCGCGCTGGGATTGCGGTAGAAACTGAATTCGCGTTCCCCATTTTCCTGGAGCGACACAAACGCCAACGCTGTGTTTGCCTCAGCGGTCCGGAACAGGTGACGGGTATCCACCTGATTCTGTTTGAGCACATCGGTCAGATAATCCCCGAAGGCATCCTGGCCGACTTTGCCGATGAAGCTCGCGTTCCCGCCCAGACGGCTGACCGTCACCGCGACATTCGCGGGCGCACCTCCTGGTTGTTTGGTGAAACCCTGGACCTCTTTCAAGGGCACTCCGATTTCACTCGGGAAAAAATCAATCAGTATTTCTCCAATCGTGTAAACTCTCCGCATAACGTCTCCTTCATTCCTAAAATATTTGTCCGGCACAGCTAACTGCACACCCGATTAAATGAAGGGCGTAAAAGTTGCTTCCTCAAATACCGCTTTGCCGCTGCACTCAAAGGAGATGCCCGTCGCTGTCTCGGTTGGATATACGTTTGCGGTCATGACCGCTTCGCCGTTCTTCTCAAATACTTCAACCGACGAACTGTCCAAGTAAATGGCGAGTTCAAGATGATCGCTCTTTCCGGACAATGCTACTTTCCGGCTTACAGGAGGGTGTGCTTCCTCCCCCTTCAGTTCGATGCCGCTTGCGGATCGATCGATTCCCAATTCATTCTTTGCTTTGTCATAGTAGACTATGGTTCTTTCGTTCTCGTTCTCACGGAGATGGATGGACAGTTTTTCCAATTCGGACGTGTCCACTTTCAGCGTCAGCAATCCGCAATCCCCTGCGATACCAGGGATTGTTTCTTTAGCATCTGCCATCGTGATCACCGGGCTGATTTCTCCCTGATTGTCACTGTTCGCTACGATGCCGATCGGATATTGCTTCAACTTGCCATCTTCCCATTTCAGCTCTCTCGGGATCGTCATCGATCCTGTCCAGCCGTGGCCCAGCTCATCTGTAGGGAAATTTCTTCCCCACATCTGCATCCAACCGATGCAGATCCTTCTGCCTTTGTCGTCCTCAAGGCTTTGGGGAGCATAGTAATCCAAACCGTGATCCAACTCTTGATAACTTTCCGGGTGGAACTGTTTCGTCGTCCAATCCACCTCGCCGACAGCCAATACCGACGCATTCAGATTCTGATAATCATCCCCAGCCTGCGGCCATTGCATCGGCGAGAAGATCAGGCAATCTTTCCCATCCAAGCGGAAGAAATCCGGGCATTCCCACATGATCCCTTGTTGCTTGTTCCCCTTCAGGAAGACGGAGGCAAACTCCCATTCCACCAAGTCAGCAGATTGGTAAAGCAAAATCTGCCCTGTCTCGTCGCCAGCCTTGGAGGCGACTACCGTATAGTACATGCCTTCGTGTTCAAAAACTTTAGGATCCCGGAAATCGATCTGGGAAGCATCTGCCGGTAAAGCCGCAACCGGGATGACCGGATTTTGCTGCACTTTCTCGAAGTGCAGACCATCCTCCGACACCGCCAGGCACTGCACCTGGTGATGGACGCCTTCTTCATTGGCTTCGGTCACGCCTGTATAAAGCAGATACAGTTTTCCGTCCCGCTCGATGGCGCTTCCTGAGAAACAACCGGACCGGTCATACGCTTGATCCGGCGCCAAGGCGACAGGCAAGTCTTCCCAATGGATCAAGTCCGTCGACTTCATGTGGCCCCAGTGCATCGGGCCCCATTTCGCATCATACGGGTGGAATTGATAAAACAGGTGGTACGCCCCTTGGAACTGGACGAAGCCGTTCGGATCGTTCATCCAGCCCACTGGCGGTGATGCATGGTAGTGATTCCGGTAAAGAGGATTCACCGACCCTTTATTTTCTGCTATGTATCGGTTGGCCCGATCGGTTGAATAGGCCGCTTGACTTTGGATATTCACGCTACCCCTCATTTCTTGGATTTGTTTTGTTTTCTTTATTGCTATTTATTGTTTGACAAGTATGTATCATAAGCTTCTTGTTTGATTTGCATCCATTCTTCCAGTCCCAAACGGTTCAGCTCTTCTACATAGGCATCCCATTCTTCGGCAATTTTGCCGTTAGCGATCCATTCTGCACGTTTTCTGTTGACGAACGGCATCAAATCCGCTTCGATTTGAGCAATCCGGTCTGCCTGTTCCAATGACAAGAATACGCGTGGATAATTGAATTGATTATGAACATCTGCTAAGTACGTGTCTTTGAAGATATCCAAACGCCATTTTGCATCATCAGGCATTGTCGTCACAGTTCCGTAGTATTCATCCAAGATTGCCAAAGGTCCGCCAGCTTCTGTTTTTTGGCGCAATTCGCCTGGTGCAGTGCCTTCCAACGGCAGATGCTTCAACGAATTGGTAGCTTCTACATATTCAAAGATATTTTGCTGCGTCTCATCTCCGTAAGTGCCCCAGTTGTTCTGCACAGATTGGATCGGCACGTACATTTGATCTGCCCATTTGGCAGTCAATTCCAGATTTTTGTTGGCGCTTGTGATTACGAAACGGTCACGGCTGAATCCGAAGCCGTTCGTACGCGTAACATGTTTTTCTCCGCTCGGACCAGCCAGTGCAGGAAGCGGCTCGTAGGAATCATTCGCTCCCGAAACGTTGGCTTTATCCCATGAGAAATACACGCCGAACAGTTGCTCTTTCCCTTTCGCCACGTAGGCATTCCAATCCTGTTCAAAAGCTTCCACATCGATCAGGTTTTTATTGTAAAGGTCGTTGAAATAAGTGACGCCATTTTTGAATTCTTCGTTGTCGGCAGTAAAGTCGATTGTGCCGTCATCATTGACTACCAAGTGATCATCGTTGTCGCCGATGCCAAATGCGCCGAAGAGGAACTTCATGTCTTCATTTCCGCCATCGTTGATGAAGGACATCGGGATTTCATCCGCTTTGCCATTGCCGTTCGGGTCTTGGGTTTTGAATGCTTCCAATACAACCATCAATTCTTCCGTTGTTTGCGGCATCTCCAAGCCCAATGCTTCCAACCAATCCACATTGATCCACGGAATATCATTTACGGTATGGATGGACTCTTTATCCTGACCCAATTCTTCGATCCATGGCAGGGAGTAGATATGGCCGTCCGGCGCTGTAACCATGGCCAAATATTCCGGATTTTCGTCCAATACTTTTTTGAAGTTCGGCATATGTTCATTGATCAGGTCTTCCAAGGGAATGATGATGCCGTCTTCCGCCCAGGAAAGCAGATCATAGTCGCTGGCGCCGGCATTCCACATGGCATCAGGCAAGTCGCCGCTGGAAATGTCCAGATTCCGTTTTTCAATGTAATCCGAAGAATAGTTTTTCCATTCGACTTGCACGCCCGATTGCTCCTGCAAACGCTGGAAGATCAACTTCTCATTCGGATCAGCCGGTGCCAATGGCGAACTGGAAGTGGACATCTTCAAGGTCACTTCTTCCTTCAAAGGGAACGATACATTGGTCAATTCGTAATCGGGGGAAGAGGCCCCGCCGGAAGAACCGCATGCTGCTAAAGTCAAAACTGTTGCTGTGGATAATAGTGCTGTGCCAAGGTATTTTACTCTCATTTTGTATTTCTCCTTTATAGTGTATTTATTTTGTGTTGCGTATTGCCTAACCTTTGAGTGAACCTGCCATCATCCCTTTATCGAAGTACTTCTGGAAGAATGGATACATGATCAGAAGCGGTAAGCTGGAGATGACGATTGTTGAGTATTTGATCAGTTCAGCCAACTGGGCCATTTCCGCCATTTGAGTCGCCGATCCGATCATATCTTGTTGCGGTTGGTTTTGAATCAGTATTTTTCGCAGCACAATTTGGAGTGGCTGCAGGTCTGCATCATTCAGGTAAATCATGGCATCGAAGTAAGAATTCCACTGACCCACGAAAGCGTAGAGGAACAGCACGAAAATGATTGGTTTCGCCAATGGCAGCATGATCTTAAAGAATATCTGCAGTTCATTCGCGCCATCAATGATGGCTGCCTCCTCCAACTCGGCGGGCAATTGTTGAAAGTACGTCCGGGCCAAGATAATGTTCCAAACATTGATTGAGCCTGGAAGGACAATTGCCCAGACGGTGTTCAACATGCCCAGGTTTTTCACTAATAAATAAGTAGGAACCAACCCGCCACCTATGAACATCGTGATTATAAAAAAGATTGTTAGCGGTCGTTTGCCTACCAGTTTTTTTCTTGATAAAGGATAGGCAGTCAAGATCGATACCCCCACGGTCAATGCACTGTAAGTGAACGAATAGAAAATCGAATTCACAAAACCTCTTATGATTGCCGGGTCCTTCAGCACTCGATTATAGCCATCCAAACTCCAATTCGCAGGATTCAGACTCAGGCCTTGTGAGCGGAGAATGAAGGGATCCATGAAGGAAGCAATCAATACATACAGCAATGGCGATAGAGTGATCAATACCAGAAGCCCTATCAGAATGCGGTTCAGCAGCAGGACACTGCGGTCAAATTTTGTCAACGTTATCATTTTGTTCTCCTCTCTCTCTATAAAGCCGCGTCATCAGTGCTTACTTTATTTGCTATCATGTTTACGGCCAACAGCAAGATGACATTGATGACTGTATTGAATAACCCGACTGCCGTTGAATATCCGTAATCCCCCATTTGCAATCCGACTTTGTAGACGTAGGTCGAGATGATCTCCGAAACAGGCAGGTTCATAGATGTTTGCATCAGGAAAGCTTTCTCATAACCAACGTTCATGATCCCCCCGACAGAAAGGATGAACTGGATGACCATGATCGGGCGCAGCGCCGGAAGATCGATGTACCAGATCCGGTACAAGATATTGGCGCCGTCCATGTGAGCTGCATCGATCAGATCTTGGCTGACGTTTGCCAGTGTGGCTGTGTAGAGGACCGATGCCCAGCCCATTCCTTGCCAAATGCCGGATAGGATGTACAAAGTCCGGAAATAATTCGGGTCGGTCATGAACGTGATCCGCGAACCGGTGATGGTTTCAATAAATCCGTTGATGGGGCCATCTGCGGCCAGGAACATGAACAGCATCCCCACAACAATCACCAAGGAAATAAAGTTCGGTGCATACAGAATCAGTTGGAATCGCTTCTTCCATTTTGTGCTGATCAGATGATTCAAGGATAATGCCAAGAGGATCGGCGGGAAGAACCCCAAGATCAGTCCGTAAATACTTATTTTGAGCGTATTCTCCAATAACACTGAGAAGTTCGGTGAGTCGATGAACTGTACGAAGTTTTCCACTCCCACCCATTCGCTTCCCATGATCCCACGCAGCGGGTTGTAATCCTTGAAAGCCAAGAGAATGCCGTACATCGGGAAATATTTAAATACCAGTGTGAGTAACAGTCCCGGCAACAGCATATAGTAGAGCATTCGGTGCTGTTTGATGAATTCCCATTTTGTTTGTGTGCCCTTTGGTTTGATGCTTGTCTGGCTTTTTTTCATGACTGATCTAACTCCTCCTTTTAAAAAATTGAAACGTTTCCACTTTGCTTCAAAAAAAATGTAGAAAGGTTCTTATTCGACAATTGAAACGTTTCCACTTTAGTTCAAAAAAAATACATCCTGAAGAATCGGCATGCTACTTTTGAAATCGGTGCGGTTGATCGATAACCAACCTGCCCGCGATTTCAGAAATAGGGAAACGTTTATTCGGTAATTGAAACGTTTCCACTTTGCTTCAAAAAAATATGTTTTTGATTTAAACATATAATAATTCAGTAACCGTTTTCTGTCAATACCAAAAACATATTATTTTAAAATTTCATTTTTCGTCGTCGGCCCTTCTATGTAATGGACAGGCAAAGTGATCTTCGTTTTGACGGGTTCGCCATCGATCACTTGGATGATTTTTTCGACTGCGGCTTTGGCCATCAAATCCACAGGCTGACGGATAGTCGATACGATCTGTTTGCGCCCTGCTTCCATCTTGATGCCATCACACCCGATGATCTGCACTTCTTCCGGCACTTTGCGTTTCATTTCATCCAAAATTTCCAGAATATCCAAAGCAATAAAATCTGTGTGGGCAAATACGCCATCCACATCCGGATTTTCTTCGAAAAAGGTTCGTATCTCCTGTTTGAATTCCACAACTGGGTCTTCACCATCGTAGATGGCATACGGAATTCCCATCAGCTCAGCTTGCTCTTCAAAGCCGTCCCTTCTCTTTGTCGTCTCGCTAGGAAAGCGTGAATGCGTTCCGACATAGCCGAGTTTTTTACACCCCTTCTCGACCAGCTTTTCTGCTGCTAGCTCACCTGCATGAAAGTTGTCCGATGTGACGCAAACCGTTTCTTCCTTGAAATGACGGTCAATGGTGACGAAAGGCAAATGCGACGAAACAAAACTGTCCAAATCCGAATAGGTGATGCCGATGATGCCGTCCACTTTGTTTTCTTGGACCATCTGGATATACTCCAGCTCCTTGTCATTGCTGACATCGGAGTTGCACAACAGCATCTTGTATTTATGTTCAGACAAATTCCGCTCCACATAGTAGGCGAACTCCGAAAAAAACGGATGCCAAATCGTCGGAATGATCAATGCGATTGTGTGCGTCTTGTTCATCTTCAGGCCACGCGCATAGGCATTCGGAATATAATTCAACTCTTTCATCGCTGCTTCCACTTTTCTGCGCGTCGATTCTTTTACGGCTCCGGAATTGTTCAGCACACGCGATACGGTACCGACACCCACCTTGGCTAAAGCAGCTACGTCTTTCATTGTTCCCAATTGAAACACCTCCTTTCCTGTATACACTTACAATCTAATTATCATGATAGCAGAGTCAACAAAATATGTATAGGCGCCCACACAAAAAATCCCGCCATTAACCGAAAACCGGTCATGGAGCGGGATATTTTTTGTTTAATCCGCTTCGTCGTTCAGTATCGCCTCTCTGCGCTGGAATTGGTGCTCACTGAGTATTCTGAAGTGGTGCTGCAGTTCGGGATCGTCGGTCTTGTCGGCCATCTCCAAAAGCAGGTGGCCGTTGATGTCGAAGTCGCAGAGGGTACCGAGTGCGGTCTGGACTTTCTTCATCTCTTTGATGGTTTCCTTGTCCTTCTCACCCATAATCGGAGCGAGGTAGGTCGCGGCATAACGCAGTTTCTTGGCGTTGATGCGCAGGCTGTGGGTCTGTTCATGGTTGGAGAAGTCGACTTCTTCCCACTTGCGCATCAGTCGTTTCTTCATCTTTTCAATTTTCTTGATTGTCGCTTTTTTCTGCTGGTCATCATCCAAGTTGATGGATTTCAGGAATTGGGCAGTTGCGGCTTCCGCATCCAGGATGCGTTCGGTCAAGGCGCCACTTGTGATCAATTCATGGATGCTGTCCTGTTCGCCTTGACGCTCTTCCATCAACCAAGTCATGACCTGGCCGTCCTCGGCCAGCATATCCGGATACAAACCGCGCAGTTCGCGGCATTCTTCCATCAGCACATCCAGCTCGCGCAGGTATCCGAAGGTGGTCGCGATGTCACGCCAGTCTTCGCCCGCTTCCCGGTAATATTTCTCCTCGCCGTTCGCTTTGTTGAAATTCAACAAAGCCCGCAGTTGGCGGATCGCCACCCGCAGCGCATGCGCCGATTCCGGCTCGCCCGGATCCTGTTGGTAAGCCGCATAGGCATGCTGAACGCCTGCCATCTGTTCGTTTATGATATCGGCGTACAAAGTGTCTTCGCCCTCGCCCTGACAGCAATCCGCGGTCCCTTCATGCTTATCCGCCGCATGTTTTTTATCGAAGACGTCTGCGTGTTTGCGTTTCGCTGATTCTCCCGGCGCCAAAAGCCACTCCAGATTGCCGATCGGTTCCGCGGTCAGATCGACCGTGAACAATGCAACCGCCCCTTTTTTGAAGGGAATCGCCGCACCGATCAATTCTTTCGTCCAACTGCTCATATACGGTTCGTGCCCGACAAGCGCCAAGGTGAAGCCATCCTCCTCCTGTTTCAACGCTTCTATGAAGGCAATGTAATCACCGGTCGCCAAAAATTCCTGCGGTTGGATCTCTTCGACAGCCGTGGCTTCAGCCACCAATTCAGCTGTTTGGCGCGCCCTTACCAACGGGCTCGTCCATATTTTCAAATTTCCGCTCTCGGTCAGTAAGGGTGCGATGTCGGGCAGAAACGCAGTCAGTTCCTCCACTCCTGCTTCCGTCAGTTTTCTGTAGAAGTCATCCCCTTCAGGCGTACGCTCTTCCGCGATTCCATGCCGAATCAGTATCAGTTGTCCTCCCATACTGCTCATCCTCCTTTATATTGGCCTCTTTCTTGCGGCTACCAGATGATGATTTGTAACCGTTCTCTCATTGAACAGTATACCATTTTTAAGCAGAGCATGTGAAAAAAATCCCCCTCTTTTTCAGAAAGAGGGGAACAAATTGTAGCTTATTGAATTATTGAAAATGCGTATTGGCAGCACTTTTCTCGAGCTAATTTAGGTCAGCTTCATCCTTTTCCATTTGCCGGACCGGAAACGCATTGCGATCAGGAACCAACGGATGATCTGATCCAACATGACAGCCAGCCAGGCGCCGAGAATGCCCAGTCCGAGCACCTGCACGAAGAAGGTGGCGGCTGCGACGCGGATGATCAATATCCCAAGGAAAGTCGAAATCAGCGGGAAAATCGTATCCCCTGCCCCGCGCAGCGAACCCGCAACAATCAGTTGGTGCGACTGGAAAGGCTGCGTGATTGCCGCAACCCGGATGGCAATTGCGGCATTCCGGATGATTTCTGGATCGCTTGAATAGAAGCTGACGATGTACTCGGCTCCGAAGAAGAAAGCCACTCCAATGATCGCGCCCCACAGGCTGCCGATTTTAGCGGTCCGCGAGGCATAATTTTCGGCCAGGTTCGCGTCACCGGCTCCCAGTGCCCTACCAACCAAAGAAGATGCCGCGATCCCGAAAGCCTGTCCCAGTGTGAAAGACAGTGACAGGATATTCATGCCGATGTTGTGGGCGGCAAAGACTACAGTCCCCAAGCCCGAGACGATCTGGATGAACAGAATCATTCCGGAACGCAGCACTAGTTGCTCCAACGCTGAAGGCAGTCCGATTTTCGCCAAGCTTTTCATCGTTTTCATCGAAAAATGGAAAGGATGCGCGAAGGAAAAATTCAGCTTGCTCTTGCCGGAACGCAAGTAACGGATCAGCAGGAAGCAGGCGACCGTGTTGGCGATGACTGTCGAAATCGCTGCGCCTTCGATGCCAAAGGCCGGCACTCCGAACAGTCCGTAGATCAGCAAAGCATTGCCGCCGACGTTCAGGAAATTCGCGCGCAAGTTCACGCCCATCGGAATCTGCGTTTCACCGATCCCGCGCAAAGAACCGGAAATGCTGAAGTTGAAGGATTGCAACAGGTAGCTGATGCAGGTGATGCGGAAATACAGCCGCCCAACTTCGACTGTATCCGGCTGCGCACCCATGAAGGCCATGATCTGATCGGAATAGACAAAGGCAGCCAGGGCCAATGGGGCGGAAAGGATCATGCTGATGATCATGACATGCTTCATGACGTTTTCCATCCGATCATGTTTACCGGCTCCGAAATAGCGTGCGATCAAGGCCGTGCCGCCGACGTTCAGCGCCTGAACCACCGCCAGCCCAAGGAACAGCGGTTGGTTCGTCACCCCAACCGCCGAAACGGCTGCCGCAGCGTAGGCATGGTCCGCGATGTTCCCCAACATCATCATGTTGATCATCCCGAACAACGAGCTCAGGACCAGTTCAATCAGAACCGGCCACGCGATGTTCATGATTTCCTTGTTGATCGGACTTTTCAGCTGCTTTATGTCCGCTTGCTTCTCTTCCCCCATAACCAACCTCCTACGACTCGTGCTCTGATGCAAAGCACCAAACACTCACTTGTCCATCCTCATTCTTTCTTCAAGTATAGCATATTTTTGAGCAACTATTCTGCTTATAAATTTCTGTTCAACAAAGTTTCATAATAGGCCTATCCCTTTCACGAGAACAGCGATCAGGCAAAGACCTTTAAATATGCTTACAAACTTTTTGTCGTATGACTGCCCAGAACCCACTACTACTTCGATGATCAAAAAAAAAGCATACCACTGATCCGATTCGGGATCAATGGCATGCTTGGGAGCAGGCTGGCTTGTTCAGTTTTAGGCGATTTTGCCATCCTTGCGTCGTTTCGCGAATTCGGCAGTTGCAGTGAAGAGGACATCCGTCGATGAGTTGAGGGCTGTTTCGAATGAATCCTGAAGGACACCGATGATGAAACCGACACCGACTATCTGCATGGACACATCGTTCGGGATGCCGAACAGGCTGGCCGCGAGCGGGATAAGCAGCAGGGAACCACCGGCAACACCCGATGCCCCGCATGCGCTGATTGCTGCCAGGATGCTAAGAATGAAAGCTGTCGCGAAATCCACAGGGATATTCAAGGTATTGACCGCCGCCAAGGTAAGGACGGAAATCGTTACCGCCGCGCCGGCCATATTGATGGTAGCACCAAGCGGAATAGATACGGAATAAGTGTCCCTATCCAGTCCAAGGTCCTCGCAAAGCGTCATGTTTACGGGGATGTTTGCAGCGGAGCTTCGTGTGAAGAAAGCTGTGATGCCACTTTCCCGCAAACATCTGAAGACAAGCGGGAACGGATTGGAACGGATATAGATGTAGACGATGATCGGGTTGACTACCAAAGCCACGAATAGCATGCATCCAATCAGGACCGCAAGCAATTTCCCATAGCTCAACAGGACGCCGATTCCACTTGTCGCGATGACATCGAACACAAGCCCCATGATCCCCAATGGTGCGAAGGCAATGACGATTCTGACCATTTCCGTCAGCGCATCAGAAACATTTGACAACATCAGCTTGGTTGAAGCTGCGGCATTCTTCAGAGTAAAGCCGAGCATAAGGGCCCATGACAAAATGCCGATATAATTGGCATTGTAGAGCGCCTTGACCGGATTGTCCACGACGTTCAGGAGCAACGCCTTCAGGACTTCCACAACCCCGCCTGGAGCGGCGACATCCTCGGCCCCGGCGCCCAAGGTCAAAGTAACCGGGAAAATGAAGCTTGCTACCACGGCTACGAGTGCCGCCAAGAAGGTCCCTAAAAGGTAGAGCACGATGACGGATTTCATGTTCGTCTGTTGGCCTTTTTTGTGCTGCGAAATCGCGGATGCAACCAAGAAAAAGACCAGCATCGGCGCGATTGCTTTCAAAGCGCCGACAAACAGAGCTCCAAAAATAGTGATCGGTTTTGCTGCATCCGGAACCGTTACGGCAAGAATAATACCTATGATAAGACCGGCGATGATACGTTTGACAAGGCTCAACTTGTACCAGTGATTCATTAATTTATACAATTCAAATTCCTCCTGATTTATGCAAAAGTAATAAAAAGATGAGTACGCAGAATTGTATATTACCATAATTTAATCTATCAAGGAACAAAACCTTTAAATTTCCGGTTTAGAGAGACACATCAACAGGGCCACTTCCAAGACTGTTTCTGCCTTTTTGAGCACTTTTTGAAAATTCCTCTTTTCTGATTGTTCGAAAAGCGTTATAATATCATTTATGGAGAATTACTCAAGTCCGGCTGAAGAGGACGCACTCGAAATGCGTTAGGTGTCGAAAGGCGCGCGGGGGTTCGAATCCCCCATTCTCCTTCATAATGGTTTTCGATGAATACAGTGGTTTTTAGGAAATCTTTAGTTAAAAATAAAAACGCCTATCTCCCGATGATCGACTTAAACCAATTGCAAGTAAATAGGCGTGCATGTGGACGTGGAATTGACATGGGCAACGCTTTGACTACTCTCAATCGAGGGTAGTTTTTTTGTGCTTTCGGCCTAGTTCCTCACAGTCTGACCTCGTTCTACTAGTATGCAAGCAGAAATAAGTCTACTCCGCCCTGAGAGCGCGGAGTAGACCAGGGCCTAAACCTACTATTAAATTGTTTCAAAATTATAAAACCCCTTGTTATTAAGTCAAATTTAAGTTAATTTCATTTACTGATCATTCGAGAATAAAGTTGTTTTTCTTCTTTTAAACTCATCTCTTGAAATTTGTGTCCACTATCTCTCAAAGACTTAAGGTTTGTCCACTTAAACCCCATAAGAAATCCCATTCACTAATAATAATATTCCTCCAGTAAAAAAAAAATCGATGCATTTTTTTGCCTTTCTGACTTATGCTTGAATTTTACCACTGTGAAACTAAATGAAAAAATGTGAACCATACACATACGTCATATCATATTTCAAAGTCTCTAAATTTAATATTGAAAAATAACTGGAAAAATGAAGTGGCGGCTTTGTTGTATCATATGATAATTTATACACCTTCTATTAGGTAGGTATTGACTTGGAGTCCACTTCAAGTGTTAATCTGAAACAAAAGAGGATCGATTCCGTTCCCCAGACTATTCCGAGAGAAGGCTGCATGATGGCAAAAGTAATGAAATTGATGATTGACGGCATTGCCTATACTGCCGCTATGCCAGAGAACACGGTTACGGATGTGTTAAGTTTTCAAGGACCAATTGAGCTTCAATTGAAAAGATACGCTGATCAGGAATATTACGCACCCTTAACACATCCATTGCCGGTTTTTAATATACCGATGACTAGCAACGCTCGTTCTGGTGGGCTCTATTGTTATCAAGGTTTCGGTGTTTTGTCCATTCTGTTCAATGATGCACCGTTGCATCCGTACGAAGCTGTGCATCTCGGCGACATTAATGAAGATATCCGCTCCCACTTGGCAATGGCGGGCAATACCGTCAGCGCCAGAATCGAAATCGTTTTTGCTTGAAAGCAATGATTCGAAGAGTCCACGGTTAGAATTGAAACCGAAACACAGCAACGATTAACTAACGCACGGAAAATCATATCTTAGTATATAGAGATTTTCGGTGCACTCTTTTTTGTCCTCCTTCCCAAAAGGACCCCTTTACTTATTCTTCATGATCGGATATTCTCTTCTGAAATATCCATTATCCACATCTTGCCCCCAAATGATGGTTTTTCATGGACATCAGCAGTTTTTTACTTTACACTTAAAAAGTATTTTAAGAAAAAATTAAAGGTTAACATTATTATGTTACCTGCAATATAGTGGCGAATCCGTTGTTTGTACATAGCTTGAACTCGCCTGTGCGCGAGCCTGTCTGATTTCCCGAAATGGCAGGCTGCATCAACTAAATTGAATGGAGTGGAATGATGGGAAAAAAAATAAGTCAAAAGAATCGGACAAAGCGGCGGAGGCTCGGTACGCTGATCGGCATCCCGGTACTGCTTTTCGTATCCGGTATCACGCTGCTTTCCTTGGCTTTTTTTGATAATATCTCCTACGCTTTTTACTTGTCACGGATGTTCTTTCCGCAAGATGTCGCGATCGCGCAGACGAATCTGAGCGACAGCAGCACGGTTTTTGAGGATGCAACAACGGCAAGCCAAGTATCCTTCCCGAAATATGGAGATGAATACGGGACGTTGAGTGTGGATGCGGCAGGCATCGTCTCGCCTGTCTTTGTCGGTGACGACGCTACGCAGCTATTGTATGGCGCCGGCCAATATTATGGTTCCGTATTCCCCGGGGATATCGGAAACACTGTCATCGCCGGGCACACCAATTCCGTCTTCAAGACGCTGGGCGAAGCGCAGCTTGGCGATGCTATCCGCCTTGAGCTGACCTATGGAACCTATGTGTATCAAATCAGCAACATCGAAATCAAGAGCGGAACCGACCAGAGTATTCTGGCACCTTCCGAAGATCAGATTTTGACGCTGTACACTTGTTATCCTTTCGACTACATCGGTAACACACCTGACAGATATGTCGTGACCGCAAGATTGGTCGAAGGCAAACCGCTGTCGGAAATCAATTTTTAAAGGAGCACCTTGATGCGAAACATAAAAAAAATAGGCAGAGTGATCCTCAGCTTTCTCCTGATGTTTGTAGTGGTCGCCTTGATTGGAGTCATCTTCATGAAGCAGATCCTGCTGAGTGCAAGCGACCTCAATCAGCAGTTGGATGACAGCCCCTACTACACCCAGGTGGAGGAAAGTCTGTCCGCTACATTCAAGACATTGAGTCTGGAAACGTCGATACCAGAGGCAATTTTCGTGGAAGCCGCGATGGATCAATATGGTCTGCAGCAGCTTGCCCGCGCTAACAATGATCAAGCCCTCAACTATCTGATCGATCCTGACGCACTTTATGCAGCGACGACTGATCGCAGCATGTTCGAAGAGCCTGTGACGGCTTATGTTCAGAGTTATGCCGCAGAGAACAACCAGCCGTTCGATGAAGGCTTGCAAGCTCAGACTGCTACTATAATCGATGAAGCCACCGCCATTGTTGGTAGCCACACTATGTTGTTCAATCTGGATAATGTCATTGCTTTTCCGCAATTCCAGACCGTCCGCAAAATGCTGCAAACCGTTCTTGCTTATTTCTATCTTGTACCACTGGCCTTCTTTTTGATCGCCGGGGCACTCGTCTGGTTGAACAGGAAACTGCTTCACCGCTCCCTGATTTGGATCGGCAGCGGCTTGGTTTCCGGATCCGCCTTCGTCATCATTCCAGCGATTGTGGCATTGGTTCTCAAGATTCCGCAACGCATCACCGTTTCAGCGGATTACATCAACACCGCACTGCGCACGTTAGCTCTGCATTACACTACATTCCTCCTAGGCTCAGGCGCACTGGTCTTCGTTTTGGGAATTGCCTGCCTAGTTGGCTATAGTCTGATCAGCAAGGCCAAACGAGCTGCTTACCGCCGGGATCGCGCTTATGCGGCCGAAATGGAACAATACTGATTCATCATCGGCTGACAGATGTATTGAAAGGAGGTGAAAAATATATGAAAAAAGTTATCGTATCTCTTTTGTTTGCATTCGTGTTGTTCTTCGGAACACAACCGAATGTTGCTGCTGCAACTGAAAATGATATCATCTCAACTTTGGAAGCAAGCAGCTTGCCATCCAATTATGTGCAGCAAGCAAAAAATTATTTGATGTCCAATGATGTGACTGCCGAAGAAGCAGATCAGATCATCATCCACATCAATAATGCGCAAGCTGTCGTGAATGCACGCGGAGCGAAAAGTGTAAATCAGCTAACTCAAGCTGATGGACAAGCCATCTTGGCTGAGCTTACTGCTGCTGCTGCAATTTTGGACATGACTGTTACCATGAATTCAAAAGAAATTATCATTTATGGTGCAGATGGCACTGTTGTCGCTACTTTCCCGACAAAGGGGAATGATGTCAAACAGACTGGAGCAAACAATCTCTACTTGGCAGGCGGAATCTCCTTGCTGGTAGCTGCAGCTGGAGCAGCTGTTGTTGCTAAAAAAAGATTTCAATTTGCAGTGTAGGCTTAAGCGCACGTTGCTGAGTTTGCATAAACGATTGTAAAACACCCTTGGATAGAAGGAGCGCCCATCATGGACCTCCCCTATGCACGGGTGTTTTTTTGTGCGGTACTATCCAATCAGTGTGCGCGGCTCCGTTCAGTCAAAATAGCCCGCCGGAAAAATCCCGGTAAGCTGCCTTAACTTCCGCATAGAGATCTGGGTAGGTCTCGCTCAACGAAGACAGGATACCTATCGCAAGCTGGGAACTGTGGATCGTCTGGATTTTATGGACCCGGATGTAGGAGACTTCCGCATTCAGGCTAAGTTTGAGATAGCGTTCTTTTTCGACTTTGATGTCGTGGACGGGATCGATGTTCTGGCTAGCGGAAACTTTCGAAATCGGAAAGGCTGTGAAATCGCACGGCAACGTATCATATTCCGCACCGATGATCAGGAACGGGCGCGATTTAAAGGCAATCTTGTTCGTTTCAAGGTCATGGTAGGCAAAACGGGTCTTCACGATGGCACCAATGTAGGCTTGCGTTTCGTTCATGGCTTCAGCACCTCCCCTTCGAAGTTCTCCAGTTCATCCAAATAAACATCAAACAACGAGTCGTAGATCCGCACTTTTTTCGCATCCTCGCGGATATCCGCAAGTTCCAGCAGTTTGGGTTCAGCAGATTCTGCCGCCGGACCCGTCC
>NZ_JBAWAZ010000377.1:0-12859 GCF_049589555.1 Trichococcus sp.
ATCGTAATGATCATTGTAGCTGTCTTTTTGTTCGCAGATATGAAATCTATTTTTTTTCATCCTCATGCATCTTGCGGATCAATTCATCGATCTTGCTGCCGTAAGCCACCGATTCATCTCGTTTAAAGATCAATTCTGGTGTCTTGTAAAGTGTCAAACGCGTTCCAAGTTCCTTGCGGACAAGGCCAGTAGCCTTATCCAATCCTAGTTGCGTTTTTTCACGATCGCTGGCAAGTTCCGACAATGTGCTGTAATAGATGGTTGCTTGCTGCAAGTCACCGGTGATTTCCACATCAGTGATGTTCACATTCGCAACACGCGGATCTTTTACACGCTTAGCCAGGATATCATTCACTTCGCGTTGTATTTCTTGTTTGATTCTTCCTGCTCTGAAATTAGCCATTTCGGTTCACCTCTCACTAGTTCGATTGCTGTGGCGCTTTATTTCTTGATTTCAACCATATGGTACGCTTCGATGACATCATCGATGCGGATATCGTTGTAATCTTCAATCATTACACCACATTCGAAGCCTTTTTTAACTTCTTTGGCATCATCCTTGAATCGCTTCAAGCTGGCAAGTTTGCCGTCGAAAATGACGATATTGTCACGGATGATACGGATACTGCTGCTTCTTCCAATGTAGCCATCCGTTACGAACGCTCCACCGATTGTGCCGACTTTAGAAACTTTATAGGTCTCACGGATAAGCGCTTGACCAGTTACTTGCTCTTCGAATTCAGGATCCAGCATGCCCTTCATCGCTGTTTCGATTTCATCGATGGCGTTGTAGATGATACGGTGTAGACGGATGTCCACATTTTCGTTATCCGCTTGGATCTTCGCTTGAGGAGTCGGACGGACGTTGAATCCGATCATGATCGCGTTGCTGGCTGCCGCCAAGGTAACGTCACTCTCGTTGATTGCGCCTGCTGCCGAGTGGACGATCTTAACGCGGACACCTTCGACCTCAATTTTTTGTAAGCTGGCAGCCAAGGCTTCAACTGAACCCTGCACGTCAGCCTTGATGATGACATTGACGTCTTTAAGTTCTCCGTCTTTCAAGCTGGAGAACAAGTTGTCCAAAGTCACGCGATTCTGCGTTGAACGTTGCTCCATAAGGGCACGTTTCGCACGTTCTTCACCGGCTTGACGCGCTGTCTTCTCATCTTCAAAGACAACAAAGTGATCCCCGGCTTGCGGTGCTGCATTCAAACCTGTGATTTCGACTGGCATTGCAGGTCCAGCCGTTTTCACGCGTCTGCCTTGATCGTTGGTCATTACGCGGACACGGCCATGCGTATTACCGACTACGATCGGATCGCCGATTTTCAAAGTACCTGACTGCACCAAGACGGTAGCAATCGGTCCTTTTGATTTATCCAAACGGGCTTCGATTACGGAACCGATCGCTAAACGATTCGGATTAGCTTTCAATTCCTGGACTTCAGCTACCAACAGGATCATTTCCAACAATTCATCGATCCCTTGTCCGAACTTAGCCGAGATGTTGACGAAAATCGTTTCGCCGCCCCATGCTTCCGGAACCAAACCTTGATCGGACAGTTCTTGCATGACGCGATCTGGATTTGCTGTCGGTTTGTCGATTTTGTTTACGGCAACGATGATGGGAACATCAGCCGCTTTTGCGTGGCTGATAGCTTCGATTGTCTGTGGCATCACACCGTCGTCAGCTGCGACAACAATGATCGTGATATCTGTGACGTCCGCTCCGCGGGCACGCATCGTCGTAAAGGCAGCATGTCCTGGTGTGTCCAAGAACGTGATCGGTTTGCCATCGATTTTGACCTGATAAGCGCCGATATGCTGCGTGATTCCGCCTGCTTCGGTTTGGATGACGTTCGTGTTGCGCAGTGAATCCAAAAGCGTCGTTTTACCGTGATCGACGTGACCCATGATAGTGACAACAGGTGGTCTTGCAACTAAGTCTTCCGGATTTTCTTCCATTTCGAAATAGCTGTCCAAATCGGAAATATCCTGAACGATTTTTTCTTCGGCTTCGATGCCATAATCAGTAGCCAACAATTCCAAGGCGTCTTTTCCTAATGCTTGGTTTTGCGTGACCATGATACCCATCAGGAATAATTTTTTGATGATTTCAGCTGGCTCACGGTGAAGCTTTTTGGCAACTTCCATTACATTCATGCCGTCTGTATAGACGAATGTTTCCGGTAACTCGCGGAATTTGCGTGGAGGAACTGCCGGTCCCTGCTTAGTTGTGCCTTTTTTGAATTTTGAGCGCTTGTTTTTATTGTAGGGATTGTTGCCTCTCCCTTGATTTCCTTGACTGCGTGGATTGGAACCGCCTGAATTTTGACCGTATGATGGACGGTTTGATTTGGCTGGCGCATTGGTGGTAGTATTCGTGTTTGCAGTTTTCTGCACTGGTTTGTCATTTGATTTGTTTGGCGAAACAGAGTCAACTCGATTCATTTTAGTATTTGGACGATTTTGTCCAGCTTGGCTTGTGGCTTGCGCCGGCCGATTTGTATTCTTTTCTGCAGTATTTCTTGTTTGTCCTTTATTTTCGGAACCGTTTTTTTGATTCAGAGAAGGATTCGATGGTTTATTTTTCATGTCTGTGTTTTTCCTCAGTTCACTCTTATCAGTAGTTTTATGTGTTCCGGTTGCAGGCGCCTTTTTGATGTCTGCTGGTTGCTTCTTCTGTGGCGCATTGGATTGCGGTGCACTTGGCTTGGCAACCTGATTTCCAGCAGGGGAAGAGATGGATTGGTTCAACTTTTTGATGTCTCCGTCTTCCATGGTTGACATATGGCTATGATAATCGATCCCCAATTGTTTTGCTTTATCCAACACCGTTTTGCTTGATACCTTGTGTTCGTTTGCATACTCGTAGACACGTTTTTTTTCCATGTCATCACCTTCCCTTATCTCATTACTTTGTTCCTTTCAGCCGCATGAAACTTTTGGCGAATCCTCTATCGGTCAAAGCGCAAATGGAACGGGACTTGCCTATTGCTTGACTGATTTGTTCCGAAGTGAAATGCACCAGGAACGGGACTTCATAATAGCGGCATTTGTTTTCTAATTTTTCTTTGGTGTTATCGCTGCAGTCCGTCGCACAGAGGACGAAGACAGCTTCATTTTTTTGGATGGACTTGATGGTCATCTCTTCACCTGTGATCAGTTTGCCGGCGCGCAATGCCAATCCCAGCAAATTCAACATCTTATCTTCAGGTGTCATAATAAGCTCCTTGCTTTTTGGTGTTCGACATAATCGAATAACTCCTGATAGAACGCATCACTGATCGCGGTCTCAAGGTGTTTTTCCAAAATGTGTTGCTTCCAAGCCTTCTGCACCAACGCAGGTTCCAGCGAGACATAGGCTCCACGGCCATTCATGCGGCCGGTAGGGTCAATGGCGATTTCACCTGCTTGATTTTTTACGATGCGGACTAATTCTTTTTTTGGTTTCATCTCATTCGAGACGACACATTTCCTCATCGGAACTTTTCTTGTCTTCATAAACCTTCACCTCACTGATTAGTCTTGAAAGTCCTCTGCTAATTCATCATAGCTTTGTTCCGGATCTGTCTCGACTTCCGAGATCAGCTGCTCTACATCTTCAGGATCAAGGATTTTTTCATCATTTTCGTATTCTTCCGTATAATCCGTTTCGTCCGCTGGAATAGCGATATCTTCAGCGACTTCTTCAGCCGTAAAAATCTTATCCAAGCCAGCGAAGGAATGAAGTGTATCAGCATCTTCTTCATCGGATGCAACTTTTTGAGCACCGGATTCCATCAATAACTTATTATACTCCGTTTCGGACTTGATATCGATTTTATAGCCTGTCAATTTGGCCGCTAAGCGAGCATTTTGACCTTTTTTACCGATGGCCAATGATAGCTGGTAATCAGGAACGATGACTGTGCAGCTACCGTCTGCTTGATGGAAATCCACATTCACGACTTGTGCCGGATTCAATGCATTTCCGATATAGATCGATGGATCTTCGTTCCATTCAACGATATCCATGTTTTCTCCGCGCAATTCGTTTACGATTGCTTGGACACGCTGGCCTCTTGGTCCTACGCAGGTGCCGACAGGATCGACGTTCTTATCGCGGGAGCGCACAGCTACTTTTGAGCGGTCTCCGGCTTCCCGGGCAATCGAAACGATTTCGACAACGCCATCAAAGATTTCAGGAACTTCTTGTTCAAACAATCGCTTCAGCAAGTCGGGGTGACTGCGGCTGACAAAAACTTGCGGCCCTTTTGAAGTGTTTTCGACTTTTGTGACGTACACTTTGATGCGGTCGTGCGGCTGGAACGTTTCATTCGGAATCTGCTCCTGCTTGGACAATACCGCTTCAATTTTTCCAAGGCTCACATAGATATAACGGCTGTCCATTCTTTCGACGACGCCAGTCAAAATATCATTTTCATAGGCGATGAATTGATTGTAGACGATGCTGCGTTCCGCTTCACGGATACGTTGCATGATTACTTGCTTGGCTGTTTGAGCGGCAATCCGTCCAAAATCTTTAGGAGTGACCTCAAAACGGATCTTATCGCCTAATTCGTATGCTTTGTTGATCTGCAGAGCATCCTCCAGACTCACTTCCAAAGTCGAATCAAACACCATATCCACTACTTCTTTAACAGCGTAGACATGGATGTCCCCTTTTTTAGTATCGAATTCCACTTCAACGTTTTGGGCCTGACCATAATTACGTTTGTATGCAGACACAAGCGCAGCTTCCAACGCACTGATGACAATCTCTTTTGAAATACCTTTGTCTTTTTCCAACACTTCAAGAGCACTTAACATTTCTTTGCTCATATTACTTCCTCACTCCTATCTCAAAAAATGATTAAAATTGGATAGCCAATCTTGCGTTTGCGATCTGTTTTCTTTCGATTTCGATATCTTTGGTTCTGGTTTTGATTCTGATCGTCAATACGACGGATTCGTCATTTAATTCCTTCAACGTTCCTTCGTAGAATTTCTCACCATCAATCGCCTGATAGAAGGACAGATGCACGTATTTACCGATGGCATTCTGCATATCTGCTTCAGTCTTTAATGGACGCTCTGCTCCTGGTGAGGACACCTCCAGGAAATACGCTTGCGGGATCGGATCCGGGTCGATGGCGTCCAATGCTTCACTGACTTTTTCGCTGATCAATGCACACTCTTCGATATCGATGCCGCCTGGCTTATCTATATAGATTCTGAGAAACCAGTTTTTCCCTTCCTTCAAAAACTCCATGTCCACTAATTCTAAATTCTGTTCATCAACTATTGGTTGAACCACTACTCGAACTTCATCTACTACACGACTCACAGAAATCCTCCTTTATCAATCCTACACCACTGTCATACATTGGCTGACTGCGTAAAAAGAGTGAGCGTTTCCGCTCACTCCATCCGACGACTTATTCTTATATAATCATACACCATTGTGTCAGTAATTGCAAGGACTTACCAATCTAATGGCTTTGGAATAGCCTTCCCTTAAAAATCAAATAAAGAAAGTTGATTTTCGTCAGGTAAGTTTTTCAACACACCATTTTCATTCATGTAATCGATGATCGTCTTCGAAACCTTCCCTCTCGTTGCCAAGTCCTCTTTGGAGAGGAACGGTTGGGCTTCCCTCGCTTGAACGATCTGGTTCGCCACGTTGCCGCCCAATCCCGGGATGGCCCGGAATGGCGCAATCAGCGTATCCCCTTCGATCACGAAATTATTGGCGTGCGATTTATCGAGATCGACCATCTTGAAGTTGAAGCCGCGCTCCACCATTTCGTTCGCCAATTCCAATACGGTCAGCAAACTTTTCTCCTTGACCGACGCTTCCAAACCCTTATCCATGATTTCTTTCATGCGGGTCTTGATCATTTCTTTCCCTTGCGTCATCGCGACCAAATCGAAATCCTGCGCACGCACAGAGAAGAAGGCACAGTAATAACGGATCGGCTGGTGCACTTTGAAATAAGCGACGCGCAAAGCCATCAATACGTACGCGGCAGCATGGGCTTTCGGGAACATATATTTGATCTTCAGGCACGATTGGATGTACCATTCAGGTATTTCTTTTGCCCGCATGTCCGCTTGCCAATCATCCGGGATCCCTTTCCCTTTACGGACACTCTCCATGATTTTGAAGGCCAGACCGTCATCCATACCGTGATGGATCAGATATACCATGATGTCGTCACGACAGCCGATAACGTCCGCCAGCGGGATGTTGTTCTCGCGGATGAGCGTTTCGGCATTGCCCAGATAGACATCCGTCCCGTGGGAAAGGCCCGAAATTTGCAGCAATTCCGCAAAAGTGTTCGGACTCGTCTGCTCCAGCATCCCCCGGACAAAGCGCGTCCCAAATTCTGGTATTCCGAGTGTTCCGGTTTTACTGAATATCTGTTCCGGCGTGATACCCAGCACTTCGGTACCGCTGAATATCTTCATGACATCCGGATCATTGGGCGGGATCGTTTGCGGATCAATCCCGGATAAATCCTGGAGCATCCGGATAACAGTCGGATCATCGTGTCCAAGTATGTCCAATTTCAGCACATTATCATGGATGGAGTGGAAGTCGAAGTGGGTCGTTTTCCATTCAGAATCCTGGGCATCGGCCGGGAATTGGATAGGCGTAAAATCATAGACATCCATATAGTCCGGAATAACGATGATACCGCCGGGATGCTGTCCGGTCGTACGTTTGACGCCAGTGCAGCCTTTTGCCAACCGATCAATTTCAGCAGAGGAGAATCTGAAGTTGTGGTCCCGCTCATAGGCTTTCACATAACCAAAGGCCGTCTTGTCCGCTACCGTTCCGATCGTTCCGGCACGATAGACATACTCCTCACCGAAGAGCTCCTTCGTGTAGGCATGTGCCTGGGCTTGATATTCACCTGAGAAGTTCAAATCGATATCGGGTACTTTATCTCCGTAGAAGCCCAGGAAGGTTTCGAACGGGATGTCGTGTCCGTCGCGGTCCATGTCCGCCCCGCATTTCGGGCAGTCCTTTTTTTCCAAGTCGTAGCCGGAACCGATCGATCCGTCTTCATAGAAATAGGAATATTTGCATTCCGGACAGCGGTAATGCGGCGGCAAAGGATTGACTTCCGTGATCCCGGTCATGGTGGCTACGAAACTTGAGCCAACCGAGCCCCGGGACCCTACCAGGTAACCGTCTTGGTTGCTTTTCAGCACCAATTTTTGGGAAATCAGATAGATGACCGAGAAGCCGTTGCCGATGATCGAGTTGAGCTCTTTCTCCAGCCTTTTTTCGACCAAGTCAGGGAGTTCTTCGCCATAAAGACGCTTGGCTTCATCATAGGAAAGTCGCGTGACCTCCTCGTTCGCACCTTCCATGTTGGGTGTATACAATTGATCCTTGATCGGCACGATCACTTCCGTGCTGTCAGCAATTTTCTGGGTATTATAAACAACGATTTCCTTGGCTTTTTCTTTGCCCAGGAAGGAGAAGCAATCAAGCATCTCATCTGTCGTCCGGAAATGGGCTTCCGGCATATGCAGAACTTTCCCTTGGTTCACTTTCAAGGATCCGATCAATATTTCCCTGTAGATGGCGTCCTCCTTGTTCAGGTAATGGACATTCCCGGTTGCGACCACTGTTTTGCCCAGTTCATCCCCGATGGCAACGATTTGGGTGATGATTTCCTCCAGATCGCTTTCATTCTTGACTAATTCCTTCGTGATGAGCGGGGCATAAACCTCTTTCGGCATGACTTCGATGTAATCGTAGAACTTGGCTTTCTCCTTTGCTACCTCTGCCCCTTTTTGCATCATCGCCTCAAATATTTCGCCTTCGCTGCAGGCAGAACCGATCAATAAGTTTCCCCGGATCGCTTGCAGAACGCTGCGCGGAAGGCGCGGTGTCCGGTAATAATACTCGATATTCGAAGCAGATATGATTTTGAACAGGTCCTTCAGCCCATCTTGATTTTTTGCCAAAATCGTTGCATGGAACGGCCGTGCCCTTTTGTAAGAATCACCGCCGCCTATGTATTTGTTGAGTTCATCATGAAACAAGATGTTGTGCTCTTCGCGTGCTTCCTTCAGGAATATCCAGCAAAGCGCACCGGTTGTCTCGGAATCATAAACCGCACGGTGATGCTGTTCCAAACCTACGCCATAACGTTTCGCCAACGTATTCAAACGATGTGATTTCAATTGCGGATGCAAGAAACGGGACATCTCCAAGGTGTCGATCACCGGCTGGGGCGCCTCTGGCATGCCATGGCGTTCATAGCTGTTGTTCAGGAAGCCCATGTCGAAACTGGCGTTGTGGGCTACGAGAATGGAACCCTCAGCGAATGCAGCGAATTGCTCCAACACCGTTTTCTCTGGTTTGGAGTCGCGCACCATGTCATCGGTTATGCCGGTCAATTGGATTGTCGTCTGCGACAACGGATGACCCGGATTGATGAACTCTTCGAATGTCTCAATGACATTTCCTTTGTACATTTTTACGGCAGCCAGCTCGATGATTTTGTCGTAAACTGCCGACAAGCCCGTCGTTTCCACGTCGAATACAACATAGATTGCTTCGCTGAGATCTTCATGAACCGGATTATAGGCAATCGGTACGCCGTCATCGACGACGTACGCTTCAATCCCGTACAAAATTTTCACGTTATTCGCTTTTCCGGCTGCATGGGCGTCTGGATAGCCTTGCGCGGCTGCATGGTCAGTCAGCGCGATGGCTTTGTGTCCCCATTTGGCTGCCTGTTTGACAAAATCGCCGATGCCATTGGTGGCATCCATCTGGCTCATGTTTGAGTGCAGATGCAATTCCACTCTTTTTTCGTCTTCGGGCGCCCGATCTTTCCGTTCCGCATGAGCCACTTCATTGACGTCGCGGCCATTCACAACCAAGTCACGCATGAACGTGTCTTCTTGGACACTCCCGCGCACGCGCACCCAGATGCCTTTTTTGACCAGTTCGAAGTTCTGTTCATCTGTTTCATTCGACGAGAACAGCTTCACCGAAAACGAGGAGGTGTAATCCGTCATTTTGAATACGAGCAGTTTCCGTCCGGAACGCAGTTCACGGATTTCACTGTCAAAAATGTAGCCTTCGATGACCACGGAACGCTCTTCTTCGGTGATCGAAGCCATCTGCTTGATTTCTTCCTTGCCTGAAATTTGTCTACCGATCAGCAAGGGGCCGTTGCCTGCTTTAGATTGTGAGCCGTCACTGCGTTGTCTGTCCTGTTGGTTTTGTTTGATTGCTTCTTCCGCTTGTTTGACCAACATTTCATCCTGCTCTTGCTTCCTAGCCAGATATTGCGCCATTCTGGCTTCGGATGCCTCCTCGTCCACTTCAATCATGATCTGGAAACTCGGGAATCCCAAGACCAGATAATTCTGTTGGATAACGGATAAATAGTTATCCGCTAAATGATTTTTGGTGATCTCATTTTCAACATTGATCACGACTTTGTTGTTCAGGACGACAGGCGTATGTTTGGCAAAAAGAGTCTGGACCAACGGCGAGGAAATGTTGCTGCGCTGGACGACTGTTTCCCAATAATCCAGGATGCTCTCATTCGTCAAGATCGGTTGCCTTGTTTTGACTTGAAAATCGATCGTGGCGATGGATTGGAATTTTATTTTCATGTGATTCATCAAAGCATTGAACACTTCAAAAGGCAGGACGTTATCAAAAACGAACTGGAATGACCATAATTTGGATTTTTTATGCACGATGACCTGTTCGATTTCCCCGTTTTCAAAATACGGCAGGTACTCCGGCTTGTGATGCAGATTTATCTGTTCCAGCATCTGCTGGAACAATTCATGTTTCGATAATGCCATTTGATCTCTCCTTCTCAACTAACAAACAAAAAGATCCAAAGAATGAGCTTTCCTTTCTTTGAATCTTCTTATTTTCTTCCTATCATTGGCCAAAGAAAAATCTTTGGATATCGTTCCAAGTGACGATGACCATCAGCAGGAGCAAAAGCCCCATTCCGATAGCTGTGATAATGCCTTCCTTCTCAGGATCCAAAGGCTTGCCTCGGATTCCTTCCACTACGTTCAGCAGCAGTTTCCCGCCATCCAATGCCGGAATCGGCAAAAGATTCACGACACCGAGGTTGATGCTCAAGTAGGCCAAGAAACTGAGCACACTCAGAAAGCCATAATCGACAACTTGTTCCGTTGCCGCATAGATGGCGACAGGCCCGCCGAATGAATCGGCTTGGAAGCCGGTCCTGAACATGGAGAAGACCAATCCGAAGATTGAAGTGGCAATCACCCAGAATTCTTTGAACCCGTAACTGATTTTAGCCATCAAGGTGCGATCCATCGGGGGAGTAACACCGATCAGCCCATAGTCATTGCCTTGTTCATCGGTTTTTGTATCAGGCGTTATGAGGACATCACGCGCTTCCTGGCCGTCAGTGACGACAGAGAGTGTGATTTCGTTGCCCGGATTGGCTTGGATGGATGCAACCAGTTCCGTCCATTCAGCGATCTCCTCGCCATTCACGGCCAAGACTTCATCATCCACCCGTAATCCGGCTGTTTCCGCAGGGCTGTCAGGCTGGATTTCACCTAGGCGATTATCGTTGACCGTAACGCCGCCTTGCACGAACGCAATCGTGATGAACACCGCAATGCCCAGAATGAAATTATTCATTGGTCCGGCAAAGTTCGTCATCATCCTTTTCAGCAAGGGCGCTGATTGGTATTGCACATCGATGGGAGCGATCTGAACCTCTGTTCCGTCCGCTTCGATGATTGTCGCATCGCGTTTGACTGCATAGGTAACGGGTTCCGAACTTCCCGGAATGATGCCCTTTATGAAGAGATCCTGTTCCAGATCAGCTTCCAGTAATTCTATCGGAACAGCATGCAAATGTTGTTTATTGCTTAAATCTATTTGAGTGACCTGTTGTGCCTCATCAATGGTTATATTAAGCGGCATACCGGGTTTCAACTCGGTGTCCTCATCCCCGATGCCGGCCATCCGTACGTAACCGCCGATAGGCAGCATCCGGATCGTATAGGTCGTTCCGTTTTTGCGATGAGAGAAGATTTTCGGTCCCATGCCGATTGCGAATTCACGAACCAAAATGCCAGCTTTTTTCGCAAAATAGAAATGGCCGAATTCATGGATTATCACTAGTATGCTGAACACGATAATGAACGTTATGATTGTCTGAAACATGTAATCCCTCCCTTTCTATATCTTGCCTTCGCTTTGTTAAAAGATGAAATGCAGAAAAATATGGAACACCGGCATCACAAAAAGTGTGCTGTCGAAACGATCGAGCATGCCGCCATGTCCGGGCAATATCTTCCCGGCATCCTTGACGCCAAAATAGCGTTTGAATGCCGATTCAACCAGATCACCCATCTGCCCGCAGACCGAAAGCAGGACAGCCAGCATGATCTGCAGGCCCATCGATAACCCCAATGGATTATAGTAATGGAAAAACACGATGGCGATCAGCACAGCAGCGATCGATCCGCCGACGGATCCTTCAATCGTTTTGTTGGGGCTGATTGCCGGGGCCAATTTGTTCTTGCCTATTTTTCTTCCGATCATGTAAGCGCCGATATCCGTCCCCCAGATGATGAACAACACTAAGAGTACCATCAAAAAACCGATTTCCCTTGTCTGCATGAAATAATAGAATCCTCTCCCGACATAAAGGGAAGTCAGCACGGAAGCAGCCGCATCATCAAATGTGAAATCATTTCTTGAAAACACTGTGAATACGAACAGAATCAGTGCTTCCAAATAAATCAAAAGCATCGCATCGATGCCGTCAGGGATGAAATGCAGGTAGGATTCCGGCAGCATCAAAAGGACGGTCGCCAAAGCTGTGATGATTCCCTCCAAACTGAAGATGGTCAGTTTTTTCATCTTCAATAGTTCTTGGACAGCGATCAATCCGATTGCTGTCATAAGCAGTTGTAACGCCAATCCCCCAATCCATAAGAATGGGATAAAAACGGCGCCAGCCACTAAGCCTGTGATTACTCTTTCCTTCATGGTATCCTCCCTATATGCCGCCGAAGCGGCGATTGCGATGCTGATATTCTGCTAGCGCAGCCCGCAAACTGGCTGTTGAAAAATCAGGCCAAAATTCTTCCGTGAAGTACATTTCGCTGTACGCAGCCTGCCAGAGCAAAAAGTTGCTCAAACGGATTTCCCCGCTGGTGCGGATCAGCAAGTCGGGATTCTGCCATTCACCAAGCTCACTTGTGAATAGGTATCCGGCGAATACTTCATCGGTGATTTCGTCTGCCGAGAGTTTTCCCGATGCGACATCGCGCGCAATCATTTGGGTAGCTTGAATGATTTCAGCCCTGGAACCATAATTCAATGCGAAATTCAGAATCAAGCCGGTATTGTCCTTCGTTTTTTCGATGGCATTTTGCACGACCTTCAATGTCTTTTCGGGCAATTGATCGATCCAGCCGATGGTCGTCACTTTGATGTTGTTCTGCATCAATTCCGGCATGAACACATCAAAAAAATCGATGGGCAAACCCATCAAAAAATTGACTTCGTCAGACGGACGTTTCCAGTTTTCTGTCGAAAAGGCATACAGCGTCAACACCTTTACATTAAGGCGGCTTGCTTCTATGGTAATCTTTTTCACGGTATTCATGCCCTCTTTATGTCCGTAGACCCGCGGCATCAATTTTTTCTTTGCCCAACGGCCATTTCCGTCCATAATGATGGCGACATGGGCTGGAACGATGCCGTTTTCATCGAACAGCAATTCTGTTTTTGGATTCTCACTCTTGAATAGAGCCATGCTTTATCCCTCACTTTTTCGTAACTCTCTATATTTTAACAAAAACCCGCCTGAATTCCTAT
>NZ_JBAWAZ010000378.1:0-3734 GCF_049589555.1 Trichococcus sp.
TCTTTAGCGACCGGGCACATCACGGTATCCTTGGAAACTTGGATGGTCCGCATCAGATCCCAGATCTCTTTTTTCAAAAAATCAATTTTCATTTTGAAATCCGCTCCTTCTTCGGATAATAGTTGTGATGTAAAACTATTCTAAATCAAAACTATTATTTGTGCAAGCGGTTCAACTTAGTCTTAAGTAAATCGTAAAGAATCATCCCCAGCAGGAATGACGTGAACCAACTATAGAGCTAGTGTGTGAAGAAAGCATGAAGATGATTGAAATAATTTCATAAGAAATGTTTGCGGGTGTGTGCTTTGTCGGAGGACAGCAGCCGGACGGGGCTTCAGCTCCGGCGAGGGCCCGCTGGCCGGAGGAGCGCTCAAAAAAAGTGTCCCACCTCCGTCGAAGCCCGTCTCCCCGGAGGTGAGCATTCAGAATGTGGGGCGAACTCCGGCGAAGCCTGCGTTCACCGGAGGAAAAAAAAACGCACGCAAACGATACAGCGGGACAGCCCCCGCGTGCGACAAAACATTCTGCTGGATATTTGATTGGTATAAAATTAACGGTTTTTAATCTCTGAAGCAATTAGCGTACCTCAGCAGTCCGTAAATGATCATTGCCACTACTGTCCCACTGATCAAAGCCAATATCGGATGGACTTGCAGGAAGGCAAAATAGAAAAAAATAGTCGTGATAAGAAAAACGCCAAAGCTAATGAAAGTAATTTTTTTGTGGGTCATTTTTTCCTTGTCCTCCATAGGACCACTGATATTCACAGATAGAACAATTAGCGTGTATGTGCCTATCGTAAAGACTGCCCAAAGCGGGTTACCATAAGTAAAGACACCACTTGTATCTTGTGACTTGATAAGTTGATAAGCCATAAAAAACAGGATCGCTAAGTTTTGAACTATCCAAGCAATGCGTATGTTCTTCAAATTCCTCAGGATAAGCCGTTCATCTTTAATTTTTTTCATCTTCTGTTTCTCCTTTCGATTGTTCGATCCAAAAAACGTCATCCAATGTTTTATTGAGTGCATAGCAGAGTTGAAGACAGAGTTTGAGCGAGGGGTTATACTCGGATTTTTCGATAAGACTTAAGGTTTGCCTTGTAATCCCCGCATAGTCTGCAAGTTCCTTTTGTGAAAGATTTTTCTCTGTTCTGAATTTTTTCACATGATTTTCCACTTGGCGCTCTCCTTTTTGTGTAATATATATATTCCTTATATGTAAATTATATATTACTTTTCTTGTTTGTAAAGTCATTTCAAAAGACCTTTCATAGCCTAGCTATCGTGCGAATGCTTCCTGTTACTGCCACCGCTGTGTATAATGGAGCAGAGAGATTTTGTGATTACAAAAAAAGGACTGATGATCAGTATGAAAGCATATAAATATATCCAAACGCCGCTCGGGAAGTACTTGCTGGCCGAAAACGGCAAGGGTATCACGTTTCTGGAGCATGTCGCATTGGAATTGGATCCGCGGATCGAAAAGGAAATCGCGGCTGGAGAAATGTTGGAGGCGGACACACCTTTGTTGCTTGAAGGGGAGCGTCAATTGCAGCAATATTTCAATGGTGAGCGTCAGGAATTCGAGCTGCCGTTGGATGCAGCCGGTACGCCTTTCCAATTGAAAGTGTGGGAAGCTTTGCGCCAAATCCCTTACGGCGAGACGCGCAGCTACAAGGAAATAGCCATCGCTGTCGAAAATCCGAAAGGCGTCCGCGCAATCGGCATGGCAAACAACCGCAACCCGATATCGATCATCACCCCTTGCCACCGCGTCATCGGCACGAACGGGAAACTGGTAGGCTATGCTGGTGGGTTACATCTGAAGGAATATTTGCTTAATCATGAGACAAAGGTTGCAATTGAAAATGCCACAGTCTAAGTTGAGTTCTGAGTGGTTTGAGAAAGTGATTCTCAATTAAAGCGTTCATTCTCATTAAGAGGGGAATATACGCACATTTGCGCTGCCTTAAGAGTATGAAATAAGCCACCTAAAGAAACCACCAGAAGATTGCGAACAATGAAAAATCAGATTAAAAATTCAAAAAGAGTCCGGGACAACACGTTCCGGGCTCTTTTCTTTGAGAAGAATTACGAGATGCGTGAAAAAAATGACGAAATACTGGGACTTCATAAAGTCCACCAGAATTTACTTGCCAGAAGCTTAATTGTATCCGTTATCATCATAAGCTAAACCTATGATTCGGATAAAAATGATTGATTGGATATTTGGCTAGCCAGAAACTATACTTCAGATATCAAGTTGAGTAATGAGCAATCAATAGAACTGCAGTCTATAGGAACTTGTTACTAAAAGGATTCAACTGGATAAATACAAATCCATGGATATATGAAAACGCAAACATTTGGAGGGACGATATGTTAAGAGAGCTACAATGCAGCATCTTTCGCGGTGGCACAAGCAAAGGTGCATTCGTAATGGAAGAAGATTTACCGGAAAACAAAGAGGAACGTGATCAGATCCTATTAAAAATCATGGGCAGCCCTGATCAACGCCAAATTGATGGTTTGGGTGGAGCAGTCTCCACAACCAGTAAAGTCGCCATAATTTCAAAAGAAACAACCGAAGATTGGGATGTCAATTATACATTTGCGCAAGTTCAGATCGATAAACCTTTTGTCTCCTATGCAGGGAACTGCGGGAACATTTCATCTGCAGTAGGAGTCTTCGCACTTGAAAATAATCTGGTGGATTTTACCTCCCCAATCACGACTGTAAGAGTATATAATACAAACACAAAGAAAATCATTCACGAGCATATCCCCACTCCAAACGGAGAAATCACTTATGAAGGCGACTTCAGCATTTCAGGTGTTCCAGGAACTGGCTCGAAGATCGAACTGGAGTTTTTGAATCCGGAAGGTTCCTTCACCGGCAAACTGTTGCCGACAGGACAAACCAAAGACGTGCTGAAAATCGCTGATTACGGCGATGTCGAAGTATCAATCGTCGATGCGGCAAACCCGCTAGTGTATGTCAAAGCAGAAGATCTCGGGTTTGCAGGAACTGAGACCGCCGCTACAATCGATGCAGACCCGGCCAATCTGGTGCTGTTGGAAAAAATCAGGGGGGAAGCGGCAGTGAAAATGGGCTTGGCCGATAAGTGGGAAGAAGCCGCTACAGTGACGCCGGGAGTACCCAAAATGACTATCGTGTCAGCAGCGCAGGATTTCATTACGGACAGCGGGAAAGAAATAAAGGCATCCGAATATGACCTTTCCATCCGGATGATGAGCATGCAAAAAGCCCACAAAACCATCGCTTTGACAGGGGCTTTGTGTACAGCCGCAGCCTGCGCAATCCCGGGCACTATCCCGAATGAAGTTTTGGGGAACGAAAATGTGAAGAACGAGCTCGTGCTTGGGCACAGCGACGGCCTCATTTCGGTAGCCATGAAGTACAAAAATGAAGATGGGACGATAAAAATCGAATCCGTATCAAGCCACCGGACCGCTAGAAAAATCATGGTCGGTAAAGTCTTCTACAAAGGATAGAAATAACTCAAAGAATAGGAAGTGTTGAAATGTTAGCATTGTTAGGCTATGGAATGATCGTTACCTTCATGGTTTTGTTATTAACCAAAAAAATGTCACCTTTTGCAGCATTAATTTTAGTTCCCGTTGTTTTTGGTTTAGCCGCAGCATTTATAAGTGGAACACCACTTTTGGAAGTATTTGATTGGATTTTTGGAGGTTTGTATTACTCGCTGG
>NZ_JBAWAZ010000379.1:0-5914 GCF_049589555.1 Trichococcus sp.
GTTTATTGTGGACCACTTTGCAATAAGGGCAGAAACTGCACAACGAGCGGCAAAACGGGATATGCACATACAGTCCCAGATCATCCAGTTTTTCAAAATCCAATGTATTCTCATGGGTCCCTTCAAATACGAAAGGTTTGAATGAGTGGGTAAGGTATACCCGCAACAATGATGTCCAACGCATAATTCACCTCCTAAATGTATTTCAGATAGGTTCTGAGTAGATCCCGCATCACTTTCAAATTGCCTTTGAAAAGCAGCGAAAATTCGGCAGCAAAAAAGAAGCCGCATTCTGCGCAGAGCCCTTCGATATCGATGCAGCGTCCGCACACCCATTTTTCCCCGTTCTCCACAACAATGCATTGGTAACAAGGCGTCGGAAACGTATTGTTCACTATATAAGGCAAAGCACTTTTCAGATTCAGGATCGGATAGCCAGCATCAATCAGCTGCGTAATTTTGTCGGCACAAGCCTGCTTTTCGGTTCGGCTGAGTTTGAGCTGCTCAGTCCCGGGATAGGGCGTATGGAAGTTGAAGGAAACAGCCTTGACGTTTTTCGTATGCAAAGCCGTTTCGCAGACTTCTCCGATTTCGCCCTTGTTGATTTGGTTGATCGCCATATAAAGGCAGACATTCCCCCGGGAAGCATTCTCGATATTGGCGATGATGCGGTCATAAGTGTCTCCTCTGATTTCGTTGTGTTTTTCTTTGCCGCCGTCAATGCTCACCATGACCAGATCCGCTTCCGGCAGATTCACCTGCAGCGTTCCGTTGGTGACCACATTCACGAGCAGAAAACCGATCTGCTTCGCTTCGATGACCAGATCCCGCAGCGTGTGGCCCTGATTGCGCCAAAGAAAGGGTTCCCCTCCGTAAAAAAAGAGTATCCTGACGCCTTCTGCGTACAGCCACTGCATCTCAGCCCTTATCTGCGGATAAGGATAGATGATCGAAGTGATGTTGCTGACGGCGCAGTGTTTGCAGGCCAAATTGCATTTGTCGGTCAGAATGATGGAACCCACCAGCGGCCGTTTCCTTCTGAACAAAATCGTCGTGGCGCCAAAGTAAGCCAACTGCAGCAACGAACGCAGTTCCATGATGCACCCCTTTCAGACAAAGACTGTACCTTGATACTTCATTCCAGCAAATCGCTTTTCTTCTGCTTGAATTCCTCGGCATCGATTTCCCCGCGCGCATACCTTTCGCGAAGAATCGTAAGCGCCGAATCCTCCTTTATTTTGGGTGGAATCTCCCTATCGGCAAAATATTTCTTGAAGAGCTTTACCGCAAAGACGATGACGACAGCCCAAAAAAACAGATACAGGACCATAGACAGCAAGCCTACCCACCAATACCCTTCCGCAAAAAATTCACTGACAGCTCCATAAAAAGGATGCATACTGCTCACCTTCTATTTCAATTTACTGACCTGTTCATGCATTGTCCAACAGCTCATTTCTTTTTGACGAAACCTGACAATGGACGTTTGACGAGTTCCGTGACGACAAGATAAGCGAAGGCTACTCCAAAAATAATTCCCAAATGCGCCATTGTCGGCGTTTGGAATTCAAAGAAGGCGGCAGTAGCTGGGATCATCGGTAAACTGACAGTAAGAATCATAGCAACTATTGATAGGAAAACAATCGAAGGCGCTGGCCAGCCCGCCTTGGTGATCGGCGCCAAGGAGCGGATGGAAAGCATCAATAATATCTCCGTCAAAACGCTGGCGATGAACCAATTTGTCTGCAGCACTGCTGGGGAAATCCGATAGAACAACCCGAAGCAAATGAAATCGAAGACCGTGCTGACGAGGCCCATCGTGACGAAAATGATGTAGAGGGAATGCAGATCATATCGCTGCGGCTGTTCCACTTCCTGAGCCGATACGCGGTCAAAGGCGATGGCCATCATCGGAAAATCGGAAAGCAGATTCAGGAGCAGCAGCTGTTTCGGCAACATCGGCAAAAAGCTGATGAAGAGCGAGCCGATCGCGACCGCATAAAAATTCCCGAAGTTTGATATCAAAGTGGCGCGGATATATTTCATCGTATTGGCGTGCGTTTCCCGACCGAAGCGGATGCCTTCGACGATGACCCGAAGATCATTCTGAAGCAACACGATATCGGCGGTCTCGCGGGCGACATCGGCTGCGGACTGCACAACCATCGAGACATGCGCGGCCTTCAAAGCCGGCGCGTCATTGATCCCTTCACCCAAGTAACCGACCGTGAACTGTTCCTTCAGCTGCTGGATCAAATCCAACTTCTGCTCCGGTGTCGTCCTGGCAAAGACTCGGATCGAGGACAGACGTTCCTTCCTTTCGGCAAGCGGCAATGCCAAAAAGGCTGCCGCTTCCGTAACTTCAGCGCTCTCCGTCACCAGACCGGCTTCCCTGCCGACTGCCTCGGCCACCTTCAGGGCATCCCCAGTGATGACCGTGATGGCGACATTCATCTGTTTTGCGGCCGCTACGGTCGCAATAGCGGAATCCTTGATGCGGTCCACAAAAGAGACAAATCCGCCGAAACGCGCACCACTACCGTCGTCGTAGCTCACGCCCAGTACCCGGTGACCTTTCTCTTCCTCTGCCTGCAGCCAATCCGCAACAGTATCGCGGGAAATCAATCCTTCCCCGAAGAAATATTCCGGGCTCCCGCGGCGGATATGCAGCGTCGAACCGTCCGCCTGTTTCACGACTGCGCCGTTGCTGCGCAGCGCCGGATCGAAGGCTTCCTCCTGGACCAGAATGTAGCGCTCCACAATCTGGCGTTGCGTTTGTGTGAGGGCCTCATCGCTTGCATGGTCGAAAGGTTCCGGAATCCGCTCATGCAGATTGATGGCAGCCAACCGCGCCAAGACCAGCGGATCGTAAGGCGAGCCATCCATAGGGAAAAAATTGCTGAACACAAGATGGTTTTCCGTGATCGTGCCGGTCTTGTCGGTGCACAACAGATTGACGGATCCCAAATCCTGGACCGCGGAAAGCCGCTTGACGATGACATCGCGCTTGGCGAATTCCAGAGCCCCCCGTGAGAGCGAGAATGTCAGCACCAAAGGCAAAGCTTCCGGTATGGCCGATACGGCCAGCGCAATCGCAAAAATCAGCAGGCCCGTGACATCCGCCTGCCGGCCTTCGATCAGGATATTCGCCACCACGACGAACCCGAGCGTCAGCAGCGTCACTTTCATGATGAAGTTGCTGATTTTGTCTACGCTCTTGACCAGTTCGCTCTCAGCCTGGACGGTGGATGCCGTCGAAGCGATATGGGCCAACTGCGTCTCCTGACCGATTGCGGTGATTTCAGCCAGTGCATTTCCCCGCACGATCACAATCCCTTGCAGCAGACGCTCTTCAACAGCGGCGACCGTCGCTTTGTCGGCAATGGCTGCGCTTGACGCGGACGCACGTTTCGTAACCGGAATGGACTCTCCCGTAAAGGTCGTTTCATCTACTAACAGATCGCGGTCTGCGCGGACAATAGCGTCGGCCGGGACGATATCGCCCGACTCTAGCTTCAGGATGTCCCCAGGTACCAACGTTTCGGTCGGCACTTCCTTCTCCATTCCGTCCCTGATCACCGTGATTGTGCTCAGCAGATAGGCTTTCAATTTATCGGACGCCTGATTCGATTTGTGCTCCTGATAGACGTTTAGTGCTGTCCCGAGGAATACAAACAACAGGATAAAGGCGCCGTCTATCGGCTCTCCCAGCGAAAAGGTCACTCCCGCCGCAATCAGCAGCATCAGATTGAAGATGCCCCTGAATTGCCTTGCGATCAGTCTAAGGAAGCGGTGCTTCGGTACCGGCAATGCGTTCGCTCCGTATCGGACTCTCCGTTCAGCCACTTCCGCTTCCGACAATCCTTTCCATTCATTCCAATCATTGTTGTTTGCCATAACTCATCACCGCAGCTTTCGCATCAAAGTATGTTAAGTCCCCTTCTTCATAATGCCAGACCGCTTTCAGCTCAGTCGGTTGGCGGATGCCGTTGATTTCCTTGTATCCCCCGCAGAGGGCTGACCATCTGACTTTTTCGCTTCTCCCATCCATCGTCGTGGCTTCCCGGTCGTTGGTCGAAAAGGCAATCATTTCATCATCTTCATTGAAAGTGAAGACCCCTTCCGCAGTGGTGCCGTACGCCGTGATCACTGCTTTGGCGTGGTGCGCATCGATCGCCTCCCAACGGATGTAGTCCTGCAGCGCTGCATTCGGAACGAAGAGGCATTCGGACAGGAACGTCACCAAACTGGCCTTGTCCATCGCTTCCCCGTCAATATCAAACAGAGTGAAACGCTTCGCCACGATCCCTTTCATCGAACCCTTACCGTCGACATAGGCATCCACCCCTTCGAATGGTACGCCGTAGATTGAACTGTCGATGTAGGCGATCCGGTCGGGCCCGTCCACAAAATTATATTGCGTGTAGGCAATCTTGATGGTCTTTTTTCCCTTTCCGAGCGAAAAGGCGACATCCGGAAAAACTATCTTCATGTAGGTCATTTTCGGTTTCCCGAGATGACCGCAACGGCGCAGATGACGCCGGACAGGGCCAGGCAGCGTCGCAATATCCGCTTCCGTGAAACGACCCTTTGCCGGCTCCGTTTCCTTCAATAAATCTTCCGCCAAATCGGTAAATTCCCTGGCGGCTTTGGAAGGCGCCGTGCGCAGATAAGCATGCACAACGCCCACAGTCCCTAGCAGGACCCCACCGACCGCAATGATTTTCTTTATCGCTATCATTTTCTCTTCCGTCCTTTCTCAATCCTCAAAATCGTTTTATTGTTTTCTCTTCAGAACCACTTCTTAACAACACTCACACAGAAAGAACGCTTACAAAAAAGCGACTTGCCGTCGCATTAAAAATGAACTTTAAGTGTACTTTTCCCGAAACAGATTGACGACAGCAAGCAATATGGATATAATCACCCTGACATTATTTTCAGATTTGAAATCAAAGGAGAACGGACTACTAATGAAAAACGCATCAAACACACAGAACAACACGATCGTCAGCTTGAAAGAATTCACTGCTAATCCAGCGCCGCTAGGCTTATTGGGCTTCGGCATGACTACTGTCTTGTTGAACATCCACAACGCAGGTTACTTCCCGATGAACACAATGATTTTAGCTATGGGTATTTTCTTCGGCGGCATGGCGCAAGTCATTGCCGGCATCATGGAATTCAAGAAAAACAACACTTTCGGCGCAACTGCCTTCACTTCTTACGGTTTCTTCTGGCTTTCCCTTGTCGGAACGATCGTTATGCCTGGACTTGGCATGGGCGAAGCGGCATCAGCTCAAGCGATGGCTGCTTACCTGTTCATGTGGGGACTATTCACGTTGGGCATGTTCGTCGGAACATTGCGCATCAGCAAAAACCTGCAGATCGTCTTCGGTTCTTTGACACTGCTTTTCTTCCTGCTTGCTTTGGGAGACTTCACGGGCAATGAAATGATTTCAAGAATTGCTGGTTACGAAGGCATCTTCTGCGGCTTCTCAGCAATCTACGGCGCTTTGGCACAAGTTTTGAACGAAGTCTACGGCGAAGAAGTCCTGCCGTTGGGCAATGTAACGACTGCCAAGAAAACAGCAAAAGTCGAAGTAGCAACAAGCAAATAAGAAAATATGAAACAAGAACGGGGCCGTCTCATAAGAGATAGCCTCTTTTTTCTGCTTTGGTGGCAGGGATGCCGGGTAGCTCAACTTCAACTCCGGTGAGAGAATGCTGGCCGGAGCTGGGGTCGGAATCGGTGGCTGTTCTCCTGTGAAGCCGTGGTGGTCGGAGGTGATGCTCTTTTTTGTTGTTTAGCTCCGGCGGAAGGTCTCCTACCCGGAGCTAATCGTCAGCATAAATTCATTTTCCCATAGAAAAGGGCTGTATCAAACCAGAAAATTCTCTTCTGGTTTGATAC
>NZ_JBAWAZ010000380.1:0-6239 GCF_049589555.1 Trichococcus sp.
GCTTCAGCCACAGGCACCTGCCATTCCGATTCAGTCAGAAGGAATGTTTGGGTAGCATCCTTATAGACTTTCACCTGCAAAACCGTTGTCCCTTCCGGAGCACTCGCCATCGCAATCGTAAAAATTCCGGCTTCATCGGCAGTTTGCTCGCCAACTTTGCTCTCTCCTGCACAAACAACCACGTACGCATTCGGTTGGGTTGTACCAGTCAATTTATCTGCACCATAGACGCCTGCGTTCAAAATGGTGCGGACCGGAATAAGCGAGGGTTGCTCTTCTACAACAACCGGTTCCCCATCCGTTAATGAGGCTGTCGATGGTGCTTGAACCTCAACGGATTGCAAAGGAAGCACCGGATTTATTGTTTCAATTGGCGCTGTGGCATCAACTTCTTCGGCGAAGGCGACTTTGTGTCCGACAAGCAAGCTTGCAGCCATGCTTGATAAAGCGATATACGTTCGCATGTATTTTTTTTGCCCGATCTTCATTTTACCCCTCCATATCTATCGACGGATTTCTTAAGATTACCTTAAATTAGATATATATATTATATCACTTTGCGACGGAAACTAACCATTATTTTTAAAAGCGCTCTCAGGATTGAGCGTTTTTTAGGCTGTGCTCCGGTGAACGACGGCTTCGCCGGAGTTGGCTCTGCATTTCGCAAAAAAAAACGGAAGGTATCATCCATGATGGATGATACCTTCCGGCTTCCAAACCAGTAACCCTATTCGAAATACGCCACGATACCAACAGTGATGGCTTTCGCCAAAGTTGTCTGGTAGCTAGTCGTAGTCAGTTTTGCCAATTCGGTCGGCGAGCTCATGTAACCCAATTCGAGCAAGACGGCAGGAATAGCCGTTTCGCGCAGAACAGCGAAGGTGTTCCGACGTACACCGCGATCAAGTGCACCCGTATTTTCCACCAAAGAATCCTGGATCGCTGAAGCCAATTGGGCGCTTTCCAGAATGCGTGTCGGATCATTGTGCATTTCTTCGTTGATGATCGGTGGATAGTCGGAGTCGTATTGATAATAATACGTCTCTATTCCTGTGACAGTCGCATTCGAAGGCATCGCATTGTGATGTATGCTGACGAAAATATCCGCTCCCGATGCATTCGCTTCTTCTGAGCGCTCCAACAAACCAACATAGGTATCCGTTGTGCGCGACATGATGACCGTGAATCCCAAAGCTTCCAGATTCGCTTTCACCTTATTTGAGACAGCCAGGTTGATCGTCTTTTCCATCACGCTGCTGTATGACGCGCCGGCTTCCCAGCCGCCATGCCCCGGGTCAAGGAACACAGTGTGTGTCAAATCTGCAACCGTCAAGGCATCCTTCGCAATCCATCCCAATACTTTTCCGTTCAGGGAAACCAATGCCCAACGGACACCATCCGCGGTCAATTTCTCTTGGCTGACCGTTACACCGGAACCAAGATAACTTGAAGTGTAGCCTACTGTCTGGTAGCCTTCCACCCCCCACGGCAAAGAGTTGATGCCGTCCGTACCGCGTGTGATTGTCGCTTTATAGTAAGTGTCGGTCGTTGTGACAACCTTATTGAAGAGCGCATCCTTCGCAATCCAACCGAGTTCCTTTCCGTTGATGGAAATCAAAGCCCAAGTCACGCCATTATCCGTTACTTGCTCTTTTGATACAGTGACTTTTTGTCCCAGATAAGTATAGCTGTATCCAATTGTTTTGAAGCCTTTCATTCCCCATGGCAAGGTGTTGATGCCATCCGTTCCTCGCAAAACAGTCGCTTGATACGACACGGTCTTCGAAGAGACAACTTGGACATAAGTAGGTTCCGTCAAAGCCGCTTTCGCGATCCAACCAAACTGGCTGCCGTCAATGGAGATCAAAGCCCAGGTCACACCATTGTCCGCCACTTTTTCTTGAACGACGGTCACTTGTTTGCCGAGATAATCGGAGCTAGAGCCGATGGTTTGATACCCTCTCGTTCCCCACGGCTGCGTGTTGATGCCATCCCCACTGCGCGTGACTGTAGCCGGATAATCCACGCCGGTCGTCGACAAGATTTCCACATAGTCAACCTTCTTCAGAGCATCCTTGGCTATCCAACCCAATTGGTTGCCGTCCAAGGTGATTAATGCCCAAGTCACACCGTTGTCAGCTAATTTTTCCTGCGTGACAAGCACTTCTTTGTTCAAATAGACTGTGCTGTTGGCTAGCGTTTGATAACCTCTTGTACCCCAAGGCTGCGAATTGATGGCATCATTTCCGCGGACGACAACAGCGTCATAATCGACGGTCGTAGTCGACAAGATCTGCACATAATTTGGTTCGGTCAAAGCATCCTTTGCGATCCAGCCCAATTGTTTGCCATCAACTGTGATCAAAGCCCACGTTACGCCGTTTTCAAGCACCTTCTCTTGCGTCACCGTGACAGTCTTGCCTAGGTATGCAGAGCTGAGAGCCACTGTCTTGAAGCCGCGCATTCCCCATGGAACTGTATTGATTGCATCCGTACCGCGCGTGATTGTGGCGGTGTACTGGATATCGGTCGTCTCCAGCACTTCCAAATATTCAGGTTCGGTCAAAGCATCCTTTGCGATCCAGCCGAGTTGTGTTCCGTTCAATGAAATCAAAGCCCAAGTGACACCATTTTCGATCGTTTTTTCCTGGGTTACCGTGACGTTTTTGCCTAAGTATTCAGAGCTATACGTCAATGTTTTAAACCCGCTCGTTCCCCACGGCGCTGCGTTGATGGCATCCGTGTTACGTGTAACCGTAGCCGTGTATTCGATGTCGACCGTAGTCAGCACCTCGAGATAATCCGGTTCAACCGGTTCAGACAGGGCTGTCTTTGCGATCCAACCGATAGCCGTGTCATTGATTGTGATATACGCCCAAGTTACGCCATTATCAGCCAATTTTTCTTGCGTGACATCCACCGTCTTGCCTGTGTAGTCGGCGCTCCAGGCAATCGTTGCAAATCCCGGTGTACCCCAAGGCTGCGTATTGATCGCATCCGTTGCTGAAAGTACGCGTGCCTGATAATTCACTTCTGTGGTCGACAGGATCTGTACGATGGTTTGTGTCGAAACGGCGCTTGTCCCGCTCTCTTCTTCCGCAGATACCGAAGGCATACTTGCCGTACCTAAAGTCACTAGGACCGCACTTGCCAGCGTAATTCTGCGCCAATATCCTCTATTTCCATGAAACATCCTCTTAAATTCCTCCTCCAGACAATCAGTGCATCAAAACACCATTGATTTTTGAATGCATTTTCATCTTACCATTTTTCAACCTGAATCGCACCCGCATTTTTCGGGCTGCCCAAATTTTCAGTCTACAAAAAAACTCTGGCCTATCTGTAAAATCTACAGATTGGCCAGAGGCTGGTGTGTATCCTATTTCAAAAGCGTACCGTACGGGATAAAGTAGGCATAATCCCCTGACAGGATGAAGATCAGCAGGAAGATAATGACCGTGAATCCCAGGCAGAAAATCAGATTGACCATTTTATTCTTCGTAAAGTTCAGGATGAAATACGGCGCCACGAACATCTCATAGGTCGCGAAAGGCGAACTCAGGCGCCCCCCTACCGTCGCCAGATTCCCGAAAGCGATCAGGATCAATGATGCCAGAAAATAGAGATTATGGTAAGTCCGGTACTTTTCATCCTTGCGGACATTCGTGAACAGCAATGTCCCGAAGAAAATCAACAATTGCATCAACAGAACCGGATTCAGTAGCCATTGTCCGCCGGTATAGGCCGGATTCGTGAAATAAGGCGCGTAGCGATCCGGGACCGCCCACATGTAGAGCTGCGGCATCTGCACAACGATACCCGCAGCTACGGCCAAACCGAACAGTACCATCACCTGCAGCCGGCTGCCGTCATACAGATAATTCTCGTAGATGTAGCCGACGATGAAGATGAGCGCGGTGATGTGGAAAAGCGATGCGATCCCAACCACGAAAAGAAAACGGAACAGCTGTTTCTGCTTCATGTATTTCACCGAATAGAGCAGGATGATGCTGGCAATCGAACCGCGGATCTGCCCCATGTCCCTCGCCAAGAAGAAGCGTGAGAAATAATAGAACAGGATCAGGGATGGGTATGGGACATTTTTGTAAAGATAATTGACCAACAGCCCCATGCTCAGAAACGCGAAGAAGAGAATGAACGCGTAGTAATTCAAGCCGAGCTTAAGGAAAAGATAGTTCAATAACAGGTAACCCGGTTCGGCATCGATGCTTCCGTTGAAGACATCCGACAAGCCTGTCAAATCATAGAAAAAGTAATAATAAGAAACGAAATCGTATCCCGAGTAATAGCGCAACCCGGCCAGGACAGCCAAGAGGCCGCCACCGATCAGGACGATTTTTTTGTTGTCGTAGAACACTTCAGCAATGCTGAGCAGCAGCAAGGTGATGAAGGTAAAGACATAGAGTGCCATCCGTTATTCCTCCAATGCTAGATTAGGATGATTTTGATTGGAGTCGCGTAATTTTCCAATAGCGTGCGTTGCTTCTTGTACCAGCCCTTCGTCGTGCCGTTCTTGCGGGAAACGAGGATGACTTCATCGAAATGCAAAAGCGGATCTGCCGAGAGGACGGATTGCGCGAATACGTATGGCGCGCCTTCCAGTTGCTCAAGGCGTTTTTGTACAGTCGTCGATAAAGGTTCCTCGGAAAGGATCAGTTTGCGGGCTGCCGCCGGATGCTGGATGCCATGCGCCAAAGCCGTTTCCTGTTCCGCAGCATTCGAATGTGAAAGGTCCAGCACGGTATCGTCATCGCTCATGCGATAGTTGAATATATCCGTAATCTCTTTTTTGAAGAAAAGACGGAAGAATCCCAACAACATGCCCAACAACAAGCCGCCGATGAACAGGCCGGTGCCCATGACGAGATAAAGCAACAAGCTAGTGCTTCCTGTTTCATCCGTCTGCTCTGGACCTTTCTCCAGTTGGACAACATGCGGTTCTGACAAAAGGTAAATGCTCTTATTTTCAAAGAACGGGATCGTTCCTTCTTGCATTGCTTCATAGAGCACTGTTGCGATGGCTTCATTCTTTGCTTCATCCCCGGTTCCGACCGTGATATGCAGCTCACTCGTATCATAATCCGTATCGACATCGATCATGTAGTTCGCAGGAATGTTGCCTTCCTCCATCGCTTCGATTTCATCGGTTGCAGCGATAGGCTCGACTGAATTGATAGCCTCGTAGACCTGCGGAGACAACAGCACCGCTTCCAACAGATTAAAGTTCGTGAAAGCATAACCTTCCGTATTTTCGACATAGAAATCGAAACGGACGGCATCCGTTAGCAAAGCTGTATATTCAACGTCGGTGATCAGCTGCAACTCCAAGCCGGTAGCCGGATCGATTTCCTTGATTTCTTCGACTTTATCATCGCTGAACAGTGTGTAGGCGATCGCCAATGCGTACAGTATGACCAACGCTAAAGCAGTCCCGATGATTGTTTTTTTGTTGTCATGTAGAAATTCTTTTGTTTCCTTCATTGTAGGTAAGTTTTTCATGCTGTACCCTCCGTCGCATCGTAGATTTTTTCCAGCGCTTTTGCGGTCTTCAGCATATCAAAAGCTTCCATTTCCGGTTTCGGACGATTGCCTTTCGGGTCGCCCATGACTTCAGCTTCCCAGCGGTCCAAGTCCGCATTCAGCGGCACAAAACGGACATTTTCGGATAACACCGTGTCCTCTGACACTTCCGTCGACAGCACCAATTTGACGTTGGCTGCCTGCGCTTCCACCGCCACAATCGGCAAGCCTTCATACAACGAAGGCAACAGGAAGACATCCATCGCTTTCAGCAATTCGGCGATATCTTCGCGTTCGCCCAAGAAGAGCACATGGTCGGATACGCCCAGATCCTTGGCCAAGCCATGGATCTCTGCTTCGAGACTACCGGCCCCGACCGACAACAGATAGGTGTTCGGGTGTTTTTGCAGGATATGTTTGAAAATCTTCAGCAACAGCCGGTGATTTTTTTGTTCCTCGAAGCGGCCGATGTGACCGATCACGAACGCGTCAGCCGGAATGCCCAACTGCGCATGCATTTCTGCCTTCGTCACCGGCACGTTGCGGTAACGGTCGAGGTCGATGCCGTTCGGAAGCATAACGAAAGGTTGTTCCTTGCCGAAGAGGCCGATGCCGGCTTCATCCGAGCAACCAATGAAATCAGTTGCATGTTTCATCATCAGATTGTTGAAAATCGGACGGACGAAGCTGTACGGGAA
>NZ_JBAWAZ010000381.1:0-1733 GCF_049589555.1 Trichococcus sp.
CCCCTGTCTACCAGTGAATATGGCGATCCGGATATGGGCGCAGCAGCTGAGGAGCTCGCTGACAAGTATGACATCACCCGCCAGCAGCAAGATGAATTCGCGCTTCAAAGCCAGTTGAAATACCAAACCGCTAAACAGGCTGGCGTCTTTCATTCGGAAATCACACCTTTTCGGATCAGTGACGATTTCCTGCTGCGTGACGACGAATGCCCAAGGAGCCGGAGCAGTTTGGAAATTCTGAATCGATTGAAGCCGGTCTTTAAGGCAAACGGCGCCATAACAGCGGGGAATTGTTGTCCCGTCAATGATGGGGCAAGCTTTACAATCTTGGCATCGGAACGAGCTTGCCGGCTTTATCATTTGACGCCGATTGCGCAAGTGGTTGATGCAGTTGCGGTGGGGGTTGATCCCAATGACTTTGGGTTAGGTCCCGTTCCTGCCGTTGAAAAGCTGTTGGCGCGCCAAGAGTTAACGCTCGAAGACATCGATGTGATTGAACTGAATGAGGCTTTTGCCGTGCAGGCATTGGCTTGCATCAAATTGGGCAATTTTCCGATCGAGAAGATCAACCCTTCCGGCGGTGCGACTGCATTTGGGCATCCGTACGGCGCGACGGGGGCTATCCTGGTTACGAGGATGCTGACCGAACTGAACAGGAATGAAAAGAATCGATTCGGCATCGTCACGATGTGCGTAGGCGGGGGCCAAGGTGCGGCCATGCTCATCAGAAAGGCAGATCCAAATGATACCGAACAGTAAAATCATTCAGTTTTTGGAAGCGGACATCCGCGCGTACAATCAGCTCGTCGATCCGACTTTGGGTAGCAAAATAAGTCTCAGCTATCTGGCGACGTTATGGCAGGAATTCGATTTGCCGGAATTAGCCGATCAAACGCCGATACTGATGAAGCAAGCCTTCAGCAGTTACCGCGAACTTGGCTTCCATCAACCGTATGCCGTTTCGTTAAGCCTTACCGATAAAGCTCCTTTTAAACCCGGCAAAGCTTGTTGGATGTATACGTTGGTCATCAAGGAAGAAAATGCAGTGATTGCGACATGCGCGACCACTTTGCTGGTGGAGGGTCAAAAATGACATCAATAGCAAACAGTTTGCTTTTCTCCCTAGAGGAATTGCAGGCTTACAAAAAAATTTCAAGGGATGCTAATCCGATCCATGACACAGGCTTGGTGTTCGGCATATTGATAATGGCCAAAGTCGAGGCGATTTTATCAGCCCAGTGGGATTATCAAATCATCACCAAATATGAGTACAAGTTCCTGAAGCCTTTATTTGTGGGCGAACGTGCCCAGGTGAAATTTCTTCAGGAAGGTGAATTTGAGGTCTGGCGGGAGAACGAATGCATCGGGAAGGGTGTTTGTATTGGCAAATAGAATCGTATTGATAACGGGTGGGGCAAGAGGCATAGGTTTTGCCTTGGCAAAACCTTTTTTAAATGAGGGAGACCACGTCGTCATCACCGCTAAGACAATGGAAAGCATCGAACAGGCAGAGGCGGATTTGGTTCAATACAAAAATCGACTTTGGGCGAAGCACTGTGATGTCCGCAACCGCCAGGACTGCCAACAGTTGGTCCAGGACATTGTTCAGGAATTCGACAGGATCGATATTTTGATCAACAATGCAGGTGTTTGCGCAGACGGGCAATTTTACAAGATGAGCGAAGAAAATTGGGATCAAGTCACGGGCACCAACATCAACAGCTTATATAGCG
>NZ_JBAWAZ010000382.1:0-3200 GCF_049589555.1 Trichococcus sp.
GCGTCTGGCAACATTACCACCGCCACCGATTACATTCCCGACAATGACCTCATCAACGTGCTCGTTCAGGCCCGGATGCTTGTCCAGCATCGTTTTCATCAAGAATCCGCCTAGCTCTTCCGGACCAACGTCGCTGTAGATCCCGCCGTACTTTCCGATGGGCAGACGTGCAGCCTCCACAATATAAACCTTAGATGACACTGGGCACTCGCTCCTTTACTAACTCATGAAGTAATTGTTTCCTGGATATTTTGCCGTTGTTTTGTTTCGGTATCGCTCCGACAGCGAAAATGTGATCGATTTTGGCAGGACGGGACATCCGGGCCGATAAATAAGTATTGATTTCGGCCAAGCTCATCACTTGATTTTGGTCGGACCAAACAATGACGGCTCCAATTTTTTCATTGTAATGTGCATCCGGAATGCCAAGCACGACAATTTCAGCAACAGCCTCCAAGTTTAACAGATGTCGCTCAAATTCCAGCGGATAGAATTTCTCGCCGCCTCGATTGATGCAATCATCCTTTCGGCCATAGAATTCAAGCGTGTTCCCTGCCAATTTACCCAGATCACCGGTCGAAACGCATGTGACTGTGGCTACGCGATCCTCGCCGTTGCGATGGTAACCCGCAAAATTCAAAGGGCTGCGGACCAGTATTTCGCCAACGCCTTCCTCATTGGGCTGATCAATGATGATCTCGACTCCGGGGAACAGTTGGCCGACACTATTATCGGAAGGGATGCCTTGCACGGTTTCCATCGATATGTAGCTTGCTTCCGATGAACCATAGAATTCATATAATTGCACATTCGGACAATAGCGGTACAGCTTCCTGCGGATGTCCACATTCAGCTTAGCGCCTGATGAAATGATCGAATATTTTTCCGTCAACACTTCATTTTGTGCCTCTAGCTTTGAAATGAGCGCGTGGATCATGGTCGGCACAAGATAGCAAGTCAACGACTTCGTTTGTTTGACAAGGTCGATCAGGCGCTTGGTAGAAAAATGCTGATTCAGGATGAAGGTCTGCCCAAAATAGAGCGTCTGCATCAGCGTGTACAGGCTCAACGAATAATGCATCGAGCCAAAAACCGTTGCGCTTTGCTTGCTGGACTGGTGGATCAACTCATTCGTCCCCTCAAAACTCTTGACCCAGGATTGATGGGTTCTCCGGTAACCCTTCGGCTGCCCGGTCGTTCCTGAGGTGAAGCCAATAAACGCCAGATCACTCGGTGAGGCATATTCATCAGAATTATAAGGAACTGCAGCTTTTTGGAAAATTGTATGGATATCCGTCAACACCAGCGGATCCTCAAACTGATTCAATATGTCCTGCAGTCCCTGAGCAGAAAGGCCAGCATTAATAGGCACTGCCACTTTGTCCGCCCTGATCAAAGCCAAAAAATTAATCAGCTGATCAATGGCATTCGACATCGGTGCAAGGATAACTTTTTGGGGAATCCCTGCCAAAATATTTGCCCGTCCCTGAACGCGCTCCTCCAATTCCCGGTAAGTCACCGATTCTTCCCCATCGATTATCGCTGTCTGCAAAGCATTATTTACATGCCACTCATCTATACGCTTCATCATCACACCTGCCTAATTCATTTACGCCAACTTCAGGGAAATCAAACTGTAGCGCTTAAGGCGCAAGGTGATCCAAGCAGCTAAAATTGCTTTAACCGTATCCAGAGGAACAAAGGCCAACGTCATCTTCAATCCGTTTAACCAAGAGTTGCCCATGTAATACGCCATGGAAAAACTACCGCAAAAATCAATCAGCAAAGTCCCCCCAACGATAAAAATGAGAACTGCTTTGGGAAAAGTAAGTTTCTCCCAATTCTTCTCAAGCAAATAACCGATCACAAGTGGGGCTAACACGTATCCAAGCAAAAACCCGCCGCTTGCGCTGGCAAATACGGCAATGCCGCCCCGTCCGCCTGATAAGACCGGAAAACCTACCGCTATCATCAACAGAAAAACACTCACAGCCAGAGGACCGTATTTCTTGCCAAGCAGCCCGCCCGCGAGCATCATCATCATATTTTGCAGGACGATCGGAACCGGCAAACCCGGCAGCGGAATCGTCAACACTCCCGATACAATCATCAAAGCTACCATCATCGTTACCCTAGTCAAAACTTTTGTCTTCATCACTAAACTCCTCCTGTATTTACCGCTTTAATTGTTACCCTGTATTTCTTAAAGGTTTACAAATAACATGATAACCCATTTCTTTTTATCCGGCAACGCTCTTTTTAAAGATTCTTGCATGCATCAATAAAAGAACACACCAAAAACAGCAGCAAGGAAACCATCGACGTGGGTTCCTTGCTGCTGTTTTTGGTGTAGAGATGCAGAGAATGATGAACTCACTCCCGTTGTTCTTGAATCCCTATTCAAATATTCATGCATCCAACAAATGATTGTTTCTAGAGATTAAACCGCTTCTCGGTTGTGCTCAAGAAATTATCCAGTGCTTCCTCGCTGTCGATGCCCATCCGGTCCGCCAATACCATCAGCCACCAGATGCTTTCCCCGATTTTGTGCTCCAAGCCCGCTTCATTCGACTCACCCACCGGCCAACGTCCTTGCTGCGCCATCGTTAAGCGACCCACAAGCCCCGCATCGGTCAAAAACGCCAACGCATCCTCCTCCACGGACCATTCACTGCCATGGTGCTTCATTTCCAATGAGCGATAATGCTCCCGGATTTTTTTCGATCTTTCTGCTACTTGCTTGATTGTTAAGCCGTCCATGATAGTTCCTCCTGAGTTGATTTTTTGATTTACTTGATAACACTCTGCACGGTTTTCTTCTTAAAATTAAATTTTGATTTAAATTTAATTCATGATAAAATTTGTAGTATCAATATATCGAAAGATGGTGGATAATTGGATCCTTTAATAGATAATATCCAAAAATACGGTACATTATTTAGTTTTATGTATATTTTGATTCTACATTGGAATGAATTTGAAAGGTTCATTTTAAAGAAAAATAACAGTTTATTGGAAAAAATTGAAATAGGGTTATTACCAGCTAGTACAATCAACAAATTTGGCATCTCTGCCACGATTTTAATCGTTATTATTTCTGCCAGTATCGCTACCTTTGTCTTCTCAATTTCCTCTAAACTTTATATATTTTTCATTTTTTTCATTCTTGTTATGATTTTGTTGGGCACACTGTTCTTAAG
>NZ_JBAWAZ010000383.1:0-1799 GCF_049589555.1 Trichococcus sp.
TCCTGTCCTCTTACGGGCTTCAATTCCTTTATCACAATCAGGTGAAGCCGAGCCGAAAAGATCAAGATCCGGAGAACCTTCGTCTTGCTTTCGAAAAACTCGGTCCGAGTTTCATCAAAATCGGCCAAATCCTTTCCACCCGCATCGATATTCTCCCGCAAGCATTCGTCGAAGAACTGGCGCATCTGCAGGACAAAGCGCCGGAATTTCCTTTTGCGGAAGTCGAACGCATCTTTATGGAAGAAACCAAACTTTCATTAGGCGAAGCCTTCCTGTCCATCGATGAAAAACCGCTCGCCAGCGCATCAATTGCCCAGGTTCATCGGGCGGTTCTCCGGACAGGGGAGGAAGTGGTCGTGAAAGTGCAGCGCCCGATCATCGATGATCTGTTGATCCGGGACCTGGACATCCTGATCCGTCTCAGCGGAAAGATCCCGAAGGAACTGGTTGAGGTGGTCGATCCCAAAGAAGCGTTGGAGCAAGTGAAGGCGAACACCTTGATCGAACTGGATTTCCGCAATGAAGCCCAGCTTCTGCAGCGTTTCCGGGACCTTAACGCCAGCATCGCCTGCATCGGTGTCCCGAAAATCTATTCGGGACTGACGACGCGCAGGGTATTGGTGGAAGAGTACATCGAAGGCACCAAAATAACCAACCGCGAACAGTTGGACTTGCTTGGCTATGATTCGGATGACATCAGCCGCAAATTGATGCTGGCGTATCTGAAACAAGTTTTCCACGACGGCTTTTTCCACGGGGATCCCCATCCTGGCAACCTGATCATCAAAGAAGGCAAAATTTATTTTATCGATTTCGGCATTATGGGGGATTTGTCGGAGGCCACGAAAAAATCGCTGAACGATATTCTCCAGGGATTGGCCTCGAAAGATCTGGATCGGATGGTGAAAGTCTGTCTGGAATTGGGGACGCCGAAAGGGCGGGTTGATAAACGCAATCTGTACGCCGACGTCGAGATGCTGTTCGATATGTACCTGTCGAACAATATGTTGAACGTGAACCTTGGGACGTTCATCACCGATTTCATCAGAATGTTCAAACGGCATAACATCGCCATTCCGAGCGATCTGACGATCCTCGCGAAGTCTTTGTCGATACTGGAAGGCGTTTTTCTGGAAATTTCCCCTGAACTGAACCTGATTTCGATCGCGAAGGACTATCTGAAGGAAAGTTTTACGCTTACGACGCTGATGCAGAAATTTTCTGCGGAAAAGTTGGCTTTGCGGGGCTATGCTTTCATCAAGGACAGCAGCGAGATCCCAAGCAGTCTGCTGGCTCTGCTGAAGCAAACGGCAAGCGGCAGGACCATGCTGCGGATCGACGTCGATCAGCTGGATGACAAGTGGAAGGACGTCAAAAAGATGTCCAATCGCGTCGTCATCTCGTTGATTGTTGCCGGATTGCTGCTGTCATCAGCCATCATGTCCGGAACACCGGGAGGGCAATTCCTGGGGCAAGCGGGCTTTGTGATCGCCGGCCTGTTCAGCATCTGGTTGCTGATTTCCATTTTCCGGTCTGGTAACCTGTAGGTGAAAAGAGTGATGCAGATGAAGAATTTCCGCTGGATTAAAAACTGTTAAAAATTGAAAAGAACCTCTTGAAAATCGATTGCTGCTGTTATATCATATATTGGTCAGCTTTTTAAGGAAAGCGAACGGAGGGATAGCGAAGTGGCTAAACGCGGCGGACTGTAAATCCGCTCCTTCGGGTTCGGCAGTTCGAATCTGCCTCCCTCCACCATTGGGCTATCGCCAAGCGGTAAGGCAACAGACTTTGACTCT
>NZ_JBAWAZ010000384.1:0-4810 GCF_049589555.1 Trichococcus sp.
GGGTAGGCGCCACGGGACTGAATATCGATGAAAAAATAACTTTCGCGATTTTTATTCAGAGCTGACCAAACATCTTGTGGGTGACAAGAGTATGGATAATAGTCTCCCGCGGCCAACATACAGCCGATTTGGTTTTCAGGATCGATTTCATGAGCCATTTTCGTGGCTGCTGCGCTGGCGACTAATTCATGGTGCGCGGCTTGGTATTTCACTTGTTCAGGATTTTCCTCATCACATAGGATGAGCCCCGCTCCAGAAAAGGAATTATGCAGGATCACATTGATTTCATTGAAGGTGATCCAATATTTTACGAGCCCTTTAAAAGTAACGAACAGGCTGCGGGCATACATCAAATAGAAGTCGATCATCTTCCGGTTTTTCCAGGAACCATACGTTTCGGCCAAGTGCAACGGCACGTCGAAATGGCTGATGGTCACTACCGGCTCGATTCCATATGATTTGCACAGTTCGAATAAGGATTTGTAGTAGTTGAGTCCTGCGGCGTTTGGTTCTTTTTCCTCGCCGGTGGGATAGATTCTTGTCCATGACACGCTCGTCCTAAAAGCCGTGATGCCCATTTCTGCCAGTAGTTTAATGTCTTCGGGGTAAGTGTGATAAAAATCTATGCCATCATGGGATGGATAATGGTAAGCGTTGTCGTCATAGACTGTTTTATAATCGATCAACCCTTGTTTTATTTTACGTCGATTCTCACCTTGAGGAACCACATCCATTACGGTCAGCTTTTTCCCATCCTCCAGATAAGCTCCCTCAGCTTGGTTGGCTGCGATTGCACCACCCCAAAAAAATGTATCTGTCATTTTGCAGCTCCTACATTTAAGACTAATGGCTTTTCATCTACCGTAAAATCCAATGAACTGAATTCCTTTGCATTCGTCACAATGACCGGTGTGGTGAGGTCATAGCCCTTGGATTGAATGAAATCCTTATCAAATCTGACCAGGACGTCACCAACAGCGATCCGATCCCCTTCTTCGACAAGCGTTTCGAACCCCTGACCATGTAATTCGACTGTGTCCAGCCCGATATGAATCAGAACTTCAACTCCGTCATCGTTACGCAGCCCGATAGCATGTTTGGTTTCAAACAGCATAATCACATTACCCTCGAACGGAGCGCATACTGTTCCTTCGGTCGGTTCAATTGCATACCCTTCCCCCAACATGCCTGTTGAAAAAACAGTATCTTTCACTTCGGACAATGGAATGATGGTTCCCGGTATCGGTTGGACCATTGCAATTTTTTTCGTGAGCAATTGCTCTGCTTCGTTTTTCGGTTCAATTTCGTCAGCTTGTCTGATCCCTAAAGCGAGCGTGCCTACAAATGCGAAGGAGATACTGATCGCTACCGCAATCAATACATGAATATAGCTATCAGCAACATACGTAGGCAAAGCCAAGATGCCCGGCAAAATGATGGCAGTAGCCCCGCCACCGAAGAAGTTCATGTAGGCTGCACCGATTCCTCCGCCCAACATGGCACAAAGCATAGGATTTTTGTATTTCAGGTTAAATCCGAACATTGCTGGTTCGGTTACACCAAACAAGGCAGTGATGCCACTCGTAAAAGCTGAACTTTTTTCGGTTTTATTTTTTAGCAAAAAGAATACGGCCAACGTTGCACCCGCTTGAGCCAGATTGCCGGTCAGATTGGCCGGAGAGATGACGGAAAACCCGTATTCTGCAATCAATTGCGTATTGATGGGAGTTATTGCATAGTGCATGCCCAGTATTATCAGCAACGGACGGAAAGTTCCGAACAAGAAGGCCCCGAGAACACCATTGACGTTGTATAGCCACGTGACGAACTGCGCCACGCTTTGGCCGATGTATGAGCCGAACGGTCCAATCGCTATCAATTCCAGCGGAACCATGATGAAAAGCACAAGCATCGGAACAAAAAGTACTTTAAAAGTGTCAGGGATCAGTTTGTTGATGAATCGATACACATAAGACATGATCCAGACGCTGATGATGATGGGAATGATTGTAGATTTATAATTCACCAATAAAATCGGCAGCCCCAGAAAATCCAATGCTTTCACACCGGTCTCTGCAGCCTGCAGAGCACCATTCTGGATTGTGGGATACATCAATGCGCCGGCAAGAGCTATTGCCAAAAACTCATTGGTCTTGAACTTCTTAGCTGAACTAACAGCAAGAAAGAAAGGAAAGAAATAAAACAATAAATCACCGATCATATTAAAAATGGCAAAAGTGCTGCTTTCAGTTGATATAAGGGAAAAAGTAGTCAAAACAGCGGTCACGGATTTTATCATCCCGCAGCCGATCAAGACTGGAATCACTGGTCCAAAAACTCCCGATATCGTTTCGATAATTTGCGAAACCACGTTCTTCTTCGTTTCTGTCTTCTGCACGATGACGTCTTCGTTCAGGCTTATCAGCTTTTGCATTTCTTCAAAAACTCCGCCCACTTTTGCGCCGATGATCACTTGTAGTTGTCCATTTTTATATTGGGATTTGATGACCCCTTCAACTCTATCCAATTGCTCCATGTTAACACTGGAAATGTCCTTAACATTGAAACGGAGACGGGTTGCACAATGCGTTAAATAAGCGACGTTATCTGCACCGATTATTTGAATGATTTCTTTTGCGGTTTCTGTATGATTCATAGTGATTCTCCTTTTATGTATTCCCCGGGTATACACAAAAGTATAAAACCGCTTACAATAAACTTCCATTGTTTTCCAATTTCTGGAATTGGAAATTGAAAAAGGTTACAGCATTTCCTTTGGGAGCAAGTGTATGCGGTAACTGATCTCATTCACCCTGATAAAACAAATCGGACCCAGAAATTCTCCATTCGGGGAATTCCGGGTCCACTTTAAATTATTGGTGTGAATTTATTCTGACTACAACTGGCATCAAGACAATCTGCTGGCGTTTCAATCCGATAAATATTCAATCGCCTTGCGGTATTTCTCTGCCCGCTCCCTGTCCTTTTGGGTGATCTTCTCCAAACGGCTCAAATCCGAATTGTGCTTCAGATCCGCCAGCTTCACGGCAGTAGCCAACCGGTTCTTTTTAACGCCAGCCAAATATGCGGCATAGTTTTGGTTATGCTTTTTGGTCAATGCTTCCACAGCTTCGACAACATTGTCCGGTAAACCCTTCGCCAGCAACTCATTTGCCGTCACATCCGTATCCTCGATGATATCATGCAGCAACGCGACAGCTTTCTCTTCATCCGTCGTCACCATCGCGGCCACTTGTTGAGGATGTAGGATATAATCAAGCCCGGCTTTGTCCGTCTGTCCGGCATGCGCCTCTTTCGCAATTTCAAACGCTAATTCTTCCAACATGATTGCACCGCCTCTCCCTTACATTATAATCGAATTTAATGCAAAAAAAAAAGGATCAGCGTTAAACTGATCCAAATGCCTTATTTATATTTCAATTTGGCAACCAGAATGACCAAAGCCAAGCAGAAAGTGATTAGATTGGCGATTAACAGTGCCATGTCCCCCATTACGTATCCATGTACCATCCATAAGAAGATACCTATAACTGACATGAGGTACATCCCCAGCGAAATGGCCTTCGTGTCCTTTGTCTGCAAAACCTTGATTACCTGCGGTACAAATGACAATGTCGTCAATATTCCTGCGATCGTTCCAATCATATTCTTTTCCCCCTGATTTGTATTATTATTTTAGTTTGTAAAGCAAGTAGTCCAAACAGTCGATTGCCTTCTGGTCCTCATGGATCTTATCCAATAAAATATGCCTGTGTTTTTTTAGCAACTCCATCTGTTTTGCCTGTTCGTTCGTTTGCCGGTAATCCAGGAAAGCAGCGATGGTTTCATTCGTGCAGCCTGCATCCTTAAGATTTGTGATCAGCATTTCTTCACTTATGTCCACTCGTCTCCCTCCTCATGTGAATAGAATATATCGAATCAGAGCGAATATCAAATACCCATACCAGATATCTTGCTATACTTGAAAGGCATATCAATAAGCGCTAAAATAATGCTGAAGGAGTTGAGGAAATGGAAATCAGAGTGTTGCAGTATTTTTTGACGATTGCAAGGGAACAGAGCATATCGGGCGCGGCGGAATTTTTGCATATCACGCAGCCTACCCTTTCCAGACAGATGAAGGAACTGGAGGAGGAACTCGGAAAGCAGCTTTTCATCAGAGGCAACCGCAAGATCACTTTGACGGATGACGGCATGCTGCTCAGAAAGAGGGCGGAGGAAATCATCCAACTCGTTGATAAAACCGAGTCGGAAATGCGCGCGGATGATACTGAATTCAGCGGGGACATTTATATCGGCGGTGGCGAATCCAAAGGGATGCGGATCATTGCACGCGCAATCAGCAGAGCCCAATCGGAGCACCCGCTGCTCAAATTCCATCTGTTCAGCGGCAACGCCGAGGATGTCACGGATCGGTTGGACAAAGGCTTGCTCGATTTCGGTGTACTTGTGGAGCCTACGAACATGACCAAGTATGATTTCATCAAGTTGTCGACAAAGGACATCTGGGGTGTCCTGATGCGGAAAGACAGTCCGCTGGCTTCTTTGGAAAGAATCGCACCTAAGGATCTGAGGGGTAAGCCGGTCATCTGCTCGAACCAGTTGCTTGTCAAAAATGAACTCGCAGGTTGGCTCGGGGGCAATGAACGCAGCCTGAACATCGTCACAACCTATAACCTTCTTTATAATGCCTCCCTGCTCGTGGAGGAAAACAGTCATTATGCGCTGTGTTTGGATGGCATCATCCACACCGGCGAAGGCAGCGACTTGTGCTTCCGCCCATTGGAGC
>NZ_JBAWAZ010000385.1:0-1676 GCF_049589555.1 Trichococcus sp.
ACAATACCCTTGATGATGTGAAAAGGACATTTGAGAATAAAATCATTCCGTTGCTGCAGGAATATTTTTACGATGATTTTCGAAAAATTAGAGCAATTTTGAATGATAAGAATGGGATATACATTACTGAAAAGGAAATCTCGCCGCACAATTTGTTCGACAACAAGCTGGCCGATGGTTTCTTCAGAAATAATGAAAATCGATATGCTCTGAAGACTATTGCAAGTGAAGAGGAGTTTAGAAAGTTTCTATCAGGAGTCCTGATCCATAAAGAAGCGGATGAATCATGAAGAATCGAGTCGTTACGATCACTGAATTTGGTCGCCTTTACGCAGGAACTACCTATGAAGGTGTGAGGGTGACAAAAAAAGATATCGAAGAACTGAAGACTTTCATTGATGAGGGCAACACCGTTTATGACGAGGGAGCTGATTCATCCATCGATAATTTTCTCAGACCGATTCGTCTTGGCGTGCAAGCGAATAACTATGTCGGTGTCCTGCAAACGAAATCGGGCTTGACGATTGAAATTCTCCCAAAGATCCATGGTAAGAATGTGGCCAACAAAAAGGATAACGATGTCCGGAAGCTTTTTCTGAAGATGTTGGGTGCGGTCAAAAATATTGACGGCAGAACATTTTCCATGGCATATCTGGATACAGATAATACCAACCTTTTTGAGGTTTTTATCCGAATGTTCTTGGGTGAAGTAGATAGCGTCATCAAGCAAGGGCTAAAGTCTGCTTATATCGGTGTGGAAGAAAACGAGGCATTCTTAAAAGGGAAATTGCTTATGAAGCAGCAGATACAACACAATCTGGTAAACAAAGCGCGCTTTTACAATCATCACGATGAGTTCATGATTAATTGTCCAGAAAATCGATTGATCCGTACAGCGTTGGAATATCTGCTGCATATTTCGTCAGATTTCAATAATCAGCGTCTAATCCGGGAGCAGCTCATTTACTTCAATCAAGTAACGATTCTGCATAACGTTGACCAAACTTTTCAGCGAATCAAACTAGGCCGAAACTTTCAATACTACACTCAGGCGCTGCAATGGTGTGAAATCATACTGGCAAAACAATCCTTCACTTCATTTAAAGGCAGTAACATGGCGTTTGCCTTGCTGTTTCCTATGGATAAAATTTTTGAAGCCTACGTATCTGATATGGTAAGCAAAACGTTGAATGATTGCAATGTTTCATTGCAGGATAGGAAAATTTGGTTATTTGATGAGCATGGGAAACAGAGTAGTTCCTATCGTTTGCGACCTGATATCGTTATTCGATCCGAAGAAATAACTGTGATAGCCGATACGAAATGGAAAGTACTGAAGGCAGACGGCCCAGCTCAAGCAGATTTGTATCAGATGTATGCGTATCATACAAGGTATAGTCATAAAGGAGAAAAGGTTCAAAAGGTAGTTTTGATTTATCCATACAGCAAAGAATTTTTGCCGACGGAATTTCATAGTTTAACTGACATGCCTGATACTAATAGTGTGCAGATTGATGTGCGGTATCTTGACTTGTATGGGGATGTTGAGGGGCAGATTAAAAGGATGCTGATAGGACAGTTTACAAGTTGACGCATACATATGAAGATATTTGTCTTGGAGAAAATGGATGATTGAAATGTGTCTTAACGCACCTCAGCCACAAACATTCGATTAC
>NZ_JBAWAZ010000386.1:0-9159 GCF_049589555.1 Trichococcus sp.
TCGAAAATAATGAAAAATTCCGAAATCGTCAGCGTCTCCGCGCAGATCACTGGTATGGCCATAAAAATGATCAGATTCCAGGGCTGATCTGAAGCTAATAATGACATGTAATGAGTCATGCTCATAATTGTTTCCTCCTCAAAGTAAAATGACTAAAAATTGATAGTCTAAATATACTGAACGAATGTGTGGATTGGATGGAGATTAGGCGTCTTCATCTGAGTTACATAATCACCTGATATCCTGTGACTGTAGCAAAAAAACAATCCGGAAAGTGGGGGCCAAATAATGCTGACAATCCAATTTATTATTTCAATACTCATGGTTCTCGTCTTAATGAGCTTGATTATGAACACAATCCGTAAACAGGATTCTGTTTTGAGAGCAGATGTGAAACGATTGCGGTCTGAAAATGAGGCTTTGAGGAAAGAACTTCTGAAACGCGGAATCGTTGAATATGTCTAGTCGTTGATAATCGGCAGCGATAACAAACGCTGCCTACAAATTATAAAAAATCAGCCCGAAAACGAAGATTCGATAGACGAACTTCGTTTTCGGGCTAGTTTATTTTGTTGAAATCAGTTGATTTGCCTTAAACGTTGCGCAGTTATTAAAAAACCAGCGCTTCAGATTCAGTCATTTTTGTATGAACAGCAATAATCCACATATTTCTCGACGATCATCTTGAAGGATGAGTTTGCCGGAACGACATAGCTTTGGCCTTTGCTGTAGAGTGTGTATTCCGCTTCGCCCGGCAGCATGACTGACATGTCACCGCCCAGGACTTCCATGATTTCCTCTGCATCGGTATTGAATTCGTACTCGCCTGCCAACATGAAGCCAAGCGTCTTTTTCTCTCCGCTTTCGAACAGAACCGTTCTGCTGGTAACTTTCCCATCAAAATACACATTTGCTTCCTTGATTACTGTAACATTTTTGAATTCCATCCTATTTCCTCCATTAGCTTGATTATTTTATGTTTTTCTTTCACGTATAACCTATTTCCTCAGTATTTTCTCCATCGTCTTCCCCTTAGCCAGCTCATCGACGAGTTTATCCAAGTAACGGATTTTTTGCATGAGCTTGTCCTCGATCTCTTCGACGCGGTAACCGCAAATGACTCCCGTGATAAGGGACACGTTGGGATTCAGCTGGGGTGCCTGTTCGAAAAAAGTCTCAAAATCGACTTTGTTGTTCAGCTGTTGCTGCAGAGTTGCCTCATAATATCCGGTCAGCCAGAAAATGATTTCATCGACTTCTTCTTTCGTGCGGCCTTTTTTCTCGGCCTTCTGGATATACAACGGATAGACGCTGGCAAACGACATTCCAAAAATTCTCGTATTTTTCATGATGGCCTCCTTCTGAATCTTCCTGAAGCTATATTTGATGCTTATGAGTGTTATTATGCCATAAATCGCAGAAAAGCTCATCACTTATTGGCAAGGGTGCCCAAAAATATCGTCATACCAGCTACAGCAGAGTCCATTTTTTCAGAAAAAGAAAGGTCAAGATCCGCACGTGGAATCTTCACCTTCACAAATGAATTATTCTACTTGATACTTGCCGTCATATTTAGGATTTCTATCGGATTATTTGTGCTATCGATTCGATACACGACTTCATTTTTTTGCCACATAATCATCGTTTCTGTTTGCGAAGGGCTTATCATTACAACTCGGATACGTCCCGTATCATTTGGCGGCGGCAAAAAGACGCTTTCCAATTCATCTACAATATTCTTTGCCAAATCAATACCCATCTGGTTTTCGATAGGATACAACACTTCCAGCAACCAATTGCCTTCATTCCATGCCAACAGCGTTTTACCCATGCCTGAATTTTGATAGCCGATTATTCCATACCCCAGATCGATAGTAGGAGCGTATGAAGAAAATCCCTGTTTGGCATCGTGATGTTCAATGGCTTTCGCTGCAGCTGATTTATCGACATAGACGATGGCTTCAAGTGTAGCTATTTGACGGGCGATAGCCTGATTATTCAACGAAGCATCATTAATCGGAATAAGCACTTTCGTTTCGTAGAAAGTGACAAAGTATCCGTATTCCGTCCTTTTGGCAGCAGCACTGGCATAAAAGTAACCGGGATCCTGCGGAATCATGGAAGGTAAATGATCTGGGCTCTCACCCAAAAGATGGGCCACTTGATGCAGCATTGCCGTTTCCTGTGGTCTCGCTTCATGATGCCCAATGTTCGTCCATCCCAGAACATCATACTGATTCCAAACATTTTCGCCTGCCACTGCGACAGTGCCGTCTTTCCTCAGTCCAAAAGTATTCCCGCCTGCAGTAATGGCTATCATGTCTTTCCAACCGGACACCTCGCATTGCCCTTCTTGATTGTATCCTGTCGCAACGACCGTGCCATCCGACTTCATGCCTACTGTATGATGAGCTCCTGCTGCTACAGCGATGACAGCCGTCCATCCCGATACATCCCCTTGACCGTAGCTGTTTTCCCCTGCAACCAGAACGGTCCCGTCTGAATTCAGCCCTACCGCATGCGAATCACCTGCGGAAATAGCCACAATATCCGACCATTCGGAGACAGCAAGTTGGTTGCGATCATTTTTCCCTGTGGCGACGACTTTCCCATCCGATTTCAGCCCCAAGGTATAGCCATTGCCCGCGGAAACGGCAACGAGGTCTGTCCACTCCTGGACATTGCATTCCCCGCTTTCGTTGTTTCCGGTCGCGATCACCGTTCCGTCTGCCTTCAGACCTACCGTATGGCCGATTCCGGCTGATACAGCCACAATATCTTTCCAATCCGCAACGGCGCTTTCTCCGCTAAGGTTACTTCCGGTTGCCACCACCATGCCATCCGATTTCAAGCCTACCGTGTGATAGGCTCCCGCTGATACAGAAACAATCCCCGACCAACTTCCGACATCCCCTTGCCCGGATTCATTCCACCCTGCAGCAACGACCGTGCCATCCTTTTTCAGCCCTACCGCATATCCCCCGCCCGCAGAAAGGATTTCCTGTTGCGTAAAACTTGCGGAAAGCGGAAGCGTCAGCATCTGACCGATGTAAATCAGATTGGGATCATTGATTTGATTGGTTTTTACAAGTTGGTCAACCGTCACACCATACCTCAACGCAATTTCGGAGAGCGTATCCCCGGCCACAACCGTATACTTCATCCCGAATGGTTGCGGGTAATCAGCAACAGCAGCGGATGCTTTCGGAATGACAATTTTTTGCCCAATCCTGATCAATCTGGGCTGGGCGATGTTATTCGCCGTCACAAGCTGCCGCACAGTCACTCCGTATTCAAGAGCAACTCTGTACAGCGTATCGCCTGCTTTGACTGTATATATGACATTCTCTTGCGCTGCATTTTGTGATTCCACTGCAACGATATTTGGCGATAGCATGCCGAAAAGGAGCAGCACCGAAAAAACCGCAGAGACAACCCATCTACGCATCCATTGCAAATAAACCCGCATTTCTCTCTCCCTCATTTCCGAACTACAAGCAATGCTATTGGCCAAAGCGGAACTGAATCTATTTTTGTAAGGACCTCAAACATTCGCACCTTATTCTTCAACTCCATTTTACTGCTTCCATAATTGCTAATCAAAATTCGGAGGTTTAACATACAGCTATATCATATGGATTTGGTTATCTCGAATTTTCGTGTATGATGTAATCAGGATGAGGTCTGGAAATAACGAGTTATAAGAATGGGAGTGATATACATGACATCGTCACAAATATACGTGGTAGTAGTTGTTCTGTTTTTAGCTCTTGTATTTATTAGTATTAATAATTCAAAACCTAAACGACTCAGTGTGCTGGCTTCCATCGCTTTTGGATTGATAGTGGCGGGAATTGTTTTTGGCGAAAATAGATCGATCGGCTACAGTCTGCTTGCAGTCGGGATCATCCTATCGGCAGTAGATGCATATATGAAAACAAAAAAATAATGGCTGAACCCATTCGTATTAATGAACATTTTTCTTTTATGGCGAACCAACGGAAAGACTTCTTCGGAGGTCTTTTTTTAATGCAATTGGAGCCAACAAAATAAGAAAAACGGAAAACCCGTCATTATAGGTTTTCCGCTCAGTGAATCCACTTTACTCTTTTGAGTCATTCCTGTGAAATTATCAGAAACAACAGAGTATAGCCGCTGAATATCTATTCGAACTGCTTCTTGTTGCTGCCGTCCAAGTTGATCCTGTAAGCAGCCCCTGAATATTCGCCGTAGTAAATGTATTCACCGTAAATGTCCAAGATATTCCACATTTTCACTTTATTCATTTTTGCTGCTGCGCTCCCGTCCAGATTTGCCCTGTAGAGCCAATCATTTTTACTGTAATAGAGCGAATCCCCGTCTATAGACGTAAAAGTCCCCTCCGCAAGCTTTGATTGCTCGGTACCATCTGTTTTCATCCTGTTTACGTTCTCATATTCCCCTTTTTCATTTTTCTCACCGTAATAGAGCCAGTCCCCTTCTACTGCATGTATGACTGCATTGTCTGATAGTTTCATAACCCCAGTGCCGTCAGTCTTCATTTTGAATAAACTTGTTCCATCCGCATAATAGATCGTCTCACCTGACACCTTCATGTCTCCTTCGAAAGAGCTGATGTCAGCAATCTTAGTCTTTTCGGTGCCATCCGTTTTTACCTTATAGATGCTTCCCGGTTTCGTACTGTAGTAAATCCAATCCCCCGACACTTCGAACCCGTACGAGCTTTCTTTGCCAATATCCACAACATTTTCCGCCCCTGTACCATCTGTTTGAATCTTGCTGACACCACCCATGTCTGAGTAGTAGATGGTGTCCCCCTGAATTACCATATAACCGCTAGCAAAATTGTCAGCGAGTTTGGTCTTTCCTGTCCAGTCAGTTTTCATTTTATAAAGGGCTTCTGCTTTGGTGTCTGTATAGTAAATCTAGTCCCCGCTCTGTTTGATCGTACCTATAGACGCGGTTTCTGATGAGCCACAGCCAGTCAGCAGTGCCAAGCCCAAAATGATCATCACAAGTAAGCCTATATTCTGTTTCATGAGTGTTCCCCTCATCTGATCCAACTCACAGCCGCGTGTGCACTAGCTTGAAACCTAGATCCCTCATTCTTCTTTCGTCAGCATTTCCATGAATTCCTCTCCGGTCATGGTTTCTTTTTCGAGAAGCTTATTTGCAAGTTCATGCATTTTCGGTAAGTTTTCCCGGATGATTTCCTTGGCTTTCTCGTGGGCGAATTTGATGATGCGCAAAACCTCATCATCGATTTTCGCAGAGGTTTCATTCGATACGAGCGAGGTTACATCCGTTCCCAGATAAGGATTATTGATTGTTTCCAAAGCCATCATGTCGAATTTTTCACTCATACCGTAGCGCGTGACCATCGCTCTCGCAATAGCCGTTGCTGCCTCTATGTCATTTTCAGCTCCGGACGTGACCGTATTCAAAATGACTTCCTCGGCAGAACGACCGCCCATGTAGGTGACGATTTTATTCAGGAATTTTTCCCGGCTCATCAGAATCTGGTCTGTCTCTTCAGATTGCATGGTGTAGCCAAGAACTCCAGATGTCCTTGGGATGATGCTAATTTTATTGACTGGTGCGGAATCGGTCTGTTTTGCGGCAACAATCGCATGGCCAATTTCATGGTACGCGATTGCCAGTTTGTCTTCTTTCGAAAAGATCGCATTTTTCCGTTGGTATCCGGCCAGAATGATTTCCAAAGCATACTCCAGATCGGATTGGTTGATTTTGCCGCGTCCCTCCTTTATGGCATGGAGAGCGCCTTCATTTATCAAATTGGCAAGATCAGCGCCGGAGCTGCCGGGTGTATCCCTAGCAATCTCCTTCAGGTCGATATCTTCGGCCATTTTGACGGATTTTACATGAACCTCCAGAATCGCTTGCCTCCCGGCAATATCCGGCAGTTCAAGCGGGATGCGCCGGTCAAACCGTCCAGGTCGCAGCAGCGCTTTGTCGAGAACTTCAGGTTTATTCGTTGCCGCCAGGATCACCACGCCTTTTTCCGAGGAGAAACCATCCATCTCGTTCAATAGCTGGTTGAGCGTCTGGTCCCGCTCATCATTTCCGGTTATCCCTGACAGGTTACGGCTCTTGCCGATCGTATCGATTTCATCGATGAAGACAATGCAGGGGGCTTTTGCCTGCGCTTGATTGAACAAATCCCTCACCCTGGCTGCGCCAACACCGACGAACATCTCCATGAATTCTGATCCCGAAATAGAGAAGAAGGGAACCCCGGCTTCTCCCGCGACTGCTTTTGCAAGAAGCGTTTTACCGGTCCCCGGAGGTCCAACAAGCAGAATTCCTTTTGGCATCTTCGCCCCGATTTCCCGGTACTTTTGGGGATTGTGCAGAAAATCGATCACTTCCCAAAGCGCTTCTTTCGCTTCGTCCTGGCCGGCTACGTCCGCAAATGTTTTTCCTGTTTCAGATGCAGCATAAATCATGACGTTGCTTTTGCCGAATTTCATTTCGCTACCGCCTAGCCCTCCTACTCTTCCCTGCAGCCTGCGCATCATGAATCCCCAGAAGACATACAATAACGCCAATGGCAGCATCCAGATCAGGAAAAAATCAACAATCGGAGAACTTTCTTCAACAATCTCTTTTTCAAACTTTGCTTCCGTCAGCAGCAGTCGTTCAGTAAGCTGTGGATCCTCCATTCTGCCGGTGATGAAGGTGCTCTCCTCCCCTTCATCGTCCAGTGTTGTGAATTCTATCCGGTTTTCCTCCACCAGAACCGACTCGACACTGCCTTCTTCAAGCATTGAAACAAACGTTTTATAATCCACTTCCGTTACCGGATTTTCCTGCAGACCGGGGGAAATGAAAAAATTCAGCACGATCAGAAAAATTGCAATTGTCACAGCAAAATTCAGCCATTGTTTATTGACCTTCGGGGGCATTTTAGATTCCATCAGATTATCCCTCCCCTTCTTACCAAAGAACTTTCCGTCACCTTTATTATCCCAGAAAAACCGGATATTACAAAAAATTACGCAGTCTTTGAAATAAGCGCTGACCAGCTGATCAGCTGCATCTCATGTAGCCAGAAATAGCAACGTTCGCTTACACCTTACTGGAATATTCAGTCGGTATTTTCGCTTTGGCGCTTATCTATTTTGCTTGGAAAGCGAAAAACTTAATTTAACAAACATTTTCAGTTTTTGTTTACAAATAGAATAACGAATTATATAATTGTTTGCACAAACAAGAGGAAGGAGGATAGGATTTTATGATTGACAACAGCACACTACTAGAATTACAGAACGGCTATCGATTTGATCAGCATGCTAAAAGCTACGCTTGCTTATTTTGTCGTCAAATCTACCAACAGGGAATCATCTATCCAATGGGAGAGGTGCTTTATGAAGCGGAAAAGGCTGTGCTCGTGCACATACAGCAATCGCATGGCTCTGTTTTCGAAACACTGATTCAATTAGATAAAAAATATACAGGATTATCTGACGTTCAAAGGGAAATGCTACAGCTATTTCATCAAGGCCTGTCCGATAAGGAAATATTGGAGCGGTCTTCTTCGGGAAGCATCTCGACCATTCGTCAACATCGTTTCAAGCTGAAGGAAAAGGAAAGGCAGGCAAAAATTTTTCTTGCGCTGATGGCCAACCTGGACAGCGGCAGAGTACCCATGAAAGATAGCCCTATTCACAAGGAGGAAATAATAGTGGATTCACGCTATGGCATTAAAGAAAATGAACGGGAAAAAGTACTGCAAACATATTTTAAAAATGGATTAGATGGAGCAGTGGATATTTTCCCAAGCAAGGAAAAACGCAAAATTATAGTGCTGCAGCACATTTTGAAACGTTTTGATCAAGGCAAGAAATATTCTGAGAAGGAAGTCAACGACATCATTAAAACAGCTCACGATGATTATGTGACGGTACGTCGCTATTTTATTGAATATGGATTTATGGATCGTAATAGCGATGGCTCACAGTACTGGGTTATCACTGATTAACGTTGAGTTTTACAGTTGTTTCCGCATAATTGTATAAAAAGTGAATGGGGCTGTATCAAAATCAGAATAGTATTTTCTGGCTTGATACAGCCCCTTCTGTTTGGGAAATAAATTTATGCTCAGAAATAACCCGCCAAAAAGCGGTTAGGCGGGGAAAATAAACGCAAATCACAGTCAGAAAACCCGCCAAAACCATTTTGGAGGGGAAAAACGTCCGCGGACAACACGAGATTCCCCGTCAAAACCATTTTGGCGGGGAATCTCGCTCACAATTATAAATTCGAACCCAATACCAGACAAGCCTACCAACAAAACCCAAAGAATAAGCTGCCTCATTTTTGATATGCCCCTCTTCTTTGACATATTTTTTACTGTTTTGCGATTACCGGCTATCCTTTCACAACACCCAGTGTTTCCAGCTTGCGGATAGGCTCAATCAAGTCCAGTTCATTGGCGATGACAAAATCGATATCTTTATATGCAAACCGGGCTTCTTCTCCTATATCGCGTTTCCTTGTTTTCCCCAGAAAAATCCCCTTCGATTCAAGATCGAGGATTGTATCCTCCACACCAAACTTTTCCATCGCCTCTTTCCTGCTCATCTGGCGGCCTGCTCCGTGCGAGCACGAATGAAAACTTTCCGGACTCCCTTTCCCTTTGACCAAATAGGAACTCGCCCCCATTGCGCCCGGGATGATCCCCCATTCGCCTTCCCTGACCCGGATGGCACCTTTCCGATGAACCCAGACCCTCTTCCCGGCATGTTCTTCATAAGCGGCATAATTATGATGGCAGTCAATCGGTTCGGAAAGTTCAATCTCGGTAAAATCTGCATATTCGGCAACAAGGCGACGAATGATTTCGATGACGATCCCCGTAATTTTCGCCCGGTTCTCTTTGGCGAACGCCATGGCAAACTCCATCCATCTGATATAGGACTTTCCGATGTCCCTGTCAGCCGGCAGGTAAGCCAAATTCCACTCCGGAGGAACCGGCGAATGCTGCTGCAGATTCAGTTGCTTCGCCTTAGCATCAAAATAACGGCAGACAGCATCCCCGACATTCCGCGAACCGGTATGGACCATCACGCCCAAGAAGCCCTCTTCATCGGTTTGCAGTTCAATAAAGTGATTCCCGCCGCCGAGCGTCCCTGCTTG
>NZ_JBAWAZ010000387.1:0-5477 GCF_049589555.1 Trichococcus sp.
GATTAATTCCTGCAGGCTGTTGATGCCCAGTTCGTCCATGCGTTGTGGAAGCTGTTCGATCAGTTTCGGGCAAACGAACGGATCGGTGAAGTTGGCCATGCCGACGCCGACCGCGCTTGCTCCGGCCATGAACATTTCCAGCACGTCATCCACCGTATAGACGCCGCCCATGCCGATGATCGGAATATCGACTGCGCGTGCCACTTGATAGATCATGCGAATCGCTACCGGTTTGATGGCAGGGCCGGAAAGTCCGCCCGTCTTGTTGGCGATGATCGGCTTGCGCGTGTGCAGATCGATGCGCATGCCCACCAACGTGTTGATCATCGAAATGCCATCCGCTCCGGCCGCTTCAACCGCTTTGGCGATTTCTACGATATCCGTAACGTTCGGTGATAATTTGACGTAAACCGGAACAGTTGCGCCTTCTTTAGCCGCGCGCGTGACGGCAGCAGCCATCTCCGGATCGGTTCCGAACTGCAGCCCGCCTTTGTGGACGTTTGGGCAAGAAATGTTCAATTCGATCGCTTTGACGTTCGGCGATTGGGAAACGGCTTTGCAGACTTGGTAATAATCATCGACTGTGTTTCCGGCAACGTTCGATATCAAAGGCACATCGTATTTTTCAAGTGCCGTGTGCTTCTGTGCAACTACGACCTCAACGCCGGGATTCTGCAATCCGATGGCATTCAGCATGCCGGATGGCGTTTCCGCCAATCGCGGCGTAGGATTGCCTCTGCGGGGCTCCAGCGTCGTGGCTTTCGTCATGATGGCGCCCAACAAGCTCAAATCATAGAACTTGCCGTAATCCTCGCCGAAGCCGAAACATCCGCTTGCTGGAATGATCGGGTTTTTTAGTTCCAAACCGGGTAAACTGACTGCTAATCGATTCATAGTACTATCTCCTCTGCTCTGAAGACCGGTCCTTCGACACAGACTCTGTAATTATCGTATGCTGATGTGCTGTTTTTCTTGTCGCAGACGCAGCCGTAGCAGGCTCCGATACCGCAGGCCATCCGCTCTTCCAACGAAAGATAAGTTTTGCTCGGGTCGAATGTCTTCGCTACCGCCACCAACAAGCCTTTCGGACCGCAAGCGAAGACTGCGTCCGGAACAAAGCCGTCCAGTTCATCGAAGTATTGCGTTACGAAACCTTGCTTGCCATAACTGCCGTCATCCGTCGCGATGTTCACTTTGCCGAATGCCGCGAATTCTTCTTCATAGAAGACTTCTTCTTTGTTTTTGAAACCGAAGCAGCTGACAACATTGATGCCTTTCGCATGCAGTTGTTTCGCCAATTCATAAAGCGGAGGAACGCCGATCCCGCCCCCGATCAGCAAAGCATTCTGCCCTTCTTCGAGCATATCGATCGGATAACCGTTGCCCAATGGCCCCAGGATATCCAATTCGTCGCCTGCCATAAGCTGGCTGATGATGGTTGTGCCTTTTCCTTCGGTACGGTAGATGATGACACATTCTTCCTTTTCGGCATCGATTGAAGCGATGCTGATGGGGCGTCTCAAAAGCAGTTCATCCCCTGGGACACGGATATGCAAAAACTGATCCGGTGCTCCCATTTCATTGACCAACGCGCCTTTCAGGCGCAATTCGAAGATATCCTTTGCGATTTCTGTCTGACTGACGACTGTCATCATAGCTTGACTCATAATTATTTTCCTCCTTAATTTTTACAAAAAAGGTGATCTAAAAAAATGCGATGGAGCAAGCTTCAAAGCAAATTCTTCTGTGTCTCTCGGGACACAGTTAAAGAATCACCGACCTATTTTTTACGCTCTGATCAATGTAACTTTTTCGATGCCGTCGACTTCATCCAACTGGACGGAAATCTGTTCCGCCTGGGATGTCGGAATGTTCTTGCCGACATAATCGGCTTTGATCGGCAGTTCCCGGTGGCCTCTGTCGATCAGGACCGCGACCGTTATCCGTTTCGCTCTCCCGAGATCCATCACCGCATCCATGCCGGCACGGATCGTGCGGGCAGTGAACAGCACATCATCCACCAGCACGACATGCTTGCCGGCAACCGAAAACGGAATGTTCGTTTCGTGCAGCACGGGGTTGTCATTCGTGTCGCGGTGCACATCATCGCGGTACAGTGTGATGTCCAATTCCCCTACCGGCAGCTCGACGCCTTCAAAATCTTTGATCCGTTCGGCTATGCGCTTGGCCAGGTAAATGCCGCGCGTCTTGATGCCCACCAAAATCAGGTTCTTGGTGCCATCGTTCTTTTCCAGTATCTCATGTGTGATGCGGGTCAGCGCGCGTTTCATCGTCTGGGCATCCATGATTTCGATTTCTTCTGCCATGTCCACTACTCCTTCATCGTCAAAATGAAAAAAAATACCCTTATGCATTTGGGCATAAGGGTACAGTCACGTGACGCTATACAAAATGTGATGCACCTTTTAGCCTCTCTGGACTATTTTAAAGGTTCCTTCAATATTACTGTAATGATAACGAATAGAGCCGTTGCTGTCAATCAGTTTTTGCGCAGTTCCGCCAGTTTTTCGCTGTAGAAATCAGGCAAAGGTGCTTCGAAGCGCATTTCCTTGCCCGTGGTCGGGTGGATGAAGCCCAAAGTCGACGCATGCAAATATTGTCCATGGCCGCTGAGCGTTTCAGCCGGTCCGTACATAGGATCTCCAGCCACCGGATGGCCAATGTATTTCATGTGGACACGGATCTGGTGCGTGCGGCCGGTTTCAAGGTGCAATTTCAGCAAAGTGAAATCGCGGAAACGCTCGATGACATCAAAATGCGTCACTGCCTTTTTGCCGCCGTCAGCCACTGTACGTTTTTTGCGGTCGATCATCATCCGGGCGATCGGCGCATCGATAGTGCCGTCATCATGCGGAATCACGCCATGGACCAAAGCAAGATAGGCCCGTTCCATCGTATGGTTCTCAAGCTGCTCCGCCAATTTCTGGTGCGCTTCGTTCGTCTTCGCGACGACCAATAAGCCGGATGTATCCATATCGATGCGGTGAACGATTCCCGGACGGATATTAGCCGTGCCATCGGACAGGGAGTTTACGTGGAACAACAAGCCGTTGACCAGAGTGCCGGAAAGGTGCCCTTTGGATGGATGCACAACCATCCCTGATGGCTTATTGACGACCAACAGGGCATCGTCTTCGTAGATGACATCCAATGCAATGTCCTCCGGCGTGACGTTGATCTGTTCCGGTTCCGGAATCGTCAATTCCAGCAGATCCCCTTCTTGAACCTTATAATTCGATTTGACGGCTTTGTCGTTCACCATCAGATTGCCGTCTTTGACCCATGCCTGAATTTGCGAACGGCTCGTACCGGTCATGAAATCCGCCAAGATCTTATCGATCCTGCCGGTTTGACCATCAATATTAAAAACGATTTTTTCTGTCATTTGAATCCCACTTTACTTTAGCTTATTTTTGGAACTTATTTTTTCTTCTTCCTCTTCCATGAAAAGGATGTAAATCGTCATCAGGATGACGCCTATCGTCAAACAGACATCCGCCACATTAAAAATCGGGAAATCGATGAAGTCCAGGCGGAACATATCCACCACGTATCCCAAACGCATCCGATCGATGAAATTGCCGAGCGCACCGCTCAAAAGAAAAGCATAACTGATGCCCACGATTTTTTTGTCGAATCCTTGCTTGTGCGCATTATAGACCATCGCGCCCACGACAACTGCGGTAATGATGAAGAAAAAGAACATTCTCCCCTCAAAAATCCCCCAGGCAGCGCCCTCGTTCTGGATGTAGAACAGGGACAAAATACCCGGTAACACTTCCTTTACTTCGTGCAATGCAAAATTATTTACGATGGCAATTTTGCTCCACTGGTCCAGGACCAACAGCAAGATGGCCAATATATAATAGATAATCATCCGATAGCCTCGCTTATTCTGAAATTAACGCTTTTCCGTATCTTTTGCCTCTATCTATTGTAAACTAATTTTCAAAATTGTATAGTCATTGATTCCGGCATTTCTACCAATAGCCTTATTCATCCTGTAGGTTGCGACTATCATTTTAATGTATCTTTAACAATTTTCTGCATATAGCGCAATCGACCTTGATAAAGAATCCTCATTTTCGGTATAATGAAGATTGTATTGTTATATATCACGTAATAAAGGAGCTTGTTTATGTTGAGAGGTAAGAAGATTGCATTAGTTTTTGCCGGTGCACTAGTATTGTCAGCCTGCGCAGATCAAGTGAAAGAAGCGACAGAGACAATCAGCCAGATCAAAACCGAGGAAAGCGAAATTGTTGCCCAATTGAATGAGCTGCAACAATTGGAGACCGCATTACAGAAAACATTTGACGAATCGCTGGCCAGCGATGAAGAATTGAAGACTTTCAAAGACGGATCGGCAGCCGTGTTCAGCAACCTGGAAGAACGCCGCACTTTAGCCGATTCGATTGAAAGCGCTTTGGAGGGATTGGCCGAAACGAAAGCCGACTTTGTTGCCTTCGACGAAGAGACCTTGCCGTTGGATCAGATGCAGGCAATCGGCGAAACGTTGGATATGTTCAGCGAAAATTCATTGGCTTACCTTGCTGCCTATAGAGACAGTTTGGACAAGGAAGAAGAACTGTTGACCGGCTTCGGAGCAGATGATGCCACTTTTGATACGTTCTTTGCGGGCATCGAAGCAATCAATCTAAGCGCCGAAACAAACCAAGCCAACCTTGCTCCCGTCGCTGAGAATTTGACGACTCTGGATGCGCAATTGGTTGAATTGGAAGCAGCCATCGCCGCAATCGGCACGGAAGGAAGTACAGCAGCCGAATCTCCTGCCGGTGCTGCGGAATCCTCGGAGACCGCAGCTGCAGAGCAGCCAACAAAAAAAGCTGAACCTGTAAGCTACGAATACCAAATCAATCCGGAGATTTCCACTGTCCAACCAATCGCTAAGGACGGCAACACGCAAGTCGCTTTGCTGACTTTCGATGATGCGCCGCAGCAACCGAACAGTTATACCGTGGAAATTGCCGAAACCGTCAAATCTAAAGAGGCCAATGCCATTTTCTTCGTGATGGGACAATTCCTTACGAACGAACAAGCGCGCGAAGACATCAAAACTGTCTATGACATGGGCTTCGAAATCGGTAACCATTCCTATTCGCATCCTGATTTCCAATCTTTGACCTACGATGAGCAACTCGAAGAGATCAAATCAACGAACGACCTGGTCGAAGAGATCACCGGCGAGCGTCCGCGCTTCCTGCGTGCCCCATACGGACAGTACAATGAGGACACCATTGCGATCGCCGCCGCGGAAGGCATGACGATCATGAACTGGACCTACGGCTATGACTGGGTGGAAGAATTCATGGAAGGCACTGCTTTAGCCGATGTCATGGTGAACTCGCAGTATTTGGGAGACGGCGCGAACTTGCTGATGCATGATCGCCCATGGACAAACGACGCAATCAGCGCCATCATCGATGGCCTGCGCG
>NZ_JBAWAZ010000388.1:0-35255 GCF_049589555.1 Trichococcus sp.
TTCTTATATTATAGGAATGTATAAAATTTTCTGTACTCAAAAGTGCATCACCGTAGGTGTCTACAGGATTGCAAAATGGTTCATGCATCCAATAATGATGGCTAGCTTCACGGGTTAGCCCTTCGGAAATTAGATAAATCGTACCTATTGCGCTCTGCGATGCTCAGTCGGCACGATTTCCTAAATTTCTTTCAGGGCTGAACGAACCCGTTCCGCTTTTATTTTTTGATCAGGAGATGATCTGGTAGTCTTCTAATTTTGTTTTGACTGCCTCAATGTGCTCTTTCACTCGTTCCGGTGCCGGTCCGCCGGCCACATTTCTGCGGATGACGCATTCCTTCAGATCAACCTTCTTGTAGATGGTTTCATCAAAAGCATCCGAGTGTTTTTTGTACATCTCCAACGGGAAGTTTTCCAGCGTCAGGTTCTGTTCTTCGCACTCTTTCAGGATGTTTCCGGTGATCTTGTAAGCGTCACGGAAAGGGATGCCTTTTTCGACAAGGAAGTCGGCACAGTCAGTGGCATTCAGATAGCCTTTTTGCGAAGCCGTTAGCATGGCTTCTTCCATCACGTCCATATCGTTCAACATTGCAGGCAGGATTTCCAGACAGAATGTCACTGTGTCGATCGCTTCGAACAGCAATTCTTTTTCTTCCTGCATGTCTTTGTTGTATGCGAGCGGTAAACCTTTCATTAAAGTCAATACGCCCATCAAGTCGCCGAAGACACGGCCGGATTTGCCGCGCAGCAATTCCGCGATGTCCGGATTTTTCTTCTGCGGCATGATGCTTGAGCCGGAAGAGAATGTATCCCGGATTTTCACAAAACCGAATTCCTGTGATGACCAGATGATGACTTCTTCAGCCAGACGGGAAATGTGGACCATGATGATCGACATATCCGCCAGCATTTCCAAGGAATGGTCGCGATCGGATACGCCATCCAAACTGTTCCGGGAAAAATCCTTGAAGCCGAGTGCTTCAGCAGTGAAGGCGCGGTCCAATGGCAAGGTAGTTGTCGCAAGCGCGGCACTGCCCAGCGGCATATAATGCAGTACCCGTTCTTTGGCATCATCCAGACGGGATTTGTCCCTTAGGAACATCTCCGTGTAAGCCATCAGGTGATGGGCAAATGTGATGGGTTGTGCACGTTGCAGATGGGTATAACCAGGCATGATCGTTTCCAGATGCTGTTCGGCTTTTTCACTCAATGCGAGGGCAACGTTGGCAGTAAGACTGGACAGATGCTCCAACGCTGAAACAGAATACAACTTCAAAGCAGTCGCTACTTGGTCGTTGCGGCTTCTGCCTGTGTGGACCTTTTTGCCGATAGCGCCAAGACGTCGCGTCAGTTCCGCTTCCAAGAAGCTGTGGATATCTTCTTCCGAGAAATCGATGGTCAGATCGCCATCCTGCAGTTCATCATTCATTTTGCCCAGTTCATTGACGAGGGCATCCGCTTCTTCGCGGGGAATGATTTCGGTTTTGCCCAACATTTTTGCGTGAGCGATGCTTCCTGCGATATCCGCATAGACCAGACGAGCATCCGCATCGATGGATGAATTGAATTCAAATGCCTTTTCATTCATGGAACCGTGATAATTATTTGACCAAATTGCCATAATTTCCTCCTCGGCAGGGTGTTTGTCTTGATGTGGATGACCACACCGCAATCCCTGGCTCTTTTCGATAGTATTTTAATACGCTTCAGTATTGCTGCTTTTTTCTTTTGCTTCTGTCAATTGTACAATTGTTTCGAACGCGAGTTCAATCCCTTTTTGCAATTGCGCATAATCTGTCCATTTTTAATGCTACTCTTTCCCCGAAAAATATGCGAGTGCAAGTATTCTCATTTTTTTTTAATTTTATTTTCTATATTGAATCCTAGAGCAAAAGCATCCAAAAAGCAAGGGAAATCAAGGATATTCATGAAAAATGGAGAATTAAAATGAGATGCTGCAATGAAAAACGCCACAACTGGTCATTGACAGAGGGATGACAGCACGTTACAATAGCATTAATTTATTTTTAAATGTGAATTTGGTGAAAAAATTTATCGAATAGCAATAATAGGGGCGGAGGAATGAGAATGATGGACGGCTATATGGACATGCATATGTGTTGCGGAAAAGTTAAGCATGTACGTCATGCGCTCATTTGAACAGCCTTTTTGGGAAGTGTCTGCAGATCATGACCGCACTTCATTAGAGAATAATGTGACGGGAGGAATAATGGATGAAACCGATTATAGGAATTGGAGGCAACCATCTGAGTGCTGAACTCGGCAATCAGATGGAAAAAACATACACACCACAAGGCTTTATCGATGGTGTACAAGTAGCAGGAGGGATTCCGCTCGTGATCCCCATCAGCGATCCAATGGATGCAGAGCATTACATCAACGCTGTGGACGGATTGATTTTGGCAGGTGGGCAGGACGTATCCCCGATTCTTTATGATGAGGAGCCGACGCACCGGTTGGGTGTCACGCATCCGGCCAGGGACGCTTTCGAGATCGCTTTGGCCAGAGAAGCGTACAATCAATGCAAACCGATTTTTGCAGTATGCCGCGGGATGCAGCTGATCAACGTCGCTTTTGGCGGAAGTCTGCATCAGGATATCAGCCAGCTGGAAGAGTATGATGTCCAACATGACCAAAAAACGAACATCCAGTATGCTTCCCATTCGATTTCGATTGCCCCGAATAATTTCTTGCGTTCCTTTTTAGGGGAGAAGCATCTCGTCAACTCTTTCCATCATCAGGGCGTCAAGGAATTGGCGGAGCCTTTTGAGGCCATCGCTTGGAGCTCGGACGGGTTGATTGAAGCCTTCCAAGCAAAAGAAAGAAGCCAAAATATCTTTGCGGTGCAGTGGCATCCGGAGTTTATGCTGGCCTCCTCCCAGAAAATGCAATATTTCTTTGATGAAATCGTCTTCCTGGCGGGAACAGGCATCCATTATCAAGACAACGTGATGCATTATTGAGAATCGTTCAGAAACCTGCTGCCATCCGGTTGTGGGGTTTCTGAACTTTTTTTGCGCGTTCAGCTCTGCTTAAAATAGCTAAAGAACGCGCTATAGATTAAAATATAGGTAAGAAGAACGCCAATGGTAGCTGGGAGGCTTAACTTATGAAACGTGTACCGAACATCCTGACGCTGATACGCCTGTTTTTGATCCCTTTTTATTTGATGGTCTTCTATTCGGACGCAGCGCACCCGGTCCGTTGGGCGATGATCATTTTTCTGGTCGCCAGCCTTACCGACATCATCGATGGCTATATCGCCAGGAAATATGATGCCATCACGAAATTCGGGCAGGTGGCTGACCCTTTTGCGGACAAAGTGATGCAGATTTCGGTTCTGTACACCTTGATGGACATCGGGTATATCGAAAACTGGTTTTTCCTGATCGTATTGATAAAAGATGGCCTGCAAATATTCCTGGGCGTGGCTTTACTGAATGTCGAGCCGAAAATCATCGTGCCGGCGAATGTATTCGGGAAGGCCACGACCGTCCTGATTTTTGCCACGATCCTCCTGTCCTTGTTCCGTCTAACGGGACTGGTCTATCTGCAGCTGTTCGTCGGGGGATTGGCTGTCATCACCTTCTCGCAGTATGCCTACCATGTCTGGCAAGCATGGAAAAAAAACAAATCCGCCAAAATCGATATTTAGCAATCAAAAAAAACGACGAGTCGCCTCGTCGTTTTTTTTTCTATAAATTTGGATAAGCCTTTATGATATAGGCTTTGATGCGGTCAACGGCTTCCTGCAGGACCTCTTCGGATTCGGCGAACGGAATCCTCAAGTAGCCTTCGCCCATTTTCCCGAAAGCGGAGCCTGGCGTGAGCGCTACGTGGGTTTCGGTCAAGATTTCCATCGCAAAATCATAGGAAGACTTGCCGAATGCCTTGATGTTCGGGAAGGCATAAAAGGCACCTTCCGTATTCAGACAATGGAAGCCCGGGATCTGGTTCAAGCCATCGACGATGATGTGGCGGCGACGGTCATATTGTTCCAGGAAATAACGGACATCATCCTGCGGTCCGGTGATCGCAGCGATTGCGGCTTCCTGGATGAAGGGGGGAACGCAGAATCCGATGCCTTCCCGGAACTCGGCCATGCGATCGATGGCATCCTTATTGCCGACGACATAGCCGATCCGCCAACCCGTCATCGCATAGGTTTTGGATAAGCTGTTCACCACGAAATGATTTTCTTTTGCTCTGGGTATCTGGAACAGGCTGAAATGTTTCTTTCCATCATAAATGAGGCTTTCATAGACTTCATCCGACAGAATCGCGATCTGATGGCGATCGGCCAATGCCACGATGGCTTCCATATCGCTTTGATCAAGGATCGACCCCATCGGATTATTCGGCGTATTCAGAATGATCAAACGCGTTTTGTCGGTCAGTACTTGCTCAATGTCGGATGCCTGCATCTTGAATGAATTTGCCTCGTAGACGGGCACCGGCACGACTGTGGCTCCCAACAGCATGATCTGGCCGAGGTAATTCGGATAGCTCGGGTCGGCGATGATCACCTCATCGCCTGGATTCAGGATCGCCATCATCACGTGCAGAATGGCTTCCGTTCCGCCGAAAGTCGCCATGACTTCACTCGGATCGAAGGGGATACCGGTCTGGTCCGTATATTTTTTCGCAACGGCTTGCTGAAAAGAGAGCTCGCCGACATTGGGGCCGTAGTGCGTATGATTGGCGGCGATGGCATCCTGCCCGGCTTTTTTGATGTATTCGGGCGTCTCGAAATTCGGTTCGCCCATCGTCAGCATCAGCGTGTCATCAAATTGGGCGGCCAGCTTCGCCATCTTTCGGATGCTGGATGCCGGATAGTTTTTGGATAGTTCAGACCAATGGTACATGTATGTTTGCTCCTTATAATCAACTTTTCTTCTATAATGTTCTTCTATTTTATCAGATATTCTTCGACTATCCTAGTGTCGGGAGCGGAGGAGACGAATGGAACCCAAAGGAAGATAAAGATAATTTTCTGAAAAGATGCATTCAGCCGGACTGTTTTTGGTATAATGAAAGGATGGATACAAAAACAGAACGACTTTTCTTTTTCTGCAACGGGATGGCCTATCTTATCGTTAATTTTATTAATATGGGTGGAAGTCAGGTTTTGTAATAACAATTTAGGAGCACAAGGATGTCAGACCAGAAGATTTATTTATTATTGACGGATACAGGGTCGATGTTGACTCGGATCATCAAACTGTTTACGAGAAAAAAATACAACCATGTATCCTTGGCATTTGATGCAGAACTGGCGGATACCTTCAGTTTCGGCCGAAAGAAAGCCAATAACCCTTTTATAGGAGGGTTCATACACGAAGATGTGACATCTGATTTCTACAGCCAGGCAAAATGCGCGGTGTATTCGTTGACTGTGTCAGAGGAACAGGCAGCAGTGATGAGAGGCTATGTATCGTCATTCGAAAAGGACAAAGAAAAGTACCATTACAATCTGCTGGGGCTATTGCCCGCCCTGTTTAATAAGGTATGGGACAGGGAAAATTATTTTTTTTGTTCACATTTTGTTTCGACTGTATTAGTGGAGGGGGACGTGCTGCAAGCCAATAAGCCAGTGGCCCTGATGAGGCCGGCAGACGTTTTGGAAGCACTGCCGTTTGTGCCTTTGTATGAAGGGGTTCTTTGTCATTTCAATGAGCTGTCGATGAGTGCGGTCGAGCAAGGTTTGGCATTTGAAGCTGAAATGATGATCGAATCCATTGATTCGGATGGTGCTGACCTCCGCTTTCCGGACAACTTCTCGCCTGTCCCTGTCCTTTAGGAGGCACGATGGATTGAGTCAGTTGAATGGATTATGAAAGAAAAATAAAAGCATTGACTTATTTCTAATTTAGATTTAATATTTAAAGAAAGATAATGAAAGGAGTTGCAGTATGATGAGAAGAATGAACGCAAACCGTACAACAGATCGCCATGCTGTAAACACTTTATTAGTCATTATTATGCCCTAGGATTCAAACTATTCAATTAGTTGAGTCCTATTCTTAGTGAATCAGGGCTCGACGCAAGCTGGAGCCCTATATTACATGAGGGCTTCTTTTTTATAAATATACGAAAAAAAGGGGAGACAGCAATGCGTAGTGATAAAATCAAAAAGGGAATAGATAAAGCGCCACATCGTTCCTTGTTGCGAGCGACCGGACAAATCAGGGAAGAAGGGGACATGGACAAACCGTTCATAGCTGTCTGCAATTCCTATACAGATATCGTGCCTGGTCACGTGCATTTGAGAGAATTAGGCGATATCGCCAAAGAAGCGATCCGTGAAGCTGGCGGGATTCCTTTTGAATTCAACACGATTGGTGTCGACGACGGGATCGCGATGGGACACATCGGGATGCGCTACTCATTGCCATCACGCGAAATCATTGCCGATGCCGCTGAAACGGTCATCAACGCACATTGGTTCGACGGTGTTTTCTACATCCCGAACTGCGATAAGATTACTCCGGGTATGCTTTTGGCGGCTGTCCGCACCAATGTTCCGGCGATTTTCTGCTCAGGCGGCCCGATGAAGGCTGGACTTTCCGCTACCGGACAGGCTTTGACATTGTCATCCATGTTTGAAGCGGTCGGTACTTTCAAAGAAGGCAACATGACACAGGAAGAATTCTTCGATATGGAAGCCAACGCTTGCCCAACATGCGGTTCTTGTGCGGGGATGTTCACCGCCAACTCGATGAACTGTTTGATGGAAGTATTGGGATTGGCATTGCCATACAACGGTACTGCTTTGGCAGTCAGTGACGAGAGAAGAGAACTGATCCGCGAAGCGGCTTTCAAATTGATGGACTTAGTCAAAAAAGACATCAAACCGCTTGACATCATCACTGCTGAAGCAATCGATGATGCCTTCGCCTTGGATATGGCGATGGGTGGATCAACGAATACAGTGCTACATACATTGGCTTTGGCGAAAGAAGCCGGAATCGACTATGACATGAACCGCATCAACGAGATCGCGGAAACAACCCCGTACCTATCAAAAATAGCACCATCATCTGTTTACTCCATGCATGATGTGCATGAGGCGGGCGGTGTGCCGGCGATCATGAATGAATTGATCAAACACGGCAACCTGCATCCGGACCGTATCACTGTAACCAGCAAAACGATCCGCGAAAATGTTGCGGACCATGAAATCAAGAACGAAGAAGTCATCCATAAATACGAGAATGCCTATTCTCCGGTCGGTGGCTTGTCCATCCTGAACGGCAATATCGCTCCTTTCGGCGGCGTCATCAAAGTAGGCGGGGTGGATGCCGACATCAAAAAATTCGTCGGAAAAGCAATCTGCTTCAGCAGCCATGATGAAGCGGTGGAGGCGATCGATAACCGCACAGTTAAAAAAGGGCATGTTGTCGTCATCCGTTATGAGGGCCCTAAAGGTGGACCTGGAATGCCGGAAATGCTGGCGCCAACGTCTTCCATCGTGGGACGCGGCTTAGGCCGCGATGTTGCGCTGATCACGGATGGCCGTTTCTCCGGTGCCACACGCGGTATCGCGATCGGCCACATCTCTCCGGAAGCAGCTTCAGGCGGACCGATCGGCTTGATCGAAGACGGCGATGAGATCGTCATCGATCTAGAGCACCGCACAATCAACGTAAGCGTTGCTGATGAAGTGTTGGAAGAAAGAAAGAAAAAACAGACACGTTTCATGCCTAAAGTGAAGACAGGTTGGTTGGCACGTTACGCTGCTTTGGTTACCTCAGCCAATACAGGTGGCGTTCTGAAGACACCGGAAGAACTTTTTGCAGAATTCGAATAATACAAAAAATCCACGTCGGAGTTACCGGCGTGGATTTTTTTTGCTGTTCTGGAATTCAGTCCATTCGTTTGCTGCGGAGGGATTATTCTTCGTCGCGGCCTAGGGCAACTTGCATCTCTCGAACGGTTTTTCTGTCCAAGTTGAAGATGAACTTGAAGCAGATGAAGATGAGGATATAGCCGATCAATGGGAATAGGGCAGCCATATCCCGGATGGCCAATGAGTTTTCGGCTGTCCAGGTCACAGCGTCCTTAACATCCAGTGTTGGTATCAAGATAGCGATGGCTGCAGGTATGAATGATTGACCGAAACCCTGTGCGACTTTACGTAACATAGAGTAAGTAGCGTAAACGGAGCCTTCATTGCGGGTGCCGGTCTTCCACTCTTGATAATCGATAGCGTCAGCAACCATACCCCAAGTGTAGATCGTCAAGCCGAAAGCGAAACTGTTTGCGATGATCTGCATCGTGATCCAAAGAATCGGATTTGTGATTTCGACCAAGTAAAGAAAAGCGTAGACTGCGATGGAGCCGATCAATGGCCAAGTCGACAATTCTTTTTTGCCCAGTTTGCCGACCAAGGCACCACCGAGGGCAGTACCAACAAATAATGGGATGATTTGAGTCAGGATGGAGTAAGAACTCAAGGTTCCGTCCCCGAAGTACATCTGGTAAGTCAATTGATGCAATTGGTTCCCACCCATGATGAACAGGATTTGTGCGATGGAGGCGAGAGCGATACCCAGAATTGCGCGGTTGCGGAAGAAGTCTCTTAATGTCTTGAAGTAATTGAATTTTACTTCTTCCCCCTCAGTCTCAACATGTTGAATGCGTTCTTCCGTATTCAGATAGAGAAGCGCAAAGGCAATGATGGAAACGACTCCCAAAATGACGGCAATCGGGAACATTCTTTCGCCGCGGAAAATACTGGCTGTTTGCCCGTTTTTTGTGACTTGCTCGTAAGCGAACAACGGAATCAGGATTCCCAGCGGAACACCGGCGATGATGTATCCCCAAGAACGTGCGTTGGATAAAGCGGCGCGTTGTGAAGGTTTGGAAGTCATAACGGAGCTTAGGGCGCCGTAAGGTACGTTAACGACTGTATAGGTGACATCCCATAAGATATAACCGCCGATACACAAGCCAAGTTTAGCAGGATAGGTCCAGTCAGCTGCATCGATGAACATGACAGTTGCTGCCAAAGCCAAGAAAGGAGCGCCGCGGAGAATCCATTGTTTGAATTTTTCACCTTTTTTATTTGCGCCCATGCGGTCGACGATCGCGCCGATGATCGGATCGTTGATGCCATCAAGGATTTTCGTGATCAGGATGACGATGGAATAGTGGGCCAAAGAAATCCCGATGTACTGGGTGTAGAAAATGAACATGTAGCTGGAAATCAACGTGAAACTCATATTGCAACCGAAGTCGCCCATGAAATATCCAAGTAGGTCACGGAATCCAAATGGACGCTTTGCTGCGCCGGTTACTTGATTTTGAGCCATTTTTAAAACTTCCTCCCATAAAAGATTATTTTTGACAAGAAGGGCGAAAATAATAACGGGAATTGTGTATCATAATATGAAACTGCCGTTCTTAATCTGATATGAGTATAGTTAGAAAACGCATTCAAGTCAAAGGTGAGCGGTGGAAATAATCCAAAATACAGCCGGGCCGGTCAAATTTCTGACATAATCCTACAGCACCGATACCCGCTTTAGGCCAGTCTTTCGGAAGAAATGTTTCGAAAAAATGACGCTCAAACTTCCTATCATCGGCATTTGCTTCCATAAGAAGACGCAGAAGCTGTGCATCGCGAATGTGTGGATCTGTGTATGCGTTTAAATTATTTTTTGAAATTACAAGCGGGGGCCTTATCATGCTTCATTTTATTTGCTATAATATCACAATATGAAACGGTTTCCCGTTTAATGAATCCAAACGCTGATTTTTGATTAGCTAAGTATGGAAAATGGAATGATATACAAAGATTTTATAAGGTTTGAGACTATATTCGAAAAAAGGATGATCAGAAAAATGGTACAAAAAGAAGAATCAAACACAAGCACAAAAGTTCAATCGATAGATCGGGCCTTATCGATCCTGGAGACCTTGGCGGACTATCCTAGTCTCAGCCTGATGGAGTTGAGCGAAAAAGTCCATCTGCATAAAGCAACGACCCATCGCTTGGTGAACTCTCTGATGGAAAACGGCTATATCGACCGCAATCCAGACACCAAGCAATATCGCATTTCCTTGAAGATGTTCCATCTCGGGAACAAACGTGTCCACAACATCGACTTCTTGAATGTGGCCAAAAGCATGATCCGCCAGTTATCGGATGACACGAAACAGACCGTGCATCTGGTTGTGGAAGACAATGATGAAGTGCTCTACATCGATAAGTATGGTGAGTCCCGCGGCGTGCGGATGCAATCAAAGATCGGTACGAAAGCGCCGCTTTATTGCACTGCGGTCGGGAAAGCGCTCTTGAGTACCCGTCAAAACGCTGCCGTCCGTGAATATTGGGACAGTATCGTTCCGGAACAGAAGACCGGACGCACGATCACCACTTACGAAGAACTCGTCAACGAACTGGATGAAATCAGAAGGAATGGTTACGCCCTCGACGATGAGGAGTTTGAAGAGGGCATCGTCTGCATCGCTGCAGCGTTCTCGAGCGCAAGGGAAGTTGCCGCAGGTGCGATCAGCATCTCCTTGCCGTTGTCGGACATGGTCGATAAAGACTTCTATACAGGCAAAGTTTTGGAGTATTCCACAAAAATATCACATTTTCTGGGTCACTTTTGATCCTTTCCAATCTGAGGCCGATACAGATGTAACTCCCTACGAACCGCATGATACATGCGGTTGTGGGGAGTTTTTTTGTATATCCTTTTGTTTTTCTGGGGCCATTCAGGGGTGCGCCACAAATTTTTCACAATTGGCCACTCATTTTTTTATTTCTGATAGAATTTCGTTGACATAAAAGATGGTAAATTCTATAATGAACTCGAGTTATGATACTGAGTTCCACAATGCGAAACCATGAATGGAGGATGACAAATGAGCGTCAAGAGAGATACCCTGGCTCAATTACAAGAGAATTACCTGTTTGCAGTAGTGCGCGGAGCTTCCGAAGAGGCAGGTTATGAGATTTCCAAAGCAGCATATCAAGGAGGCATCAAGAACATCGAGGTGACATTTTCGACACCGGGTGCTGAAAATGTTATGCGTAAACTGTCTGATGAATTCGCAGGCACGGATATGGTTGTAGGTGCAGGTACGGTATTGGATGAAGTCGCTGCGAGAATTTCGATCATGAACGGAGCGAAATTTATCGTAAGCCCTTCCTTTAATGAGAAGATTTCAAGAATGTGCAACCTATACACTGTTCCATACTTGCCTGGATGCGGTTCTGTTACAGAAATTCAAATGGCTCTGGAAACTGGCTGCGAAGTAGTGAAGCTTTTCCCGGGTGGTTTGTTGGGTCCTGGATTCATCAAAGACGTTCATGGCCCTATTCCTTGGGTTGACGTGATGCCATCAGGTGGCGTAAGCATTGAGAACATGGACAAATGGATCGCAAACGGAGCTTGGTCAGTCGGTGTCGGCAGTGCCTTGACACGAAACCTTAAAGAAGGCGGCTACTCCAGTGTAGCGGCTGCTGCTAAAGAATTTGCCGATCGGTTGGCAGAAATCAAAGCGCAATAATCAATGATATTTCAAAATAAAGCTCGGAAGGGGATTTCTTCACATGTCATTTATTCATGACGACTTTATGTTACAGTCCGAAACGGCCAAAAAACTTTACCACGAATATGCGGAAAACATGCCCATCTTCGATTACCACTGCCATTTGGTCCCACAACAGATTGCTGAAGACTATGAGTTCGAAAACATTACGGAATTATGGTTGGGCGGAGATCATTACAAATGGCGCGCGATGCGTGCGATGGGAATTCCGGAAGAAAAAATCACCGGCAATGCTTCTCCTGAAGAAAAATTTGAAGCTTGGGCCTACACTGCTGAAAATGCAGTAGGGAATCCCTTGTTCCACTGGACAGCCTTGGAATTGAAAAAGTACTTCCATATAGAAGAAACGCTTACCAGTGCCAACTGGAAGGAAATCTATGCGGAATGCAACCGCGTGTTGAAAGAAGAAAAACTGACAGCGCGTAAATTGATCCAAAATTCCAACGTCACCTTCATTTGCACGACAGACAACCCAACGGATACGTTGGAATGGCACAAAGCGATCGCCGAAGACGAGACATTTGATGTAGCAGTCGTTCCTGGTTTCCGTCCGGATGAAGCTTTCGCTATCCAAGACGCAGCCAAGTTTGCTGGGTTTATCGGAAAAATGCAAGAGGCGACCGGCAAAGAAATGGCGACATTCGCTGAGCTGCTGGAAGGAATGGAAGAGCGGATCCAATATTTTGCGGATCATGGTTCGAACGTTTCCGACCACGGTTTATCCCAAATCTACTATGCAGAAGCTACGGATGAAGAGATTGAAGCCATCTACGCCAAAGCGATTGCTGGTGACAGCATTTCTGAAGCGGAATACGCAAAATACCAAACACGCTTGTTGGTGGAACTGGGCAAAATCTATGCAGCCAAAGACTTCGTGATGCAATTGCACTTCGGCGCCATCCGCAACAACAATAAACGCATGTTTGCTAAATTAGGCGCGGATGCGGGCTTCGATTCCATCCAGGATCAACCGAACGTATCCTATGCTTTGAACAATCTCCTTGGTGCAATGGACCTGACGAATGAATTGCCTAAATTCATCGCTTATAACCTTGACCCTACTTATTTCGACTTGGTGGGAACGGCAATCACGAACTTCCAAGTGAACGATAAAGGCATCAAGAGCAAAGTTCAGATGGGTTCCGGTTGGTGGTTCAACGACACCAAGTACGGCATGCTGAAACAATTGAAATCCTTATCCGAAGCAGGCTTGTTGATGAATTTTGTCGGCATGCTGACAGATTCAAGAAGCTTCATTTCCTATACGCGTCATGAGTATTTCCGCCGCATCCTGTGTGATTTCATCGGCGATCTCGTGGAACGTGGAGAAATCCCGAATGATGCCAAGTTACTGGAAAAGCTGATCACGAACATCAGCTATAACAACGCTGTAGCATACTTTGATTTTAAAAAATAAAAAAATATAAAAATAGAAGAGGAAGTGCATTGCAATGGAAATGTCATTCAGATGGTACGGTCATGAGGACCCTGTTACACTGAAAAATATTCGTCAAATCCCTGGTATGAAAGGAATCGTTACTGCAGTTTACGATATCCCGGTTGGTCAATCTTGGCCTTTGGAAAGAATCGAAAAATTGAAAGCGGACGTTGAAGCTGAAGGTATGTACATCTCAGTCATTGAATCTGTTCCGGTTCACGAATCCATCAAATTGGGTCGTCCAGACCGTGATCAATACATCAGTGCCTACAAAGAAACTTTGCGTAACTTGGGTAAAGCAGGAATTCCGGTTGTATGTTACAACTTTATGCCAATCTTTGACTGGACTCGTTCCAACTTGGCATACGAATTACCGGATGGTTCAAATGCATTAATCTTCGATGAAGAAGAAGTAAACAAAATGGACCCACGTACGCTTTCTCTTCCAGGTTGGGACGAAAGCTACAATGCTGAAGAAATGAACGCTTTAATGGATGAATATAAAGAAGTTGACGAAGAAAAACTATGGGAAAACCTGGAATACTTCATCAAAGCGATCATGCCTACAGCTGAGGCAGCCGGCGTGAAGATGGCTATCCACCCTGATGATCCTCCATACAGCATCTTCGGATTGCCTCGTATCATCACTGGCGGAGAAGCATTGAACCGCTTCATCAAATTGTACGACAGCGAATATAACGGCGTTACACTATGCGTAGGCTCATTCGCTTCAGATCCTAAAAACGATGCAGTGGCTATCTTGAAAGATATGCTTGCTAAAAAACGTGTGAACTTCGTGCATGCACGTAACGTGAAATTAGTCGGTGGACGTTCATTTGAAGAGTCTGCTCACTTGTCTGAAATGGGATCCATCGACATGTATGAAGTAGTAAAAGCATGTGTTGAAGGCGGCTTTGAAGGTGCAATCCGTCCAGACCATGGCCGTATGATTTGGGGAGAAACCGGTAAACCAGGTTATGGTTTGTATGACCGTGCATTAGGTGCAACTTACCTGAATGGTTTGGAAGAAGCAGTTAAGAAAAACTTGAAAGCTCAACAATAACAATAACAATAAGAAAGAAGGAAAATCACCATGACAAGCCCATTCGTTCATGATTTTACCGATAAAGTAGTAGTAGTAACTGGTGCAGGCGGCGTTTTATGCTCTTATTTCGCGAAAGAATTCGCCAGAGCAGGCGCTAAAGTAGCCCTTTTGGACTTAAACTTGGATAACGCACAAGGCTATGCCGATGAAATCGTAGCTGAAGGCGGCATCGCTAAAGCATTCAAAGCCAACGTATTGGAATTGCCAAGTCTGCAAGCAGCTAAAGAAGCTGTCGTGGCAGAATTAGGCGAAGTGGATATCTTGGTCAACGGTGCAGGCGGCAACAACCCGCGCGCAACGACAGACAACGAATATCATGAAACTGATCTGCCTGAAGGAACAAAAACGTTCTTCGACTTGGAACAAAGCGGCATCGAATTTGTCTTCAACTTGAACTTCTTGGGTACAGTATTGCCTACACAAGTTTTTGCTAAAGACATGGTTGGCCGTCCAGGCGCTAACATCATCAACATCTCAAGCATGAACGGTTTCACACCATTGACCAAAATCGTTGCTTACTCAGGCGCAAAAGCTGCTATCTCCAACTTGACGGAATGGTTGGCTGTCCACTTTGCTCACGTAGGCATCCGTGTCAATGCGATCGCTCCCGGTTTCTTGGTTTCAAAACAAAACCAAGCTTTGTTGTTCAATGAAGATGGCACACCGACTCCTCGTACAGGCAAGATCCTGAACGGCACACCAATGGGCCGTTTCGGCGAACCGCATGAATTGATCGGCGGCTTGCTGTTCTTGGCTGACGAGAAAGCTGCAAGCTTTGTGAACGGCGTCGTATTGCCGATCGATGGCGGCTTCAACGCGTATTCAGGCGTATAAGTTTAGGTAATTGAATAGGGCAGATAGAACGAAATGTGTTGCACAGTTCTTCTCTATCTGCCCTTTTTTTTTGATATCAAGTTAGGAGAGAAAAAATATGTCTACACACCCAACTCAATTTACGAAACAAAAAAAATTCTTAGTATGCGTCGATTCCGACGGCTGCGCAATGGATACGATGAACGTGAAACATGAACGTTTCTTCGGACCGTTGGCAGCTGACGAGTACGGCATCAAAGATCGCGAAACTTTCTTGGCTGACTGGAACCGCATCAACCTGTTCTCAAGCACACGCGGCATCAACCGCTTCAAAGCATTGGTCTTGACATTGATCGAAGCGCAGGAAAAAGGCGAAGACATCGGCGATATTACGGCACTGACCGATTGGGCAAACAATGCCCCATCATTATCGAATGCTTCCCTTGAAGCGGAAATCGCAAAAGCGTCTTCTGCTGATTTGGAAAAAGCTTTGGTATGGAGCAAGAAAGTCAACGAAGGCATCGAAACCGAATTGGCGGGCGAAGATAAGCCTTTCCCTGGCGTTCTCGAAGGGCTGACAAAAATCCATGGCCTGACGGATGTCGCAATCGTAAGCTCAGCCAACAGCGAAGCTTTGAACAGCGAATGGAACAGACACAATCTGATGCCGCAAGTTGACGTAGTCTACGGACAGGAAGTCGGCAGCAAAGCGGACGCAATCGCTGATTTGTTGACGAAAGGTTATGCAGCGGACGAAATTTTGATGGTCGGTGATGCACCTGGCGATGAACAAGCGGCAGCGGTAAATGGCGTATTCTATTACCCGATCCTCTTCGGAAAAGAAGAATTCTCTTGGGAACGCCTAAGCAATGAAGCGATCGAGAAATTCCTGAACAAAGAGTATGCAGGAGAATACCAAGCAAAAGTGCTTGGGGAATTCCATGCCTTATTGGCACAATTCGATTAATCTACATTCCAAGATTTGCAAGTTAGAAACATTACGTTAGCAGGAGGAAAAAAAGTGCCAAAATTAGTTGATTTGAAAGCAAAACCGTACAATCTGAACGATAAACAGGTCGCTTGGGTAAACGAAACGATCGCTGGTATGACGGATGAGGAAAAAGTAGGACAATTGTTCACGAACCTTTTCTTCTTCGGTAACGATGCCTTCTCGGGGAACGACTTCACAAACCAAGAAATCATCGAAAAATTCCACATCGGTGGCGCCCGCTATCACGGCAATTCAAAAGAAGATATCCAAGATTTATTGAACGACTTGCAATCCATGTCCAAAATTCCTCTATTGGTAGCTGCCAACTGCGATGCAGGCGGAAACGGCGCATGCGGTGAAGGAACATACATCGCTTCAGGTGCACAGTGTGAAGCTGCAGGCGACCCTCAAGTTTCTTATCATGCTGGCTTGGTTTCTGCCCGTGAAGAAAAAGCTTTGGGCGTAAACGTCAACTTCGACCCATGTGTGGATATCCTTTACAACTGGAGAAACACAATCGTCAACACGCGTGCTTACGGTACGGATGCAGAAACAGTAATCAAATATACGAATGCATATTTGGATGGCTTGACTGCTGAAAACGGCGAAAACATGGAAGATGGCGTTATCCAATGCATCAAGCATTTCCCAGGAGACGGAACGGAAGAACGCGACCAGCATTTGGTGTTGGGAATCAATGAATTGAGCCCTGAAGAATGGCGCGCTTCCTTCGGTAAAGTTTACCAAAACCACATCGATCGTGGTGTTGAAATGATCATGGCAGGCCATATTGCGGTACCTGCTTTGCAAAAAGAATTGAATCCTTCCTTGGAAGACAAAGACATCATGCCGGCTACTCTAGCTGAAGAATTGATCCAAGATGAATTGAAGGGCGAACTGAACTTCAACGGACTTGTCATCACTGATGCAACGCACATGCTGGGCATGACATCGGCTATGCGCCGTGAAGATTACGTTCCAAAAGCAATCGCTGCTGGTTGCGATATGTTCCTGTTCTTCAATAACATCGAAGAGGATTTCGGCTTCATGTTGAAAGGCTACCAAAACGGCGTCATCACGGAAGAACGTTTGACTGATGCTTTGCGTCGTATCTTGGGCTTGAAAGCTAAATTGCACTTGCCTGAAAAACAAGCAAACGGCACATTGTTGCGCACACGCGAAGACTTGAACGTCATCGGCTGTGAAGAACATCTGCAATGGAGAGCGGACGCTGCTGATAAAGGGATTTCTTTGATCAAAGATACCCAAAACAACTTGCCGATCAACCCTGTTGATCACAAACGCATCCGTTTGTACATTTTGGAAGGCGAAAAAGGCGGAATCAATGATGCCGGTTCAGCAACGCAACAACTGTTCATTGATGAATTGACAAGCCGCGGGTATGAAGTAACGGTCAACGAACGCGGCTCCCGCGTAAAAGGCGCTACTTTGAAATACCGTGATGAAGTGGACTTCGCTTTGGAAGTTTCTGACATCGTCGGCTACGGCGCTCAAAACAACTACCGCATCCAATGGAGCACCGCCATGGCAAACGAAGTTCCTTGGTTTGTCTGGGAAGTTCCGCATGCCTTCGTATCATTGAACTTCACGACACATCTGCATGATGCGACAATGGTCAAAACATTCATCAACGCGTACCACAACAACAAAGAAACAATCAAACAAGTCATCGACAAACTGGAAGGCAAATCCGAATTCAAAGGCGGCCACAACGACCTAGTTTGGACCGACAAATGGCAAGCCAAATTATAAAAGGATACGATGAATCCCGGGTAGAAACCGAGCACTAAGAGGACAACCACAAAGCGGACGTTTTTTGTCCGTGTGTGGTTGTCAGCTTAGGCACAGGTTTCTGGGATTCAGAGTTCAACTAAAACAGAGTGGTATCTGCGAATCAGAACCGTTCTACAGGATACGATGCATCGCGGTTAGAAGGCATCCAACTAATGTACCATTTTGTTCACAAATCACCCAAAACACTGTTATACCAAGTAAAGTCGAGAAGTATTTTTCTCGACTTTGTTTTTTTGAACAACAAAAAGCACTCTCGGTCAATTAATTGAAAAATGTAAGCATTTCAGGACATTGAATTGTAAACGCTGTTATTTTATACTTTGAAGTGTCAAAGAGAGGGAGGTGACACGTATCATTGAAAAGTTGTTGATCGGATATCACGTCAAAGGACAAGCATATGCCCTTGATTTCCATACACATCCGCAATATGAAATATTCCTTTTCCACGGCGGAAATTGTCGATTCCTGGTCGGTAATAAAATCTATTATCTTCAGCCTGGCGACTTGCTGATGATGGATGGGATGACGGTTCACCGTGCCTACGTAATTGGAGACAAGGATGCCTATGAACGCAGCATCGTCCATTTCGATGCCGACTGGATTACCCCTTTACTGAATGACCTGAACATTGACTATTTGTTGCGGTTCTTTACTGAAAATCGCAATGGCCTCATTCGGACTTTCCGAAAGAAGGATGAACTCCTGCTGGAAAATGCTATCCGGGAAATGAATCATTTGCAGCAGTTGGACCAATCCTATGCAAATGAAGCGAAACGCAAACTGGCTTTAGTCCAGTTGCTTCTGATGATAGATTCTTCAACGGATAAAATCGTAGAAAAAGGACAGGCTTATGTCGATGAAAAGACACAGATAGCGGAAAAGGTTTCGGAATACATTTTCAAGCATTACCGTGACTCGTTCAATATCGATGATATCGCCTCTGCCCTTAATTTGAGCAAATCCTATTTGTCGCATGCTTTCAAAGAAATCACAGGAAACACGATCATGGCTTATGCGATGGGATACCGGTTATCACAGGCGTGCACGGCACTATTGATGGAACCAACCAAATCTATAAAAATGATTTCTGGCGAATGCGGTTTTGAAAGCGATGCCCATTTCAGCAGATATTTTAAACAGAACATCGGCAGTACACCCAGCAATTACAGAAAGAACAATAGAATCAACATACAAAAAGGAGAATGATGAAAATGACAGAAAAAGTGAAATTAGGAATTATTGGTTATGGTGCAGAAGGCGGCATGTACGCAGGGTTCTTCAAAAACAACGATGAGCGCTTGAACGACAACATCGAGTTGGCAGCAATCTGCGACAACGATCCGGCTAAAAAAGCGAAAATCGCCGAAGATTTTCCGGGACTGCCTTTCTTCGATAATTACTTGGATCTTTTGGAATCCGGTATTGTAAACGCAATCGTAACGACTGTTCCTCACTATGACCACTGCGTGATGGGGATCGCTGCACTTGAACGCGGCATCCACTTATTGGGCGAAAAGCCGGCAGGTGTTTATACGAAAGATGTGGAACGATTGATCGAAACATCGAAGAAACACCCAGAAACGACTTTTGCGATCTTCTTCAACCAACGCACAAACCCGCTCTACCGCAGAGTAAAACAATTGATGGATGAAAAAGCAATCGGCGACTTGCAGCGTGCCACTTGGATCATCACAACTTGGTGGAGACCGCAAGGCTACTACAACCAAAGCGCATGGCGTGCGACTTGGGGCGGAGAAGGCGGCGGCGTGCTGGTGAACCAAGCTCCTCACCAATTGGATCTGTTGCAATGGATCTGCGGAAAACCTGAAAAAGTATACGCGAAACTGCAATATGGAGCTGGACGCAACATTGTAGTGGAAAATGAAGTGAACGCACTCTTGGACTTTGGAAACGGTGCTACCGGTTCATTCATCACTTGCACAAACGACATTGTCGGGACGGACCGCTTCGAAATCTTTGGGACGAAAGGCAAAATCATCGTTGAAGATTCGAAAAAACTGATTGTGAAACAATTGACTGCTCCTGAAGCTGAACTATCCGAAAACATGGATATGCAGGATGTTATGAGACTCTTTATGGGACAGATCAATATGGAAGATTACGTTAAGGTCACAGAAGAAGAGTTCGTTACACCGCACGGTCTGCAGCACATTTCTGTGTTGAATAATTTTGCCGATCATATCGTAAACGGCGAGCCTTTATTGGCAAACGGCGAAGAAGGCATCAATGGTGTTACTTTGGCGAATGCAATGCACTTATCCTCTTGGTTGGATAAAGAAGTGGACTACAATGTGGACGGCGATCTGTACTTGGCAGAGCTGAACAAACGCATCGCTGAAGAAGGAAAATTCGAAACAAGAAAATAAGAAAGTGACGTGATCAGAGATGTTAAGAGCGGCAATAATTGGATTAGGAGATGTATCACCTGTCCACAAATATGCTATCGACGCCAGCGACAACGGTGAATTGGTTGCAGTCTGCGACGTAAATGAAGCCTTGAAGACCAAATATCCTGATGTGCCTTTTTACACAGACGTAGAAACGATGTTGGAAAAAGAGGATTTGGATGTTGTACATATCTGCTTGCCGCACTATCTGCATTATCCGATCACGAAACTCTGTGTTGAAAAAGGCGTGCACGTTTTTCAGGAAAAACCCTTAGCCTTGGATTATGAGGAAGGCTTGAAGACGCTCGCCTTGGCAGAGGAAAGCAGCAAGAAAATCGGCGTGTGTTTCCAAAATCGTTACAATGAAACTTTTTTGGAACTGAAAAGATTGCTCGCGGACGAGAATGTCGGGGCTGTGAAGGCGGTAAAAGGATTGGTGGCATGGCATCGGCCTGAAACCTATTACACCACCAAACCATGGCGCGGTCAGATGGAATTTGCCGGTGGTGGATCCATCATCAACCAAGCCATCCATACGCTTGATCTGATGCAGGTTTTGGGCGGGGAAATAGACCGCTGCAAGGCCAGTCTATCGAACATCACAGACTATGACATCGAAGTCGAGGACACTGCCGTCGCGAATTTCACATTCAAGAACGGCGCGCGCGGATTTTACATGTCGACCAATGCCTACGTCGAGAATTCCAGCGTAGAATTGCAGGTCATCACCGAAAAGGAAAAATTCACGATCAAGGATAACTGCTTGTATCGTTCGAACAGTTCTGGTGAAAAAGAACTGCACCTGCAGGACACACCGATGCAAGGGACGAAATTTTATTACGGCCCGAGCCATTCTGCCCTGATCCAGCGTTTCTACAACGCAATCGAAGCGGATACGGATGATTATGTGACGGTCCAGGATGCCTTGCCAGCCATGCTGATGATTGATGCAATGAAATTATCATCAAAAGAAAAGCGTACAATCGAAATGGAGGAAATCATAAATGTCGAAAGTTAAGATAGGTGTACAAGCGTCAACGGTCAAAAAGAGTTTTGAAGAAGTAGGGCCTTATGAAACGTTGAAGAAACTGCACGAAATCGGCTACAACTCGATCGAAATCTCGCAGGTGGCGACAACGCCCGAGAATATCTCCCAAATCCAAAAAGCGACGGCCGACTTTGGGATGGAAATCGCATCGATGAGCGCGTCATTGAAACCTCAAGTAAAAGACGGTGAATCTTTGACGACACACTATGATAAAATCGTAGCGGATTGCAAAGCCGTGGGAACGGATCTGTTGCGCATCGGCATGTTGCCGATCGACGCTATGGCCAGTCTGGATAAAGTGCTGGAATTCTGCCATGACGTCAATGAAGTGACGCAAAAACTGAAAGAAGACGGCATCACCTTGTATTATCATAACCACCACATCGAATTCCGCAAATACGACGGTAAATTCCTGTTGGACATCATCCGTGAAAAGGCGCCATTGTTGGGCTTTGAGCTGGATGTCCACTGGGTGCAACGCGGTGGCGCAAACCCACTGGAAGTCATCAAAGACTACAAAGGCAAAGTGGAATTGATCCACTTGAAAGACTACCGTATCGCTGAAATCCCACAAGATGGCTTCGATGCTTTATACAGTGGGGATGTTGCCAAATTTATGGACTATTTCACAAACACAATTCAGTTCGCTGAATTGGGAACAGGCAGCCTGCCTTTGAAAGAAATCATTGAGGAAAGCATCTCATCAGGCGCTCGCTACCTATTAGTGGAGCAGGATGATACGTATGGAGTGGATCCGTTCGAAAGCTTGAAGATTTCTCGCAATCACTTACTGGAATTGGGTTACGGAAACCTGTTCTGATGAATCGGATGAAGAAGTTCGGAGAATATTCTCTTCGGACTTCTTCCTATTATATTTAATAATGATGGAGGTCATACGAGTGGGAAATAAAGATGGAATGAATTATGCCCCGAAAGGGAAAATAAACAGGGTAGTGGAACCGGGAGCGTTCAACGTAGGCGTTACGGCACTGGACCACGGACACATCAATGGCATGACGAACGGATTGATCGAAGCCGGAGCGACAATCAAATATGTCTACGATCCGGATGCTGATAAAGTAGCAAATTATCTGGAATCATTCCCGGATGTTGCCGTTGCAGAGTCTTTGGAACAGATTTTGGAAGATCCGGAAATTCATTTGGTTGCTGCTGCTGCTGTGCCTAACTTACGCAGTGCGTTGGGAAATCGGGTCATGCGGGCAGGGAAAGACTACTTCACGGATAAAACAGGATTTACTACATCGGAACAATTAGAAGAGACGAAAAAAGTGGTAGCTGAAACGGGTAAAAAATATTTGGTCTATTTCAGCGAAAGGCTGCATGTGGAAGGCGCCGTATTTGCCGGCCAATTGATAGAAGAGGGCAGGATCGGCCGCGTCATTCAAGTGACCGGATTCGGACCGCATCGCCTGGATAAAGAGAAACGTCCGGATTGGTTCTTCAAGAAAGAACAATACGGCGGCATTTTGGCCGACATCGGCAGCCACCAGATCGAACAGTTCCTCTACTATACGGGAAATACCGACGCCAAAGTGCTGCATAGCAAAGTCGGAAACTACAACAATCCGGCTACGCCTGAGTTGGAGGACTACGGTGATGCCACGCTGGTCGGAGACAATGGCGCAACCTTCATCTTCAAAGTAGATTGGTTCACGCCGGACGGACTCGGAACGTGGGGCGATGGCCGTACGTTCATCACCGGAACGGAAGGAACAATCGAAATTCGCAAATACATCAACGTTGCGACGGAACAGACCGGCGATCACCTCTTCCTGGTGACGAAGGATGGCGAGGAGCACTACTCCTTGACAGGCGAAGTCGGGTTCCCGTTCTTCGGCGAAATGATTTTGGACTGCGTCAACCGCACTGAAAATGCGATGACGCAGGAACATATCTTCAAGGCGCAGGAATTATGCCTGAAAGCGCAGGAACAAGCGCTGAACATTACTGCAAACTTATAAGAAAAGCTGTCCCTTTCTTTGCTTCCGGATCATCCGGGTGGCGGAGGAAGGGGTTTTTTGTTGGTTTCGCGATGAGTGAGCGTGCAACTTGAACTCTGGCCGGCAGCTTGTTATGATTCGAATGAAGAACTATTGAGAGAATGAGGTGAAAGGATGCAAACATTGATTATAGTCAGCCACCCGACGCTGGCTGATTCCAACGCGCAAAGGTTTCTGTGGGAAAGTCTTCCGGCTGAAGGGGTGACTTGGCACCATCTCGAATCGGTTTATCCGGATGGACAGATCAATCAGGAAGCCGAACAACAGCAATTGCTCCAGTATGACCGCATCATCTTCCAATTCCCGTTCTATTGGTACAGCTCTCCGGGTTTGTTGAAGCAATGGCAGGATGTCGTCCTGACTGAAGGTTTCGCCTACGGAGTTGACGGTAGCAGGCTGTCGGAGAAAGAATTCGGCCTCGTTCTGGCCCTCGGTGTGAACGAATGCGAATACCAAGCAGGGGGCAGGGAAGGCTTCACAATTTCGGAACTGACCCGGCCTTACCAAGCGATGGCGACAAAATGCGGCATGGTGTACTTGCCGACGCTTGTCGTTTCAAAATTCGATTATCTGAGCGACACCAAGAAGAAAGAATTGCTGATCGCCTATCAGCAATACCTGACCAAAGACAATGACGCCAGCCTCAAGTCTTCAGAAAATTGGTTCAAACTCCAACTGCAGTCGCTCGGGAAAGCGGGACTTTCCGAAGCGGATCAACAGCTGGTGGAGCATCTGCTCGCCGTATTGGAGGACAACCGCGAGCAATTGGATGATCTGGCGTGGACGTTGGCACAGATGGAAGGCAATCAGCTTGGATAAGGATAAAGCGAGGGATAACAATGGAAACTGAAAATTGGGCGCAGAAACAACTGGACCATTTAGTGGAAACGAGCAAGGATTACCGACAAAAAGCGCTTTTTCAGGAAACGAAGAAGCTTTTCCAGGATCAGTACCAACGGATGGAACAGATGGAAGGCGAACTGGACGGGCGGATGTGGAGCCCGAAAGAGTGGTCGAATTAGAAAATGCAAAAAAATAGAGGGCAGCTGAGCATTTGCTTGGCTGTCCTCTATTTAGGTTGTTTATTGTTCCGGTGTGAGCGGATATTGGTAGACGTAGTCGTCCATCACGAAGCCGCCTCCGATGGGGGAGACGATGGATTCCGTTCGCACAAAACCGTATTTTTCGTAGAATGCGATCGAACCTTCGTTGTATTTGTTGACGGTAAGCTCAAGGACTTTTTTCTGTTCCTTGCTAGCCAAATCGACCATTTTTTGCATGATTTGATAGGCATAGCCTTGTCCGCGGGCTTCCTGCAACAGATAAAGCTTGCTGATGAACAGTTTGTCGTCCTGCAATTGGATAGCCAGATACCCGGCGGGCTGACCCTCGCTTTTGATGAGGAAATAATCCAATTTGCCTGTTTCGATATCGGCTTCCAGATTCGCTCTGGATTGGATATTCTCCAACATATAAGCAACTTGGTCCGGACCGAGGATCGGCAGATAATACTCATGCCAGATGATGTCGGCCAAACGGGAAAGTTCATTGATCTGCTCCATGCTTTCGACCGGCTCCAACCGGAGTGCGGCTTCGCGCGAAAATAGTTGCGGGGTTGTCATATCAAGCCACCAACTTTACCAAGAAATATTTCTTTTTGCCGCGGCGCACGAGGATAAAGCGGCCTTCGAAAGAATTTTCGGCAGTGATGACGAATTCCAGATCCGTGACTTTATCGCCATTGATGGAGATGGCGCCGTTTTGGATGTCTTCGCGTGACTGGCGGCGTGACGGTTCGATGCCGAGATCGACCAACCAAGTGACCAATTCCTGCTCTTTCAGGTCGGACTCGAAAGTAGGCATATTTTTGAATCCTTCAGCGATTTCATCGGCGGTCAATTCCTTCACTTCACCGGTAAACAGGGCTTCGGTGATCTTTAGAGCGTCCGCCAGAGCTTGTTCGCTGTGGACGAAGCGTGTCATTTCGGATGCCAAAACTTTTTGGGCTTCGCGTTTGTGCGGCTCTGTTTCCACTTTTTCAGTCAGGGCATCGATCTCTTCCTTCGAAAGGAAAGTGAAATATTTCAGGTATTTGATGACATCGCGGTCGTCCTGGTTCACCCAGAATTGGTAGAACTCGTAAGGCGTTGTTTTTTTCGGGTCCAACCAGACAGCACCGCCGGCAGTTTTGCCGAATTTCGTGCCGTCCGCCTTCAACATCAAAGGAATCGTCAAACCGAAAGCTTTTGCTTCCGCGCCTTCTTTTTTACGGATCAGGTCCAAACCGGCAGTGATGTTGCCCCATTGATCCTGGCCGCCGATCTGAAGGTTGACGCCCTCATTCTGGAATAGGTGCAGGAAGTCCATGGACTGGAGAATTTGGTAAGTGAATTCCGTGAAGGAAATGCCGGTGTCCAGACGGCTGGCTACGATATCTTTCGCCAACATCGTATTGATGTTGAAGTTCTTGCCGAAGTCGCGCAGGAAATCCAACAGTGTCAAATCTTTCGTCCAGTCGTAATTGTTGACGAGGCGGATGTCAGCCGAACTGTCCGATAGAAACAGTTTCTTCATCTGAGAGGTCAAAGCATTTGCATTCTCGACGACTTGATCCATCGATTGCAGAACTCTTTCTTCGCTCTTTCCGCTTGGATCGCCTATCGATCCGGTCGCGCCGCCGATCAGGATGACGGGTTTGTGTCCTGCCAATTGGAATCTCTTCAATACTATGAAGGGAATCAGATGTCCGATATGCAGGCTGTCGCCGGTAGGGTCAACGCCGCAATACAGGCCAATCTGCTCATCCTCCGTTAATTTGCGCAAACCTGCCGCGTCCGTTTGTTGATTGATGGCGCCGCGCCATTCTAATTCGTCTATGATATTCATGTGCTTCATTCCTCTTCTCGTAAATTTATATGCAAAAAAATCCCTGTCCAGACAAGAAAATTCTTGTTTGAACAGGGACGATAGTTATCGTGGTACCACCCAGCTTGCAGAATCATCCTGAATCGGAAAGACTTTGCCACTCTGACATGTATCGTATGCCGGCCGCTTATGCGCATAAGAAAGCTCCAAAGTGTAATTCGAATCCAGGCTTGCATCAACTTCCACCAACCGCTGACTCTCTATAGGACAAAATCCCGATTCTACTGTCTTTTTCATCGCTTTTTCTTTTATTGTTTAATTGCCGTAAGTATAGCGCAGTAAAACTTCAGATGTCAACAGTGACAACAAAAAAAGTAATGCTACAGAAATGTTACAAAGTCGGAAGGTGCATGAAATATTACTGATGGCGCGGATTTGGACACATTAGGAGAGTCATTTTACAGAAATGTTACAGTTAGGATACAACTTGTCGAAACCGGGTTAAACGAAAAAAAACTATGTTATGATTCATTATGTTGATGAATCTTAAGAAAAACTATAAAAAGTTAAAAGATATATAAGAATTATAACTAACGACAATCGAATGTAAGTGGAGGAATTAGACTTGAAGAAGAAATTAGTGGCTATCGCATTAGCAGGTACGATCCTTGCAACAAGTATAGTAACGCCTTTTACAGCTCAAGCAGATGAAATCTTAACAAAAATCCAACAGCAGGAAACTAAAATTTCTGATTTGGACAGCAAACAAAACACAGCAGCAGAAAACTTGTCCGCAATCACTGCAGAAGTTGATGCAGCCGAACAAAGAGCAGAGACTCTATTGGCAAACCGCGTAAAGACACAAGATGAGATTGTTGCTTTACAAGAAGATATTGCCGAATTGCAAGTAGTCATCGCGCAACGCGAAGAACAACTGGATGAGCAAGCAAGATCTGTTCAAGTGAACGGTTCAAACGAAAACTACTTGAACTTTATCGTATCATCCGAATCTTTCACAGATTTAGTATCCCGCATTGATGTTGTATCAAAAATGGTTTCAGCCAATAAAGAATTGGTAGAACAGCAAGTTGCGGATCAAAAGGCTGTTGAAGACAAAAAAAATAAAACTGAAGAGAACTTAAACGAAATCAATGCAATGGCCATGGAGTTGGAACAACTTAAAGGCGATCTGCAAGTGAAGAGAATCGAACAAGAGAGCGCAGTTGCCGCTTTGGCTGCTGAAAAAGCAACAGCTGAATCCGACCGCGAAATGTTCTTGGCGCAAAAAGAAGAAGCTGACCAACGCGCTGCCGCAGAGGCTGCTTCCATTGCAGCCGCTGAAGCTGCCGCAGCTACTGTAGCTGCAACAGTCGCACAAGCAAGTTCAGAAGAATCTTCATCCGTTGATATTGCATCAAGCACAGTTGCAAGTTCCGAGTCAGCAGCTCCTGCTCAAACAGTTGCAGCTGCGCCAGTTGTTGAGAGTGCACCAGTTGTGTCTGCTCCAGCAGCACCAGTCGTCAGCGCACCAGTTGTGGCTGCACCAGTCGTAACTGCACCGGTATTATCAGCACCAACAGGAGATGTTGTTTCCATTGCTGCACAATATATCGGAGTTCCTTATGTATGGGGCGGAAAAACACCATCAGGCTTTGACTGCTCAGGCTTCACTTCTTATGTTTTCAGACAAGCATACGGCATCGAAATCGGTGGCTACACAGTTCCTCAAGAAAACTCAGGTACGCAGATTGCTGTATCAGCCGCACAAGCGGGAGATTTGATTTTCTGGGGTTCAAGAGGCGCGACTTATCACGTAGCTATTTACGTAGGCGGCGGACAATACATCCACGCTCCAGCACCAGGCCAAACAGTTACTTATTCTTCTTACAACCTTTCCGGCGCATCATTTGCCGTACGTGTTGCAAGATAATCCGAAAAATTCACGACAGTCCTCCGGGGCTGTCTTTTTTTGATTTTTGCGTATAGGAAGGGAAACTGTTGACCTTGACGCAGCGTCAAGGTGTAAGATGAAATCAACGGAGGGGATAAGATGGAATATACGATCCAGAAATTGAGCCGTCTGGCCGGCATCAGCACGAGGACGCTGCGCTACTATGACGAAATCGGCCTGCTGAAGCCCAAACGCACCAGTTCCTCCGGCTATCGCATCTATGGTGAAGCAGAGGTGGACAGGCTGCAGCAGATCCTGTTCTTCAAGCAACTGTCCTTTTCGCTTGATGAAATCAAATCAGCGATGGATGATCCGGCCTATGACGAGGAACGTTCGTTGGTCGCGCATAAACAGGCATTGTTGGAGAAAAAGAAGGAAATCGAATTGCTGATCAAAACGGTCGATGCTACGCTTGAAGAAAAAAGAGGAGGCAGAAAAATGAGCGCCAAAGAGAAATTTGAAGGCTTGAAGAAAGAACTGCTCGACGAGAACGAAACCCGCTACGGACAGGAAATCCGCGGAAAATACGGAGAAAAGACCGTTGCGGCGTCAAACAAGAAGTTCGCAGGAATGAGCGAAGCGGATTTTGACGCAATGCAGGAGCTGGCCGCACGCTTGCAGGAGATGCTGACGGAAGCGATGGCCACGGGGGATACCGGCGGAGAGGCTGCATTGGCGGTTGCTGCATTGCATAAACAGTGGCTGAGCTATACTTGGCCGACCTACTCTCCGGAAGCGCATCGTGGACTGGCCCAGATGTATGTCGACGACGAAAGATTCACGGCATACTACGATAAAGCATCAGGCAAAGGAGCCGCCGCCTTTTTGCGGGATGCGATCCACAACTTTACTGATAAATGATGAATGCCGCTGGAAGGGCCGGGAGCTGAACATTGCTTTCGGCTTTTTTGTGCGTGGATTCGGAGGTACAGGCGTAGGCAAGAGGTTGCCGCTTGTTTCGAATTTCGCGCCCCAACCCTTGACTTTTGTGGTAGAATGGTACGGTAAGTTGCGTACATTCGCAAACAACTTAGAATTCAGGGAGGCGCACTCATTCGTGGCTAAAGAAAAAAATACATTTTATATCACTACTCCAATCTATTATCCGAGCGGTAAGCTCCACATCGGAAATGCGTATTCTACAATCGCATGCGATGTAATGGCGCGCTATAAAAAACTGATGGGATTCGATGTGTTCTACCTGACTGGATCAGATGAGCACGGACAAAAAATCGAGAACAAAGCAGCAGAATTGGGCATCACACCAAAAGAATATGTGGACGGCATGGCCCAGGATATGCAGGATCTATGGAAACGTCTGGACATTTCCAACAACAAGTTCATCCGCACCACTGATGATGATCATGTCCAAGCCGTTCAGCAGATTTTTGAACAATTATTGGAACAAGGCGACATCTATCTTGGCGAATACGAAGGCTGGTATTCGGTTTCCGACGAAGAGTTCTTCACGGAAACACAATTGGCTGAAGTATATCGCGATGCCGACGGAAAAATCATCGGCGGGGTTGCTCCAAGCGGCCATGAAGTCGAGTTGGTGAAAGAGGAGTCCTACTTCTTCCGCATGAGCAAATACGCGGATCGTTTGTTGGCTTATTACGAAGCGCATCCCGATTTCATCCAACCGGAGTCGCGCAAAAACGAGATGGTCAACAACTTCATCAAACCGGGCCTTGAGGATCTGGCTGTTTCACGGACGACCTTTACCTGGGGGATTCCCGTGAAGAGCAATCCGAAGCACGTGGTCTATGTTTGGATCGATGCATTGGCGAACTACATCACTGCCTTGGGCTATGGTTCGGCTGATGATTCGCTTTACCAAAAATATTGGCCGGCTGATGTGCACATGGTCGGAAAAGAAATCGTCCGCTTCCACACCATCTATTGGCCGATCATGCTGATGGCATTGGATCTGCCGCTTCCGAAGAAAATCTTCGGACACGGGTGGCTTTTGATGAAGGAAGGCAAAATGTCCAAATCCAAAGGCAATGTTGTGTATCCGGATATGTTGGTGGACCGCTTCGGTTTGGATGCTTTGCGCTACTATCTGATGCGCGAAGTGACCTTCGGCAGCGACGGCATCTTCACGCCGGAAGACTACGTGAACCGGATCAACTATGACCTGGCGAACGATCTGGGCAACTTGCTGAACAGAACAATCGCGATGATCAATAAATATTTCGGAGGGAACATCCCTGCGGCACTAGCAGCGGAAACGGCTTTCGATGCGGAACTCAAAGCGATGGCAGCGGAAGTGACCGAGAATTACCAGAAGGAAATGGACAACATGCAGTTCAGTTCGGCCTTGTCCGAAACCTGGCGCCTTATTTCACGCGCGAACAAATACATCGATGAGACAGCTCCATGGGTCTTGGCGAAGGATGAATCCAAGCAAGCGGAGTTGGGAAGCGTCATGTCGCATTTGGCGGAAACCTTGCGCGTCGTCGGCATTCTCCTGTCTCCATTCATGACGCAAGCGCCGTTCAGAATGTATGAACAACTTGGATTGGACTTCGAAAAACAAGGCGCTTGGGAAAATGTGGCCTTCGGAACGTTCCCTGCGGACGTGAAGGTAGTCGAAAAAGGCACGCCTATTTTCCCTCGTCTCGTCACGGAAGAAGAAGTCGCCTACATCAAGGAACAAATGGGCGGAACGGCCCCAGCGGAAGAGGAAACAGTAGCAGCCGAGTGGGATCCGACGACTACCGTACTGACTTCCGAAAAGGAAAAACAGATCAAATATGAAGACTTCGATAAAGTCGAGCTGAAGGTAGCTGAAGTCATCGATTGCCAGAAAGTCGAAGGCGCGGACAAGTTGCTGAAATTTCGTCTGGATGCGGGTGATGAAGGTCATCGCCAAATCCTGTCGGGCATTGCGCAATGGTATCCGGATCCTGCGTATTTCATCGGCAAGAAAGTCATCATCGTCGCTAACCTGAAAGCGCGCAAAATGAAGGGTGAAATCAGCCAAGGAATGATCCTTTCTGCTGAAAAGGATGGCGTGCTGCAAGTGATACTCGCACCTGAATCGGCAGCAAATGGTTCGACAGTGGCATAAGGGTTTTTGTGATTCAAGGAGCCTGGGACAGTTGTCCCGGACTCCTTTGTCCATTTTAGATGCAGAAGAATCAGGGCAGGCTAAGCCTTCCTGCAGGAACCGGAAAGGAATCTATGGATAAACTATTATTTGATACACACACGCATCTGAACGTGGACGCTTTTGCGGATGATGCGGATGCGGCCATCGGAAGGGCCCACGAAGCCGGTGTCGGAAGATTTGCGGTCGTGGGATTCGATGCGGACACAATAAAAAAATCGCTCGAATTGAGCGCAAAATATCCCGAAATCTACAGCATCATCGGCTGGCATCCTACTGAAGCAGCCACCTATACTGCGGCAGTGGAAGACAGCCTGATGGCATTGCTTGAAGAAAAAAAGGTTGTTGCCATGGGCGAGATGGGTCTGGACTATCACTGGGACACAGCGCCGCATGACGTGCAAGCTAAAGTGTTCAGAAGGCAAATCGCGATCGCAAAAGAATTGGAACTGCCGATCAGCATCCATATGCGTGATGCCATCGAAGACACGTACCGCATTCTGAAGGAAGAGGATGTGCGCGACATAGGCGGCATCATGCACAGCTTCAGCGGTGACGTGAACTACATGAAGAAGTTTTTGGATTTGGGCATGCACATTTCGATCAGCGGCGTCGTCACCTTCAAAAAGGCGACAGAAGTCCATGAAGTGGCCAAAGCTGTTCCGATCGAGAGACTCTTGGTCGAAACTGATGCGCCTTATCTGGCTCCCGTTCCTTTCCGCGGAAAGCGAAACGAGCCGGCATATGTCCGCTATGTAGCCGAAAAGATTGCTGAATTACGTGGCCAGACCTTCGAAGAGATCGCGCTGCAGACTACCAAAAACGCAAATACATTATTCGGGTTGGATGATAGATGAAAATAGAAGAGATTATAGTGGTCGAGGGGAAAGACGATACAAGACGGATCAAACTGGCGGTGGAAGCTGATACGATCGAAACGAACGGATCAGCAATCAACGAAGAAACGCTGCAGCTGATCGCCCATGCGCAAGCGACACGTGGCGTCATCGTCTTCACCGATCCGGATTTTCCAGGCGGGAAGATCCGGGCAACGATCGTGGAACGGATTCCCGGCGTCAAGCATGCGTTTTTGCGCAAGGATGACGCGCAATCCCCGAAAGGCGGAAGCCTCGGAATCGAGCATGCCTCTCCGGAAATCATAAGGGAAGCGCTGAAGAATATCTACACGCAAAGGCAAGCAGAAACGAGCGACATCGACAGGAAATTCCTGGATGAATGGCGCTTGGTCGGACATGCTGACTCAAGCCGTTACCGGGAGTTGCTGGGGGATGCGCTTGGGATCGGGCATACGAACGGGAAACAGTTGTTGAAACGCCTGCGCATGTTCCAATTGGAAAAAGAAGCTGTTAACGCAGCGATGACGGCCATTTTGAAAGAACTGGATGAAAAGGATAGCCTGACCGCTCTGCGGCAGGAGGAGGAAAATAAATGAGTGGATTAGAATACCATAAGGATATAGCAACACCGAGCAGAACGAACGCCATCTTAAAAAAATACCATTTGACCATGAAGAAGAGCCTAGGCCAAAACTTTTTGGTTGACCCGAATATACTGACGAAGATGGTTGCTGCAGCCGGCATAGATGAAAACACCAATGTGATCGAGATCGGCCCCGGTATCGGAGCCTTGACGGAACGCCTTGCCAGAGAAGCCAAAAAAGTAGTGGCGTTTGAAGTGGACAGACGTCTGGCGCCGATTCTGAAGACGGAACTTGCGGAATACGATAATATCGAAATCATTTTTCAGGATATTCTGGAGGCAAATGTTCCGCAAGTCATCGAAGAGCATTTTGAACCGGCCGAACGATTAGTGGTGGCAGCGAATCTGCCTTACTATATCACGACGCCGATCATCATGAATTTCATAGAGACTGATTTGCCGATCGACACGTTTGTGATGATGATGCAAAAGGAAGTCGCGCAGCGCATGACAGCCAAACCTGGAACGAAATCATTCGGTTCATTGACGATTGCGATCGACTACTATACGGAAGCCGAGATTGCCTTCATCGTTCCGAAAACCGTTTTTGTGCCGCAACCGAATGTCGATTCGGCAATCCTGAAGCTGCAGCGGAGAGCGGAACCTAAAGTCAAAGTTACCGATGAGAAGTTCTTCTTTGATTTGGTGCGCGCCGGTTTCAATCAGCGCAGAAAAACGCTCTGGAACAATCTGCAATCCCGCTACGGCAAAACGGAAGAGATCAAGGCAGCTTTGACAGCCGGACTTGAAGAAGCCGGCATTGAGCCTTCAAAACGGGGAGAAGCACTGAGCATCGAACAATTTGCGGACCTGGCGAATGCTTTAGTCAAATATTTGGACGTTCAATAAATCATCAAAAAATAACCTGATATTTTCGCGTCCAGAGGCACCATCGGTACGGATGCATCACCATCCGGATCCCATTGCGAAGGGAAGGTGATGCATCCGCGGTGCAATTTTCCAAGCAGCAGTTTTACTAAATAAAAGTAAAAAAAGTTGATAAGATTTCTTTAAAAATTTATTCGTTTCATAGTTGCGTGCATACGTCCTCTGTGATATACTTGTTAATTTAATTTATCTGTGTTATACTGTGAATCAGTGAGGTGAAACAGAATGCCGGATAATTTGAGTCAGATTAAGGAACAACTGGAATGTCACTTAGGGCAGAAAGTTATGCTGACTGCGCAAGCAGGACGCAAACGCAAGACAGAACGAAAAGGTATTTTACGGGAAACGTATCATGCTGTATTTGTGGTTGATCTAGACCAAAACGAAAATGCATTTGAACGTGTATCATACAGTTATGCAGATGTTTTAACCGAAGCTGTAGAGATCTTATTTTATGATGAAGAAAAATGCCAGTACGCTTAAATTATGTAAGAACTTATTCCAAATAAATCAAACAGACATCGAAATGTCTGTTTTTTTTTATCGAAAAATCGCCTGCTGCAAGAGAAATCGTGTATGGGGAAAACCGGTTCCGGGCACTGAGCCGTGAGATATTGATCATTCAGAAAGTAATTCTTGGTTATTGACATATAATTCTTTTAAAAACGGCACGCTTACGCTAGTATTGTAGTATAAGAACAGTTGAGAGGAGCGTGGAGCGATGGAATGGATTGAACGGGCACCGGCAAAAATAAATTTGGCGTTAGATGTATTGTATAAGCGGGATGACCTTTATCATGAACTCGAAATGGTGATGGCTTCAGTCGACCTCGCGGACCATCTTACGTTTACTCCTCTCGAAAAAGATGAAATCAGAATCTACACGAACAAAGTGTTTTTGCCCGTGGATACGCGAAATCATGTCTATCAAGCAGTGAAGCTTCTCAAAGACCGTTGCGGGATAAAGAAGGGGATCAAAATCGAAATCGACAAGAAAATCCCTGTCGCTGCCGGATTGGGCGGCGGCAGCACGGATGCGGCTGCGGCTTTGCGCGCGCTGAACAAGATTTGGGATCTGCAGCTTTCTGTTGAGGAGCTGATTGCGATCGGCAACCAAGTAGGCTCGGATGTTCCCTACAGCATAGTGGGTGGCACAGCCTTCGTATCAGGCCGAGGGGAAATCGTCCGCAAACTGCGACCGATGCCATCCTGTTGGGTGATTTTGGCGAAACCGCGCCTGAGCGTCTCGACGAAGACGATTTTCCGGCTGTTGGCTGTCGAGCAACTGCAGCACAAACCGACTTCCCGCATCGTAGCGCAAGCCATCGAGGAGGGCGATTACGAGCGGATGTGTCAGAACGTTGGGAATGCTTTAGAGCAAGTGACCTTCAATAAGCATCCGGAACTGCGCCAATTGAAGGACCGGATGGAGAAGTACGGCCTTGATGGCGTGACGATGAGCGGCAGTGGCCCTACCATCATCGGATTCAGCAGAAACACGTCGCGCATCAAAAGAGCCTATAACAGTCTGCGCGGATTCTGCGAAGAAGTTTATATGGTCCGACTGCTTAACGAAGAATGAATAGAAAAGCGGGACAAGCCCGCTCTGCCTCGAAAGAAATTTAGGAAATCTGGCCCTGAATGAGCATCGCAGAGCGCAATGGGTCAGATTTATCTAATTTCCGAGAGGCAGGCTTGGACCGCTAGCCAT
>NZ_JBAWAZ010000389.1:0-1679 GCF_049589555.1 Trichococcus sp.
GTTTATCGCCAATGGATCCGTTGCGGTCATTTAATGGCTTCCTTCTGCTTCATGGACAACCGAATCCGAACCTGTGCTGTCCATTTCATTTTCCTCTTTGTAATGCTGCTTATCGGCCATCCGGACAAACGGAATCCAAACCAATGTCGTGATTGCGATCAGGGCAATCTGCAGGAGTGAACCTCTGATGCTGCCGGTGACGAAGTAGCCGCTGATGATCGGTGGCGTTGTCCATGGAATCTGCGCCAAGCCGGTCGGAAGCGGCACAAGTCCCATCGCGAAGACGACATAAGCGACGACAGTCGAAATGGCATTCGAGAAGATGAACGGGATGAAGTATAAGAAATTCAGCATCAACGGGATACCGAACAACGCTGGTTCACCGATATTGAACATGTAAGGGACGCTTGAGATTTTGCCGACTTCCTTGTACTGTCTGCTCTTGGCTACGATCAGGATCGCGATGACGGCACCCACGACACCGATCGATGCGAAATGATTACGGAAGCTCATGCTGATGATGTTCGGAGGGATTGCTCCTGCCAATGACGCAACTTTATTTTGATCTTCCAGAACTTGGTGGATAGGATCCATCACGGCTTGGATAATTGAACCGCCGTGCAAGCCGAAGAACCAAAGGAATTGTTCGAAGATTTTGACTACAACCAAGCCGCCGATCGATCCGCCCAAGTAAGTCAATGGTTTGCCTAACGTGCCGTTGATCAATGTTAAAGCGTCACTCTTCAGCAACAACTCGATGATCAAGCGGATGATGAAGAATGTGGTGACAACGATGAAGGAAGGGATGACCGATTCGAATGGTCCGGCTACTGCAGGCGGAACGGATTCCGGCAGTTTGATTTTGATTCCTCTTTCTTCAATTTTTTTGTAGATGATGGTGCTGAACATTCCGACCAAGATCGACAGGAACATCGATTGCGCGCTGATTTTTGTGATGTTCAGAAAATCGACGCCTTCGATGTTATCCAGCGGCGTCAGCAAAAGGAAGGAGACGACTGCGGTAATGATGCATTGCAGCACGTTTGTTTCCAGCTTATCCGCCAATGATTTCGCCATGGAAATAACGACGATCAAGCCGCCTACTGCCAACGTTGCACTGTTAACATATAATAATTTCGATTGCCACACAAATGCATTTTCTGTACCTAAAACCATTGTAATAAAGTCAGTAACCTGGGTAATCGGGAAAAAGGCGATAATCAAAAAGATCGACGCGATAAAAGTAAAGGGCATGTATGCCAGCATGGCATCCCTGACGGAGGTCAGGTAAATGTTGTTGTTCACCTTGGTTGCGAAAGGTCCAACAGTATTTTGAATCTTGTCGCTGAGGGACATTTTTTCAGTATTCATTAATTTTCCTCCTATATTTGATGCTTCTGTGCAAAGAACAATGTCAGGCGAATCATATTGACTAAATTTATCATCCGGATTATCATTATGGTATCGCTAACAAGTACATCTTAACGGATATGCCGTATTTTATTAATATCATATTCTTACGAGATGATTGACCATTTCTTACATGAAGGAGATACCATGGATAAAGCCCAGATACGCGAAAAACTATTCACCCACACAATATCGGAGTTACAGTATTTGCAGAAAAAAGATGGCCTCCTGTCGGATTTCTTTGAAATTTTTGATTCCTACATCAATGA
>NZ_JBAWAZ010000390.1:0-8394 GCF_049589555.1 Trichococcus sp.
ATGTCCGGTTCCGCATCGACAAATATTTTGATGTCGATCATTGATACCAACTTGGGTATGGCCAAAATCAGGATCCCTTCCAGTATGACGACCGGCTTCGACTCGATCGGGGTAGTCTTTTTCGAACGCGCTTGCAGACCGAAATCGTAGATTGGCGCCTCGATGTCTTGTCCGGAACGGAGTTTTGCCAAATCAGCTATCAACAGTTCGTTATCGAAGGCGTTTGGGTGATCGAGATTCAGGTTTTCGCGTTCAATTGCGCTCAGATGCGTTTGATCCTTGTAGTACCAATCCTGCGATACATAGACGACATTGCCCTTGCCCAGTCTTTTCGCGATTGTTTTTGCTACGGTTGTTTTGCCGGCACCCGATCCTCCGGTAATCCCGATGATGATCATTATTATCGTCCCCTATCATAAGATGGTTGTATTCCTTCTACATCCATTATAAGCTTTCGCCGGTCCATAGGCGAACACGAGGGGACATAAAAAGGAAACAAGAATCTGCTTATTCAGCAGGCTCTTGTTTCCTTACATTGTATTCAAATCAAAAATAATGATTTAAGGACCGTTATGAACACAACCAAACTGAACATCGAAAAAATTGTGGTGAAAACGACGATTTGGCTCGCCAAATCCGGATCACCGCCCATCTGTTGTGCCATCGTGTAGCTGGATACTGCTGTAGGACCGCCCAGCATCGTCATCATCGGCACCAGATTTTCTCCCGTCAATCCGTAAAGGACAGCCAGCGTAAGGCCGATTATCGGGATCAGAACCAACTTGAATAATACCGTCACCGCCAGTTGGATCCGTGCATTATTCAAGGCGTCAAAGCGGAAAGTGCCGCCCATAACAATCAATGCCAATGGTGTGACCAGGCCTTTGATTCCGCTCAGCGTGTCGTCGAGGAACAGAGGGAATTTCAATCCGGAAAGACTGATCAGTATCCCGATGATTGTACCGATGAACATTGGGTTCTTAAGGATGTCCAGGAGAATTCGACCGGGTTGGATTTTATGATCCGAATAGATGGAAAGTGCCACGACCGACAGAACATTATTCAAAGGAACGATGACCGCAATCAGTATCGATGTCATCCCCAATTGGCTTTCCGACAACAATGAAGTGGCAATCGGCAACCCGAACAGCACAAAATTTGAGCGGAACGTACCTTGCAGCATCACCCCGCGTTTGGCATTGTCCTTTTCGATACGCGGAATAAACAAAGCAAAAAGGAAGAAGACGCTTAAGGTAAGACCAACAGCGAACAGGAGCACATCGACTCTGAAAGTGCTTCTGACGTCCGCTTCGTAAACGTTCATCAGGAGATTTATCGGCAAAAAGAACCGGAAAATGGCGTTGTTCAATTTTTGATAAGTCGTGCCGTCCAACAACTTAGCCCGCAATAATCCCTGTCCGATCAACATGTACAACAATAAAGGCATTACTGCATTCACTGCAATGGAAAAATTCCCCAATAAATCATCTCCTTGATGTGGAAATATAATTAATAATACGCAGCCTTTTTGAGTAATGAAAGGCTGAATCAAGCAACATTATAAGTGTACCATAGATATTCTGAGTTGGGACAGTGATTGCAGGAAGGCTGGATAATTTGAATGGATCGTTGTGAGGGTATCGATCAATAGCGGATCACTTTATCTTCCTGCTGCATGCAATACATACAAGGCATCAGATGTTACCCACTCATTGCCGCTCTTTCCGTCCACTTCCCCCCAATCCAGATAAGTACTGTTTGATTGCCTATCTGCAGTTTTTTCATCAAGGGTTCGGCCATATTTTGCTTCCAACGGCCAACTGCCGTCCGGGAACCGTTTGGATTCCAAAAGATCCAACGCATCATTGCAACGACTATCTGTAACGATTCCCATCTCTGCCATGACCTTCAAGGCAAAGAGGATATCATAGTGCCAATAACAAGGGTAATGCAATAATGTGAAATCGCTCTTGATGATCCTGTTGTTCGAACACCTGCGGTAAAGGTGGCGGCACAGGAATACCTCTGCTGCTTTTTCACATGCATCCAAAATCTTTTTGTCGCCGGTCTGCCTGCCAAAGAGAGCCAATGCCCGCAACGGTATCAAGGATTCAGTGAAGGAGGAAACATCAGCCTGCGGATTCGGATCACAGTTCCATCCGCCATCCGGCCATTGCCATTTCAACAGCAACTCCACCAACAAGCGGGCTGTCTCCATTCTGGACTGATCGGTTAAGCTCAACAGGGAATACAGGGCATTTCCTTGTTGAGAGGCGTGTCTTCTGAACTTGCCATTGACAGGGTCATTTTCCCAGAATTCCGGTTTCAGCCAATTTTGGCAGACTTGATCGATTATCGGCAAGACAGCGGAATCGTTTTTGGGATAGCTGAGATCAGCCAAAAGCGTCAGTGCCCAATGCGCGCCATCCCATTTTTTGTATGGATTGTCCAACGGCATCAGCAATCCAGAAGCATCTTTTTTGCTCAGAATTTTATTGACCCGTTCCGAATGTTTGATTTCCGACAGCAAATCGCTGATTTCGGATGAATAAGGATCTTCTCCCAATAACCGGACCCTGGTAGCAAACCTGATGGATGGCTCTGGCGATTGCAACAATTTTGAAACGACTGTAGACATGATGCAGGCTCCTCTCTTTGCCTTAGTTCGGCTGATGTAGAAATGATGGAAAGGAAATGACCTGCTGCCATCAAATCTCGATAATCATCTGCAATCAACACCTCCCACTCAATCCCTTGCTGCGTTTGCGCAAATAGTCGCTTTCCTCATCCGTCAAACCATAAGTAATGATGTACCTACTGTCCAACATACAACATCCTCCTCCATTGTTGCATTCTCTTCGTGCAAGTTCTTTGTCATATCCATTATAACGAAATAGATTTGTAAACTGCATTTCTGAACCTCGGATTTCTGACGAAAAAAGTGATGTATATTCTTTGCCCTTAACCTTGATAAAGCGCTATACTGGAATAAATAAGAGAACAGGGGTGATCGGAATGATTTATGAATTCAGGGTTGCTGTCCGCGACATCGGCGTTCCAATTTGGCGGGATATCCAGGTGAACAGCGATGAGACTTTCTACGATTTCAACAGCATCATCCAAGCAGCATTCAGTTGGAGTGGTTTTTTCGAACACCGTTTTGAAATCACGCGCTCCGGTGGCACAGACCTCCTTCCCATCATCATCGAGGAGACACCTTTGGACACTTTGGAAGATTACACCGACGAGAGCGATCTCAGGGAATATTCCAATGAGGAACGTGAAGATGTGGATGAAATCGAAGAAAATAACTACGACTATTACGATGAAAACGACAGCGCGGAAAATGAGGACCAGACGCTGCAGAAATTTTTCACCGACATCGATGATGCGGCGACCTACATCTATTTCACGGACGCCGTCATAGAAGTGGATATCCAACTCACGGAGATGGTTGTTCCCCAAGAAGATTGCCGCTATCCGATTTGCGTAGCCGCGGAAAATGCCAGTCCCGACGAAATGGAGGACCGCCCCACGATTCTGCAGAATCGGGATAAATTGAAACTGACGGACACACAAGATTTGATCCGTTTGATCAACTTCGCATTATCCCAGTTGGGCGATTCGGATATTTTCGACACGGAATATGAAGACTTTGGGTCAGAATATGCGATCGATACTAGCTGGGATGATGTGCCGCCTGATGAGACGGAAGATTCGCCGCCAAATTTCTGATTCATCCTTCAAATTACGAAGCATACCGCTCATTTAGCAGCGGTATGCTTTTTTGGTGCATCCTGACATAGCACCCTCACTGTTGGTTGCTTCGGTTCACGTTTTTTGTCATATGGTGGAACAGGTCATACTTTCTTAACAAAAGAATCGTCATTCTGAAACAAATGCATCATAAATCTGTGTTATGATGTCCTTTGAATGTTCCTGACCAGCGGAATCAGTTTTGGTGCTTCTGTTGTTCAGAGCAAATTGACATACAAGGGGGCTTTGGTATGACCTACCCGATCATCATCGTTTTTCTTCTTATCCTGACGTTTATCCATATCATGAAAAAACGCAACGGCAAGGAATCCAGATTTCCGTTCACATCAGTGATTCTCGCCGTGCTTTTCGGCTACCTGCAACAGGCTACTGCTATCGGCAGCATCATCGGCATTCCGGATCTCGGCCTATACATTTCATTGGGATTTTTCAGTATCGCAACGTTGCAGGTCCTGCTTGGAAAAAGCAAGCAGAAACGCGAAGCGAATGCCCGATTCCGCAGCGGCGTATCCGGCTTGATCATGGGGACCAGTTTCCTCTATCTGCACACCCAAACAGCCAGCGATCAACTGATAGCTAGCAGAACAGGCATTTCCAATTTGACGCTCTATTTGGCAATCGGTTGCTACGCACTGGCATTCCTGTCCTTTTCGGCAAACTTGAATAAGCTGCTGAAGAAGCAAGGCACACATTTCAGAAATGGTGTACTCGGCGCCCTGTTCGGTACATTTTTCCTTTTCCTCGATACGCAAACGATGGCCGGCGATTTTTTGGCGAACATCACAGGGCAGAACGGCCTGCTTCTGTACGCCGCACTCGTCAGTTATGCGATTGCCGTCTTCAGTATTCTTATGGAGGGCAATAAGCGCTTGAAACTGGCCAGCGGCAACACCAAACGGGCGATCCTGTGCGCAGGTTTGGGCGCACTATTGAGATATATCCATCTCCTGACAACTTTGGATGATCTGTTGGGTGTTTCCGGCTGGATGGGCGCCCTCTCGTTCGGTCTCTTTATTGCAGCCGCAGTCTTCCTGGCGCTGGACCTGTTCAAATCCGGCAAATTCAAAGCCAAGAAGCTTTCTGCTGTAAAGTCTGCCAAACAAACGAATCCTGTCTTCTCAGAGGAACAGCCAGTTGCTGTAAAAAATGTGGATGCAAACGGCCTCTCGCGGTCTGAATACAGACGCAAAAAAAACAGGTAAACAGCGCAAATCATTACCTTCCAAAACGACAAAAACAGCGGTCTCTCATCATAAGAGCCCGCTGTTTTTTTAATCCTCATCCTTAATGTCAGGATCTTCCGGCAGAGGCGTGTTCATATAGGCCTCCAACTCGTGTTTGTACTTTTCTCTTTGTTCAATGAAAAAATTGAATTGATCGCGGTTCAGCAGTATGTCATCATCCACTTGGATTGTACGGATTTGGCGCTCGCGGATCAAACGCTGGATTTCGCTGACCGGCACTTCCAGATAGTCGGCCGTTTCTTGAATATTCAGATACATAATAACACCTTCCATAAAGCTCATTTCATTCATTTTACATCAAGTTAGGAAATTTTGGGGGAATTTTCTGTCATTTCAGCGCAGGCGATTGATATCGGGATTGAAGTAGTTCTTCCGCTTGACCCAGACCGGGCCGTCGCTTTTCGTGATCAAGAGCACATCGATCGGTCCGCCGACCGTTTCCATCGAAAAGGAAATTTTTCCTTTGAAGGAGGTGATGTTGACCAGCGTTTCCGCAATCAGAGCGAGTTCCTCCTTCGGCATCGAATCGATCGTCATCAAGACAGGGGTCAAATGCCGTTCCTGTTTCATGTTTTCGAAGGCATTCAGGCCCGATTCGACCAGCGTTGCCTTCAATTTGTTGATTTCTGGAGCATCGCTTTCCTTCAGCAACTTTTTCTCGGTAAGTTCCGAAATTAGTTTTTCGAGTGTGGCGCGGAGCAATTCCCCGAGGTCGGCCTCCAGATCCGGCGCTATACCGTTAATGACCGTATGGACCATATCCTGTTGCGCAAATGGGACAATGGCCGAGGAACATCTGTCTTCGGCAAAATCATTCATTACGATCTGTCGCACAGTCAACCGTTTTTTGATCACTTTGTCGACGACACCGGCTATGTCGTACTGGTAAATGCTGGGGAACAGCTCAGTGTAGCCGAAGCCAGCGATCACCAGGCCGGAGTAGGTGTCGGGATAGTAACTGTCGCTGTACACATAATTCCGCACGATTTTATAAAGATCCGGCTTGAATTTATCGTAGAGGTTCAAACCCAGGAATACGGTATCGAATAGCTCCTTAAAAACCTCGTCCAGTTTCTCCCCGTAACGGTCGGAGAAAACTTTGATCGGGGCCTTTTTGGTGATGCTCTTCATTTTTTCGCTTTCTTTCAGTAAGGCGGGAATCTTCTCCTCGACAGCTTTTTGGTAATCCGCCAGAGTGAAAGCACCGGGTGACGGTACATAAGTCGTATTCTCCAAAATATTGCTGACGTTTTCCGCATATCCGATGATGAGCACTTCGGTAAAGATCGAGGAGTAGATTTCATCCACATTCTCAAGATAATTGAAGAATTCGGTGCAGTAATCCCAGACCGAATCCAATGGGCGGGCACCTATTTTCTGATGGAATCCTGTTACGATGATTTCCCATGGTATCCCCATGAATTGAACATTTCCGAACATCATGATGCCGATTGAATGACTCGGTCCGAGCGAAAAAATCTTATTGCCGGAATTGAATATTTTCATTTGTTCGCTGTTCCCCATCGTCAGAGCGGAATCAGCCGCCAAGACCAATCCGTTTGCGTTCAATATCCCTACTTCTGCCGTCATGATGCTTCCTCGCTTCCTTTATAAACCCTTTTCCTAAAAGCGCTCTCTTTTCTCCATTATAGCCTTCCCTGTCCCTTTTCTCAAAACATTACGGACGCTGTCGTAACTTTGGATGCATGCCTGAACGCAACAAAAAGAACCAGTCACCACTATTAGGCTGCGACTGGTCCGGATTGATGCTAGTCTGTATAAGAATCCAAGCGTGCATAGGACTGATAACGGTCTTTTGCTGCCAGGAGGCTTTCGTCGAAGATCGCCTGTACATGCTCAGCATCATACTGGTTATACAATGAAGAGTAACGGACCTCTTCCATCAGAAAATCCTGGAAACGTTCAAATTGTGGTTCCTTGGAATCCAACTTGAACGGGTTTTTCCCTTTCAGTTTGTTTTCCGGGTGGAAGCGGTAAAGATGCCAATAACCGACATCCACAGCATCCTTTTCGTGTTCCTGCGATACGGTCAAACCGCACTTGATGCCGTGACTGATGCATGGCGAGTAGGCGATGACGATGGAAGGACCATCATAGGCTTCTGCCTCGGAGATGACTTTCAACGTATGCCTAGGGTTTGCGCCCATCGCAATCTGGGCGACATAGACGTACCCGTAATTCATCATCATCATGCCCAAATCTTTTTTGCGGACCGGTTTGCCGCCGGAAGCGAACTCGGCAATGGCACCTAGGTTGGATGATTTGGAAACCTGCCCGCCTGTGTTGGAATAGACTTCGGTATCCAGCACGAGGATATTCACATCTTCCCCGCTTGCGAGAACATGGTCGATTCCGCCGAAGCCGATATCATAGGCCCAGCCATCTCCTCCAATCATCCAAGTGGAGCGTTTCATCAGATAGTCCTTATAGCCGACTAAATCATTGATCAGTTGTTGGATCTTCTGATCCTTTGTGTCCGCAGTTTCCAAAGCCTTGATGTACGCTTCGGCTAACTTGCGGGCGCTGTTTTTGTCGTTGAATCCCTCTGTCCAGGCTGTTGCAGCCATTCTGAGCGAATTGTCAATCTGCAGGTTCAAGAGCTCTCCTGTCAATTCCAGTGTGCGTTGACGCAGTTGTTTCGTCGCATGGTGCATCCCAAGGCCGAATTCCGCATTATCCTCCAACAGAGAATTTGCCCATGATGGCCCGCAGCCGGCTTCATTAGTCGTATACGGAGTGGAAGGAGCCGATCCACCGTAGATGGATGAGCAGCCTGTCGCATTCGCTATCTGCATGCGATCACCCACCACTTGGGTGACCAGTTTGATGTATGGCGTTTCGCCGCAACCAGCGCAGGCACCTGAAAATTCAAACAACGGTTTTTCGAATTGACTGCCCTTAACCGTATTGATGCCGACCGGATTTTCCTTGTGCGGCAGACGGATCATGTAATCCCAGTTATTGTTTTCCTCAAGATGGTCCTCACGGTTTTTCATCTCGATCGCTTTTTTGCGGGAAGGGCAGGTCAAGACGCAGATGCCGCAACCCGTGCAGTCGGCAGCGGATACTTGGATCCGGTATTTGTAGTCTTTGTATGGGCGCATCCCATCCAGGAATTCCACGCCTTCAGGGGCATTGGCTGCCTCGTCTTCGGTGGCCAGGAACGGTCGGATGGCGGCATGCGGACAAACGAATGAGCATTGATTGCACTGGATGCATTCCTCAGGGTTCCAGATCGGAATCTGGACGGCGATTTCGCGTTTTTCATATTGCGTCGTCCCCTGCGGGAAAGTCCCGTCAGCCCGGTCCAAAAAGGCGCTGACAGGCAATTGGTTGCCTTCCATCCGCTCCA
>NZ_JBAWAZ010000391.1:0-2521 GCF_049589555.1 Trichococcus sp.
CCCTTTCCCATCCGAAAGAGGAATTGGGAGCGGCAGCTGCCGAGTGGATCATGTTGGCCGTACAGCAAGAAGTGACAGGCAATAAAATATTCGAGCCGGAACTGATCATCCGTGACTCGGTCAAACGAATTTAATAACTGAAGAATGAAGCTGTCCCCGATCCGGGATGGCTTCTTTTTGTTGCTGTACCAGGTTTTTGGACAGATTTCAGGACTGCGTTTGGGAAGCGAGCGATGTATAAGGGGCAGGAAACCGCCAACTTGTTTTTTTGTGTTCGGACAAATGTTAAAATTAACTATTTACATGTACGGACATATGGCATATAATATCCCTAAGAAGAACGGACAGCATCCGGAAAGGGTGCACCGCAATAAGGAGGAAATATTTTGACTGAGAAGTTACAAGCGATAGTCACTGATATCGAATCGCGGCAGACGAGCATCGGAATCGAATTCGGATCTACCCGCATCAAGGCGGTGCTGATCGATTCCCGCTTCGCTCCAATCGCATCCGGAAGCTACGAATGGGAAAATCAATTGGTCGACGGCATCTGGACCTATTCGTTGGACCAAATTTGGAAGGGCCTTCAAACAAGTTACGCAGAACTGACGCGCGAGGTCAACGAGAAATACGGCGTGACCTTGACCGCAGTCGGATCGATCGGTTTCAGCGCGATGATGCACGGCTACATGGCGTTCAATCAGGAAAATGAATTGTTGGTGCCGTTCCGGACTTGGCGCAACGCCACTACGGCTGATGCCGAAAAGGAATTGACCGCACTGTTCAAATACAATATCCCGCAACGCTGGAGCATCGCCCACCTGTATCAAGCGGTTTTGAATAAGGAAGAGCATACAAATGAAGTCGCTTTCTTTACGACTTTGGCAGGCTACATCCATTGGCAACTGACAGGCAAAAAAGTTTTGGGAATCGGTGATGCATCCGGGATGTTCCCGATAGATGTCGAAAAGAAAAACTATGATGAACGCATGATCAACCAATTCGATGCATTAGTCGCAGAAAAAGGCGCGACTTGGAAATTGGCGGATCTGCTGCCGGAAGTATTGTTGGCAGGGGACGCGGCCGGGAATCTGACGGAAGCGGGAGCCAAACTCCTCGATCCGACAGGCACACTGGAAGCGGGCATCCCGTTGTGTGCGCCGGAAGGGGACGCCGGAACCGGTATGGTCGCCACGAACAGCGTGGCGGAGCGCACCGGGAATGTATCCGCAGGGACATCGGCATTTGCGATGATCGTATTGGAGCAGGACTTGAACGAAGTGCATCCGGAAATCGATCTCGTGACGACGCCGGCAGGAAGCCTGGTCGCGATGGTGCATACCAATAATTGCTCATCCGATATCAACGCCTGGGTCAAGCTTTTCCGGGAATTCAGCGAAGCTGCTGGTTTCGCAATTGATACGGACAAATTGTTCGCCACGTTATTCAACAAAGCGCTTGAAGGCGATGCCGATTGCGGCGGATTGCTCTCGTACGGCTATTACTCGGGCGAGAACATCACCCATTTGGCGGAAGGACGGCCGTTGTTTGTCCGCACACCGGAAAGCAACTTCAACTTGGCCAACTTCATGCGCGTGCACCTCTTCACAGCTTTTGGGGCAATGAAGATCGGCATGAACATCCTGAAGCAGGAACATGTCGCGATCGACAAAATCGTCGGCCACGGTGGTATCTTCAAAACCCCTGAGGTCGGCCAGAAAGTGTTGGCTGCCGTCATGGACGCACCGGTCACCGTCATGGAGACGGCCGGAGAAGGCGGCGCATGGGGCATCGCATTGCTGGCTGCCTACACTGACCGCAAAGAAACGTCAGAGACTTTGGATGCATTTTTGGACAAGAAAGTATTCGGTGCCGATGAAGGCATCACGATCGCTCCTGATGCGCGCGACGTTGAAGGTTTCGGAACCTTCATCGAACGTTACCAAAAAGGGCTGGCGATCGAGCAGGCTGCAGTCGAGCATTTGAGTTTGAGATAGATTTGAGTTTGGGATAGAAGGGAAGGAAACATCTTGCTGGAACAATTAAAAGAAGAAGTTTTTCAAGCCAATCTGGAATTGCCGGAACGGGGATTGATCAAATACACGTGGGGAAACGTCAGCGCGGTCGACCGCGAAAAAGGCTTGTTCGTCATCAAGCCAAGCGGTGTCGGCTATGACGACATGCAGGCGAGCGATATGGTCGTCTGCGACTTTGAAGGCAATGTCATCGAAGGCGATCTGAACCCGTCATCCGACATGCCGACGCATGCGGTCCTTTACAAGGAATTCCCGGAAATCGGCGCTGTCGTGCACACGCATTCGACTTGGGCCACGATTTGGGCGCAAGCCGGATTGGATGTGCCGGCCATGGGTACAACACACGCCGATACCTTTTACGGCACGGTTCCCTGCGCCCGTTTCCTGACGCAAGCGGAAATCGACCGGGGTTACGAGGAAGAGACGGGCAATGCCATCGTGGAAACGTTCCGCGAACGCGGCATCAAACCGATGGAAGTTCCCGG